>DIRC01000020.1:25880-26041 GCA_002427465.1 Clostridiales bacterium UBA5446 | reverse complement strand
AACTACGCCGCGTATTTCGCGGAAATCTACAGGGCGGGTATTGAGTCTATCCCCGCGGGCCAGTATGAGGCGGCCAGCGTTCTGGGCTACACAAAGCGTCAGACCTTTTTCAGGATCGTGCTGCCCCAGGTGATTAAGCGCATCCTGCCGCCGGTGACCAA
>DIRC01000020.1:0-25625 GCA_002427465.1 Clostridiales bacterium UBA5446 | reverse complement strand
GAAATGTTTACCTGGGCGGAAAGAATATCGGTCTCCCAGGGAACCTTGATGCCCTTTGTCATAGCCGCCGTGTTTTATTACGTATTCAATTATATCGTCGCCTTTGGGATGGAACGCATTGAAAAGGCGCTGGATTATTATAGGTAGGGGGCGGCTTTTGTGAAAATACTGGAAATCAACGGCTGCAGTAAGCAATTCGGCTCTATGGAGGTGCTTAAGGGCGTATCCATTTCCGTCATGGCGGGGGAGGTGCTGGCCATTATCGGGCCTTCCGGCTCCGGAAAATCCACCCTTCTGCGCTGCGCCACACTGCTGGAGACCATGGACGGCGGTGATCTGGTCTACCTCGGAAAATATGCCGCCCGGGCGGATCGGGACGGCAGGTCTGTCTATGCTTCCCCGGCGGAGCTTCGGCGTATGAGAAGCCGTTTCGGCATGGTGTTTCAGAACTTTAACCTGTTCCCCCATTATTCCGTCCTGAGAAATATTATTGACGCGCCGGTAAGCGTTCAGAAGCGGTCAAAGGCGGAAGCCCTGGAGTCCGCCGGGGCGCTGCTGAAAAAAATGGGACTTGAGGATAAGGCGGATGCCTATCCGTACCAGCTTTCAGGCGGGCAGCAGCAGCGGGTGGCCATCGCCAGGGCTTTGGCCATGAAGCCGGATATCCTGTTTTTTGATGAACCCACCAGCGCGCTGGACCCGGAGCTCACCGGCGAGATACTCAAGGTGATCCGGCAGCTGGCCGAGGAAAATATGACTATGGTCATTGTTACCCATGAGATGGCTTTTGCCCGCGACGTTTCCGATCATATTGTATTTATGGACGACGGTGTGATCGTTGAGGAAGGCGGGCCGGAGATCGTCAGCAATCCTACCCGGGAGAGGACGAAGCTGTTCCTGGAGCGGTTCCGCCAATAAGGTATTGGGAATTCCGGGAACATGACAGTTTACAATTAACACTTGAATACGGGACGCATTTGAATTATGATAATTGCGCGTGTCATTGACACGCGCAATTCTTTATTTTATGTCAAAAAACGAGAAACTGCGGGGAAATACACCAAGGGAGGAGACGCTTTTGCATAGAAAGAACAGGATGGCCGCCATTATGCTCTCGGCGTGCCTCATTTTTCTGCTGTGCGCCTGCGGCGGGGGCGAATTGTCTTCAAACGGCAAATACCGAAGACTTGAGACCTTCGGGTCGGAGACCTTTTCCATCGGCTTTCGAAATGACGATTTTGTCCGGTATTACGTGGAGGCGGCCTTGAAGGAGCTGACGGCGGACGGAACCATACATAGCCTTGCGATTCAGTGGTTTTCGGAGGATACGACGACCTTTTCATCCGATGCGGAGGCATTGGACCGGATCGGGGATGTTCCAAGCCGCACGCTGATTGTTGGGCTGGATGGGGGGGCGTTTCCCATGAGCTATGCCGACGGCGAGGGGTATTCCGGATTTGATGTGGACGTTGCCCGGGCGGTATGTGAGCGGCTGGGATGGGCGGTTAAGTTTCTGCCGATCAAGAGCGAGGATGCGTATATTGAGCTTTCGTCCGGAAATATCGACTGCGCCTGGGGCGGCCTGACGCTGGATCCCGCGTCTTCGAACTATACGGTGCTGCCCTCATATATGACCAATGAGCTGGTGCTGGTGGCGCTTTCCGATTCGGGAATCCGAAGCAAGGGCCGGCTGTCCGGGAAGACGCTGGCCATGGATGTGGATGCAAAATATTTGGACGCTCTCAACAGCGACGAGGCGCTGAAGAACCGCCTGAACAAGGTGACCCGGCTCACCGGCGGCGCCCGCGCCTGCTTTGAGGCCCTGGATTCGGGCGCGGCGGATGCAATCATTGTGTACAGCGCCGCGGCGGGATATTACGGGAAATAAAAAATAAGCGCCCTTTTCGGCGCTTATTTTTTTATTGAATTGACCCTGCGCATAATAAATGGTATAATTACACTCCGATATTATGGATGAGGTGTGCCATGTGGGTTTCCGATAACTGGCGGGATTACGAGCTGATCGACTGCTCCGGGGGAGAAAGACTGGAGCGGTGGGGCAGCTATACCCTTGTGCGCCCGGACCCCCAGGCGATATGGAAAACGCCTCGCCGGGATCCCCGCTGGAAAAAATGCGACGGGGTGTATATCAGAAGCGACTCCGGCGGCGGGGCATGGGATAAGCGTTCCCTGCCGGCCAGCTGGCAGGTCGACTATGGCGTGCTGCGCTTTCATGTTAAACCCATGAATTTTAAGCATACGGGGCTTTTTCCGGAGCAGGCCGTAAACTGGGATTATATCATGAGGATGATCACAAAGGCCGGGCGGCCCGTGAGCGTGCTCAATCTCTTCGCATATACAGGCGGGGCGACCGTCGCGGCCCTGCGGGCGGGCGCTTCCGTCTGCCACGTGGACGCGGCCAAGGGTATGGTGGCTTGGGCAAAAGAGAATGCGGCCGCCTCCGGCGTTGCGGACAGGCCGGTTCGGTGGATTGTGGACGACTGCCAAAAATTCGTAGAACGCGAAATTCGACGCGGCCGCAGATACGATGCGGTCATCATGGACCCGCCCAGTTACGGACGCGGCCCCGGCGGAGAGGTGTGGAAGCTGGAGGACGGGCTCTGGGATTTTGTTTCCCTGTGCTCGGGCGTGCTTTCGGACGACCCGCTCTTTGTCCTGATCAACGCCTATACCACCGGGCTTTCGCCCTCGGTGCTCACCTATATCAGCGAGAGTATATTGACGAAGAAGTTTGGCGGGCGCTCGGAAAGCCAGGAACTGGGGCTTCCGGTCACGGCCGGCGGACTATATCTGCCCTGCGGGGCGGCCTGCCGGTGGACGGCGCGCCTTTGAGGGCAAATGGCCACTGATGATTAGAGGATACGGAATATGTCTGCGATAATAAAAACGGAAGGCCTGCACTACACCTATCCGGGCGATGAGATCGAAACGCTGTCCGGAATTGATATTGAAATAGAAGAAGGCAGCTTTGCGGTGATTCTGGGTCATAACGGCTCCGGTAAAAGCACCCTGGCAAAGCTGTTCAACGCCATACTCCTGCCCACGTCCGGCAAGGTGACGGTAAGCGGCATAGATACCGCGGACGAAGCCCGGATATTGGATGTGCGCCGCACGATCGGCATGGTTTTTCAGAATCCGGACAATCAGATCGTGGCGAATGTGGTGGAGGATGACGTGGCTTTCGCGCCCGAAAACCTCGGCGTTCCGTCGGCGGAAATCCGTGAGCGGGTGGACGACGCCCTGCGCCGGGTGGGGATGTATGACTACCGGATGCACGCGCCGCACCTGCTGTCCGGCGGCCAGAAGCAGCGGGTGGCCATTGCCGGGGTGCTGGCAATGAATCCCCGGTGTGTGGTGCTGGACGAGCCTACCGCCATGCTGGACCCGGTAGGCCGGCGGGAAGTGATCGAAACCGTGACGCGGCTATGCCGGGAAAACGGCATGACAGTCGTTCTGATTACCCACCATATGTCGGAATGCGTGGGGGCCGACAGGCTGATCGTCATGTCGGAGGGCAGGATCATTGCCGACGGCGCGCCAAGGGAGATTTTTCCCCATGCCGGGCGGCTGAAAGAGGAAGGACTGGCGGTGCCGGCCACAACCGAGCTGCTATATACCCTTCGGGAAGCCGGGCTGGATCTGCCGCTGGACGCCCTGACCGTTGAGGAATGCGCCGACGTGATTGCGCAGAAGCTTTTGTGAGGATTTAGGAGAAAGCCATTGGATTGTGTGATCAGGATCGAGGCGCTCAGCCATATATACAGCCGGGGCACGCCGTTTGAAAAGGTGGCCATTGAAGACATTAACCTTGAAATCTACAAAGGACAGATGGTTGGGCTGATAGGCCATACGGGTTCGGGAAAGTCCACCTTTATCCAGCATCTGAATGGACTTTTGGCGCCGACAACGGGCAGAATATTCTACGAAGGCGCGGATATTTTCGCTTCCAAAACCGCCACCCGGGACGTACGGTTCAAGGTGGGGCTGGTTTTCCAGTACCCGGAATATCAGCTTTTTGAAGAAACGGTCTATCGGGACATCGCCTTCGGCCCGAAGAATATGAAGCTCTCGGAAGCCGAAGTGGATGAACGGGTCCGGGAGGCCGCCCAGTTTGTGGGTATCCCGGAGGAGCTGTTTGAAAAATCCCCGCTGGAGCTGTCCGGCGGGCAGAAGCGGCGGATCGCCATAGCCGGCGTCATTGCCATGCGCCCGGGCGTCCTGATTCTGGATGAGCCTACGGCGGGGCTGGACCCGTCCGGCTGCGAGGGGATTCTCCAGAACATTGTGGATTACAGGCGCAAGACCGGTTCTACGGTCATCCTGGTTACCCACAGCATGGACGACGCGGCCCGTATAGCGGAGCGCATCATCGTATTTGCCGACGGCAGGGTGGCGATGGACGGCGCGCCGGAGGCGGTGTTCTCGCGGGCGGACGAGCTTCTGGCTATGGGACTGGACGTGCCGGCGCCCACCTCTATTGCGAAGGCGCTCAGGCAAAAGGGCCTTTCCCTGCCGGATGCCATATACACATTGGACCAGCTTCGGGACGCGGTGCTGGCGCTTGCGGGCGGAGGTGGCGAAACGTGCTGAAGGATATTACCCTGGGCCAGTACTTTCCGGGGGACACCGTGGTACACCGGCTCGATCCGCGCACAAAGCTCATCCTGGTGATCGTCTATATAGCGGCGCTGTTTATAGCAGTCGGCTATGTGTCCTATGCCATGATGCTGGCGGTGACGGTGTCGTGCATTGCCGTTTCCAGGATCAGCCCGAAAACAATCCTCAAGGGCCTCAAGCCCCTGATCTTTATAATCGTGCTGACGGCGCTGCTGAACCTTTTTTATACCGGGGGCGAGCCAATAGCCCAATTCTGGATTTTCAAGTTTACCTGGGAGGGCATAAAGCAGGCGTCGCTCATGGTTCTGCGCATTATGATGCTCATCAGCGGAACCTTTCTGCTGACCTATACCACTTCACCAATAGCGCTGACGGACGGCCTGGAAAAGCTGCTGAACCCGCTGAAGAAAATCAAGGTGCCAGTGCACGAAATGTCCATGATGATGAGCATGGCCCTCAGATTTATCCCGACCCTTGTGGAGGAGACGGATAAGATCATGTCGGCCCAGAAGGCCAGGGGCGCGGATTTTGAAACCGGAAAACTGACGGACAGAGCCAAAGCGCTTCTGCCGCTGCTGGTGCCGCTGTTCGTCTCCGCCTTCAGGAGGGCCGACGAACTGGCCGTCGCAATGGAAAGCCGGTGCTACCACGGCGGGGAGGGCCGCACCCGCATGAAGCAGCTTCGGATGCACAGCAGGGATGCCTGGGCCCTCATTTTGGGCGCGGCGGTTTTGGCGGCAACCATTGTAATGAACGTGTATGGGTTATAGCGGACGCCATGAAAAACATCGCAATAAGACTCCGATATGACGGCACGGCCTATCACGGCTGGCAGGTACAGAAGACCGATATTTCAGTGGCGGAGACCCTGGAAAGGGCGCTGGCCAGGATTTGCGGGCACCAGGTCAGGGTTACCGGCTGTGGGCGCACCGACGCGGGAGTTCACGCCCTGCGCTACTGCGCCAATTTCAAAACGGACAGCACGATCCCCATGAACCGGCTGCCGCTGGCCGTGAATTCACGGCTGCCGGCGGATATCGCGGTGACGGACGCTGTGGAAGCGACGGGGGATTTTAACGCCATTGGAAACTGTTTAAAGAAAGAATACGTCTATAAAATCATGAATACCCGTATTCGCGACCCCTTTATGCAAAACCGCGTATGCTTTTACCCGGCGCCCCTGGATATAGCCCAGATGGAGCGGGCCGGGGAAGCCTTTGAGGGTACACATGATTTTGCCGCTGTGCGCAGCGTGGGAACCGAGACGAAAACCACGGTCAGAACGGTACATTGGTGCCGGGCGGAGCGAGAGGGAGACCTGATCACCGTTTCCGTCTGCGCGGATGGCTTTTTGTATAACATGGCGCGGGCTATCGTAGGGACCCTGGTGTATGCCTCCCACGGGAAACTGGCGCCGGAGGATATTCCGGCGCTTCTGGAAACGCGGGACAGAAGGATGACGGGGCCGACCATGCCGCCGCAGGGACTTTACCTCTCGCGCGTATGGTATGACGGCGCAGTGGGGGACATGATGGCCCGATGAAATACACGCGCCGGGGAGATAACGGGCATGTCTAAATCAAAGGAAAAGAAAACCGCCCGTCCGATACTGGTACGGAAGATTGCCGCTGCGGTATTGCTCATCGCCGCGGCGGTGTCGATCTTTCTTTTTCGAGACAGTATTGCCGGCCTGATCAGCGCCGGCGGCGGGAAGGACGACAAGGGAACGCCCTGGGCATTTGAGGGTGGTTCCGCCCAGGTGTTTGCCCCTGCCGGCAACGGATTGGCCGCGGCCTCATCCACCGGCCTTCAGATTCTGGATGCCAGCGGTTACACTGTGGTTCGCCATATCTGCTCCCTTAAGACCCCGGCACTGGCCGCATCGGACAAGCATGTGGCGGCCTTCGATATCGGCGGCACCGTCCTTCGCGTGGCGGATTTTGAGGGGAACGTTACCAACATGGATACGAACGGCACCATCATTGCCGTTACCATGAACGACAGCGGATTTATGGCCGTCACTACCACGGAGACGGGCTATAAGGGGCTGGTGACCGTGTATAACCCCGCCCTGGAACCGATTTATGAATGGTACTCCGGCAAGGGCTACCCCCTCGTCGCCCGGGTCTCGCCGGACGGCAGGAGCATGGCGGCCCTCACGGCCGACGGGGACGGCGGCCATGTGCGCATCTATTCCCTGTCCGACAAGACGGAAAAGGGATCATTTGCCGCCCCGGGTGAGCTGCTGGTGGATCTGGGCTGGATGGATTCCGGCCGTATTTGCGCTATCTCGGAAACGCGGGCTGTGTTCCTTGAAGATACCGGAGAGATGGTCGGGGCTTACGACTTCGGCGGCATGTACCTGACGGATTATTCCTTTGGCGGCAGTGGATTTTTGACCCTGGGGCTCTCGAAATATCTTTCCGCCAGCGCCGACATGATTGTAACGGTGGGGGACAAAGGGGAGCTTTTGGGCAGCACGGAGCCGGATTCGGCATTAAAATACCTTTCCGCCTCGGGAAAGCAGGTCCTGGCCCTTTATACCGATGAGCTGGCGGTGTATTCCCAGGCTATGAACCGGAGCGGCGGGATCGAGGATGTGCAAAGCCTCAAAAAGGCGCTGCTCCGCCCTAAAGGCGACATCATACTAATCTTCACGGCATCCGCACAGATAGAAGGCCTGTGATCCGGGGTTAAACCGGACGGGCGGCGGGCATAAGCGCGGCCGCAGCGATTCAGGCACGGCGCACAGGGTTCGTGCGATAAGGGGGAAATCAGCAATGAAAGTAGCAATCGACCTCGTACTTCTGTCCATCGTCATCATCAGCATCTGGACGGGATATAAAAAAGGATTGATAATGGGAATAGGCGGCATGGTTGTGATAATAGTCTCTCTATACGGGGCCTGCCTGATCTCAACCGCATATTCTTATGAGATTGTGCCGGCGCTGCGCCCTTTTGCCAGCGGTTATGTAGAGCGGCAGATGAATACCACCGTGCTGGAAAACATGGGGCTGGCCAACACGGAGCTGTCGTATAACGATATCCTTAACGAGGACCCTACGCTGCGGCATGAATTTAGCTACGAGACTTACCGGACAATCGGGATCTATGACGACGCCGCCGAACAGATGGCGCTGGAGGCGGAGCAATATGCCGATGGGCAGGGTACGGATATTGCCCCGGCCGTGGTGGAGGTACTCTGCGGAAGAATCACGTACGTGGCGGGAATTGTCCTGTGCTTTATACTGCTGTTCATTATTTTGACAGCTATTGGTAATTTAACAAATCTGTCGTTCAAAATCCCCAATATGGATATACTGAACGACGCGGGTGGAGCGGCTGCCGGACTGATCAAAGGAATCATGCTTTGCATCCTGCTTTGTTGGGCGCTGAGATTTGCCGGGCTGGCAATAGGAAAAGACACTATGGGTGAAACCTTCCTCGGCAGGTTTTTTATCGCCATTGATTTTCTTACCATAGGTATCGGTATCTGACGCGAATATGAACAAAGTATCAATTCCCGGCCACTGGTGTTGACATTCCCCATGCCTGGTGGTAGATTAGCACTCGAATAGATGGAGTGCTAATCTGCTTTCCGGCAGATTTTAGGTCAATATGCTGATACATCAATAAGGAGATATGATATGCAGCCTGTATTTTGCTCGCGCTGTCATAAAAATGTGGCAGTTATTTTCATAACAAGGATAGAGGGCAGCCAGTCGAAAAATGAAGGGCTGTGCCTGAAATGCGCCCGCGAGCTTCACATAAAGCCTGTGGATGACGTGATAAATAAAATGGGGATTTCGGACGACGAGCTGGAGGGGCTTTCCAATGAAATGATGGAGGCTCTTGGCAGCGCCGACGGGCTTATGGACATAGAAAACAGCGAGACCGATTCCGGGGATGAGGGCAAAACAGCCACCTTCCCGTTTTTGAACCGTCTGTTTGGCGGTGGCCATACCGGTGACGATCTGCCCGAGGTGGTCGGCGAGCCAGCGCCATTCGGAAAGCAGGAGCAGCGGGAGACCCGGGAAACCCGGGAGAGCGGCGCGGGGCGCTCCGTAAAGAAAAAGTTTTTGGATAATTATTGCATTAACCTCACGGAAAGGGCGCGGGAGAATAAGCTTGACGCCATGATCGGCCGTGAGGATGAGCTGGAGCGGGTCATACAGATTCTGAACCGGCGGCAGAAGAATAACCCCTGCCTGATCGGGGAGCCGGGCGTTGGCAAGACTGCCATTGCCGAGGGGCTTGCCCAGCGCATAGCCATGGGCGGCGTACCGTATAAGCTGCGTGAAAAGGAAGTTTATCTTCTGGACCTGACGGCGCTGGTGGCGGGCACGCAATTCCGCGGCCAGTTCGAGTCCCGCATGAAGGGGCTTATCGAGGAGATACGCAAAACGGGGAACATCATCCTTGTCATAGACGAGGTTCACAATCTTGTCGGCGCGGGAGATGCCGAAGGCAGCATGAACGCGGCCAATATCCTTAAGCCTGCCCTGAGCCGGGGTGAAATCCAGGTGATTGGGGCCACCACCTTTACCGAATACCGGAAGCACATCGAAAAGGACGCGGCGCTGGAGCGGCGTTTCCAGCCGGTAACCGTGGCGGAGCCGTCCATTGAGGACAGTGTGAATATTATCGAGGGCATCGCCCATTATTACGAGGAGTGCCACAGGGTCAAAATTCCCCCGGAGATGTGCAGGCTTGCCGTCACCATGTCCGAGCGGTATATAACCGACAGGTATTTGCCGGACAAGGCAATCGACCTGATAGACGAGGCCTGCTCGGACGTGAACCTGAAGGATCGGGGAATTATCCGGATGGAAGAGGTGGAGAAGGAGCTGGCGGATCTGGAGAAGGAGCGGGAACTGCTCATTGCCGATACCGAGAAGGAGCATTACGAGCGCCTGGCGGTAATCCGGGCCGGCAGCATGAAGCTCACAGACGAGCTGAACAGGCTCAAGGCCAATCCGCCGCAGCTGACCAAAGAAAACCTGGCCAGAGTCATTGAGCTTTGGACGAAAATTCCGGCAAAGTCTATAACCGAGGATGAATTTGAACGCCTGGCCAAGCTGGGCGACAGGCTCAGGGCGCATATCGTGGGCCAGGATAATGCCATTGATTCCGTGTGCGCCGCCATAAAGCGCAGCCGGGTTGGGCTTAAGGCAAAGAGAAAGCCGGTCAGCTTCATTTTCGTGGGCGGCACCGGCGTGGGAAAAACTGAGCTGGTCAAGCGCCTGGCGGAGGATTTGTTCGATTCGCCCGAATCCCTCATCCGGCTGGATATGTCGGAATTTATGGAGAAGTTTTCGGTATCCCGGATCATCGGCTCTCCCCCGGGCTATGTGGGCTATGACGAGGCCGGCCAGCTTACCGAAAAAATCAGGAGAAAGCCCTATTCCGTGGTGCTTTTCGACGAGATTGAAAAAGCCCATCCCGACGTGCTTAATATCCTGCTCCAGATCCTGGACGACGGCCGCATTACCGATGCCCAGGGCAGAACAATCAATTTTGAAAATGCGGTCGTTATCATGACAACCAATGCGGGAAGCGGCATGAAGAGCGGCGCCGTGGGCTTCGGCTCTACTCTGGCGCAGCAGGACAGGGACCGGGTCATGAAGGCCCTCAATGATTTCCTGAGACCCGAATTCATTAACCGTGTGGACGAAATCGTGTTCTTCAATAAGCTGACGGAAGAAAACTTCCGCAGGATCGCCGTGCTGATGCTGGATGAGGTGAAGCAGCTCATGTCGGAAAAGGGCATGACCCTGACCTGGGACGACGCGGTTCTGGATTATCTGGTAAAAAAGAGCTACAGTCTTACCTACGGCGCGCGGAACCTGCGCCGCGCCATCCAGAAGGAAATCGAGGACGGGATCGCCTCCGTAATTGTAGACGAGCGCGGGGGCAACATGTCCGGGATCAGCCTGACCTCGGATACGGAAAAAATCATCATCAGTGCAATCTGATTAAAAATACTGAATTGTCGGGGGTCTGCGCAAATGATCCGTTTTGAAAGCGATTATCTGGAGGGCGCGTTGCCCGAAATCATGGCAAGGCTTCTGGAAACCAACACAGAGCAGACACCCGGATACGGCGAAGACAGCTATTGCGCCGGGGCGGCGGCGCTGATCAGAACACGCTGCCGCGCCCCCGGGGCCGACGTGCATTTTCTCGTGGGCGGCACTCAGGCCAATATGACTGTCATCACCGCGGCCCTTCGTCCCCATCAGGCGGTCATCGCGGCGGATACGGGACATATCAGCGTCCACGAGTCCGGGGCGGTGGAGGCTACCGGGCATAAGATTATCACGCTTCCAAGTCCGGACGGAAAAATCGGCGCCGCTCAGGTGGAAAGGGTTGTGAAAGCCCACTGGGACGACGCCACCCACGAGCATCAGGCCCAGCCGGCCATGGTGTATATCTCCCAGCCCACGGAAAACGGGACGATTTATTCCCGGCGGGAGCTGGCCGGTATCAGCCGGGTGTGCCGGGAAAACGGGCTTTTGCTTTTCGTGGACGGGGCACGGCTTGGCACCGCCCTGGTGGCGCCGGGAAACGACGTTTTTCTGCCGGATCTGGCGGCGCTTTGCGATGTGTTTTACATAGGCGGCACAAAGCTGGGCGCGCTTTTCGGAGAGGCCGTGGTCATTACCCACGACGCCCTGAAGCGGGATTTTCGTTACATCGTCAAACAGCGGGGCGGAATGTTTGCCAAGGGCCGGCTGCTGGGCCTTCAGTTCGAGACCCTCATGACGGACGGGCTGTATGAAAAAACCGCGGAGCGTGAGGTGGCCCTTGCCCTGCGACTTCGCCGGGCCTTTGAGGAAAAAGGCTGGCCGCTGCTTTATGATTCCCCGACGAACCAGCAGTTTCCCATAGCGCCCGACGAGGCGTTGGACATGCTGTCTGAAAAATACAGCTTTTCCGAATGGGCAAGAATAGACGAAGGCCGCCGTGCCGTCCGTTTCTGCACCAGCTGGGCAACCCGGCCGGAGGACGTGGACAGGCTTATTGCGGATATTGAAAGGGTTTAAACAAAACACGGACGGCCTGACGCCGTCCGTGTTAAAATCATATGGGGAGGAATTATCATGGTGGAAAGAATCGCTATCATCCAGGGCGACATCACAAAGCAGCGGGTGGACGCCATTGCCAACGCGGCCAACTGCAGCCTGTTGGGCGGGGGCGGGGTGGACGGCGCTATTCACCGGGCGGCGGGGCCTGAGCTTCTGGCGGAATGCCGCACCCTTCACGGCTGCGAGACAGGCAAGGCGAAAATCACAAAAGGATATCGCCTGCCGGCAAAATACGTTCTGCATACCCCCGGCCCGGTATGGCACGGCGGCAATAAAAGAGAGCCGGAGCTGCTGGCCGGCTGTTATCGTTCATGCCTTGAGCTGGCGTCGGAATACGGCTGCAAAACTGTTGATTTTCCGTCCATCAGCACAGGCGTATACGGCTATCCACTGGATCAGGCGGCGCCGACGGCCCTGACGGCAATCAAGTCGTATCTGGAGGAGCATCCCGAGATTACGCAGGTTCGTATGGTCTGCTTCGACGCCGGGACGAAAGCCGCATATGACACGGCGCTGGCCAACCTTTGATCGGAAAGCGCCGTGAGATTAAGACGCATTTCCTATAACTCGCCGGTGGTTCTGACCTTTGCCCTTGCCGGACTCGGCGCACTGGCCCTCGGCTGGCTTACCGGCGGGGCTTCGACGACGAAGCTGTTTTCCGTGTACCGCTCCCCGCTGTCGGACCCCTTCACGTATCCGCGGTTTTTCCTGCATGTGCTGGGCCATGCGGATTACGGTCATTATTTCAGCAATATGCTGATGATTCTTGTGATCGGCCCGCCCATGGAGGAAAAGTACGGCAGCCGCGGCCTGCTTATGGCTTTCGCCGTAACGGCCCTTGCGTCGGGACTGGTTCAGTGGCTGTTTTTTCCCGGCTCCGCGCTGCTTGGGGCATCGGGTATCGTGTTCATGCTCATCGTGATGGCCTCCCTGTCGGGGATGCGAAACGGCCAGATACCCCTGACGCTGATTCTCGTGCTGGTTTTTTATATCGGCGGCGAGGTGGTCAGGGGGGTACTTGCCCGGGACAATATTTCCCAGCTGACCCACATCATAGGCGGGATCTGCGGGGTCTTAATGGGCTTTGCTCTGGGAAGGCGGGCCTGACATCCCGGGCGGTGGGTTGGGTCAGCTGTACCGCACGGTGCCGTCAGAGGTTATGGATATCACCTGCGTCGTGTCGCGCAGCGCCCGTGACAGCGCCATGAGATCATATTCCCAGCCCTCCGGTACAAAGACGCGCCGGAGGGCAATTGTGTCCGCAAACTCAGCCGAGACGGCGTCATGTACCGCCCTGTCCGCAAGGATGGATTCGAGCACCTCCCCCAGAGCCGTGGGGTCGGTGGTTTTGCCCAGGTCTTCGCCGTCTACGCTTACGCGCCAGGCCACGTCCACTCCGCTGCTGTTTTCCAGCAGGGCCAGGGCAAGGCTGAGCGCATCCCCATCGGGGGGCGAGAAGCGGACCGTTGCATATTTCTCATACCCGGCGCATTCGCCGGAGTATCGGGAAATCTCCTCGGCGGCAGCCCGGGCGGCGGATTCCCCCGCCTGGATCTGGGCCGCGGAATACCTCCCCGGCAGCTCGCTGCCCGCTACGGATACGGAATAAACCACATGCAGATTAGCCGTCAGCAGCAGAGCCACGGACAATATGGCGAGGGAAATCCGGCCTACGTTCATAATACAACCTACCTTTCATGGTTAACATAACACATCTCCGGCAGGCGTCAAGGCATTCGACAAAGGTTCCGAAAAGAACCTGGTTTTCGTGTGTGCGGACGGGCATAGACTGTACAAATACCGGAGAGGGGTGACAACATGGCGTATGAAGAAAAAAGCAGGCCGGCAGCAGCAAAGCCGCATAACATGATTATGGAAGAGCGGAGCAGGCTGTCGGTGACCAGCGTGGAGGACGTGGAGCGGTTCGACGAGAATGAGATATTTATGCTTACGTCCCAGGGTGGACTGGCGGTGCGCGGAAGCGGGCTGCATATTGAGAAGCTGAGTTTGGACACGGGAGAAGTCAGCATAGGCGGATTGATCACCGACCTGTGCTATGAAGAGACCATGCCGTCGGGCAGCTTGTGGAGCCGCCTGTTTGGCTGAGCATGGATATCTCCGTTACAAAGCAGGCGGCACAGGCGGCGCTGGCCTTGATGCTCGGCGTGGCGCTGGGGCTTGTCTATGATTTTGTCAAGGCCTTCCGCCTGCGGCTCCGCTCGGGCTTTTGGACAGCTTTTCTTGACGCGCTGTACTGCGCGTTATCGGCGCTTTGTCTGTTTATTTTTGGGTTAGCGCCCGGCGAAGGCCGGCTCAGACTTTTCATGCTGATATTTGTGGCGATTGGGGGGGCGGTTTATGGGCTTCTGGTCTCGCATGTTTTTCTGCGGATTTTTAGTCATTTTGCTGAAGCAACTGCCGCGGCGATCCGTCCATTTCGGCTAATTTTCAGAAAGTTTGAAGGGGTTTTCAAAAAGTTTATAAAAAGTGTAAAAAGCATCTTCCAAAAAACTGGTTTATGGTTTACAATATCCTATAACTCTAGATGTAACAGGCGGCGCGTCACCAAGGCAAAGGGAAGGAGCGATGGCGTTGAAGATGAAAAAGGCAAGTATGTTTACGAAAATAGTCATCCTGGCCCTGACGCTTTACGCAGTGGTGAATTTGGTATCGGTGCGCGGAAGGGTCTCGGAAGCCGAGGCTCTGAGCGAAGAACTGCAGCAGCAGGTTACGGAAATGACCCAGCGAAACGCAGAACTCGAATATCAGATCGCCCACGGCGGCGATGAAGAAAAAATCGAGGAAATTGCTCGGAACAAGCTCGGCCTCGTACTCCCAGGCGAAAAAGTATTTTATGATATTAGCGATTAACAGGGGGATAAAAAGCTTCTATGCAGCTTGAAGTTGGAACGGTCGTGGAAGGCCGTGTAACCGGGATTACCAAATTCGGCGCGTTTGTCACGCTGGAGGATGGCAAGAGCGGTCTTGTTCATATTTCTGAGGTGGCCAATACCTTCGTGAACGACGTCAATGATTTCGTAAAGGAAGGGCAAACCATTAAGGTCCGTGTAATCGGTATCGCGGAAAACGGCAAAATCAACCTCTCAATTAAAAAGGCGGAAGAACAGCCTGCCGAGCGCAGGCAGCAAAGACCTGCGCCCCAGCCCAGGCAGTATGCGCCGAGGCAGTACGCTCAGGCGGACGCCGCAATGGATAATAGCTTTGAAGATAAGCTCAAACATTTTATGCAGGAGGCGGACAGCAGGATTGCGGAGAATAAACGTAACTCCGACCGCCGTTCCGGCAACCGCAAGCGGAAATGACGCAGTAACGGAATATAGCGAGGGCAGCCGTTGCTCAGGCTGCCCTCACTATTTTTCTTCCACCCGTTTTCTGGTGACGTTGGAGGAAATCTCGGCCAGAGCCGCGGCCGCCTCCATATCGCAATGGCGTGCCATGTCGCAAAGGGACAGCATTCCGATCAGCCGACCGCCGTCTACCACGGGAAGCCGCCTGACCTGATCTGCGCTCATCTGCTTCGCGGCGGAGTCGATGTCGCAGTCGGGGGTGGTGGTCACGATGCCGCGGCTCATGATGTCGCGGATTTTGACGTTTTTGGGATCGGCGCCGGAAGCCGTGCAGCGCAGGACGATATCACGGTCGGTCAGCATTCCCTGCAGGCGGCCGGTATCGTCGCATACGGGCATAGCGCCCAGGTTATAGCGCTTGAACAGGCGTGCGGCGGTGATGACGGGTTCGTCCTGACCTACGGTGATCACCCGGTCGGACATAATATCGCTTACTTTCATTCAGTAAAACCTCCTTTTCCTATGTGTCAATTGTTGACGGGCAAGGAGGATTTTATTCTACTCGGCGTCGATTAGATTGAGAAGCGCCGGGCCGGCGGCGTCGGCGAAAAGGCGGACGGCGCAAAGGGCTTCCTGTAGGGTGTTACCGCTGCTCCCCACCTCCAGAAGCAGCGAGCCAGCGGACAGGTGCTGGTTATACCGTTCGGGAGTCAGGGTAATCGGCCGGGCGAGTGTAGGGTATTTCGTGTTCATGGCCTGTTGCAGATATAGGGCCAGCTTGAGATTTTCTTTCCAGTTGGGATGTGAAAGGCCGCTTTCCCCGGTGCCCGCCAGCAGCATGACCTGGGCGGCGCATTCGCCTTCCAGCTCGGCTTTGGTCTTATAAACCACGTCGCCTGAGGCAAGGGCGTCCCGGTGCAGATCGATGACCACTGCAATTTTCGGGTTCTCCTCCAGATGGGACTCGACGGCCGCGCCGGACCGGAAATAGGAGCCGGTATAGCTGGGGTAATCGTAGATTTCCCGGTCATGGATGACGGAAAGCCCGTAGCTTTCCAAGGCGGCCGCCAGCTCGTCGCCAACGCGCACGACATTATATCGGACGTCCTCGGTTCGGCTGGGGTCCGAAGGCGTGTAGATGTCCTGGCCGTCCGGCGTATAGGCTTCGCTGGCGTGGGTATGGATAATGAGGATCTGGGCGCCTTCGTCCGGAAGCCTGAGAGAAAGCCCTTCGGCCATGAGCTCGGCTACGTCGACCTTAAGATCGGTGCCGTTTTTTATGGATAGGCCACTGTAAATCGTGGTTTCCACAATCTCAGGGCCATCCTCGGAGGAAAGCCCCGGAGTCTGCGGCGCAATGTTTCCCGCTTGTGTTGAGGAAGGAATTTCCACCGTGCAGTATGCCGGGATCGAAGGCTCGGCGGCGGCTTCAGCCGGCCTTCCCAGCTCCAGGGTCAGACTTGCGGACACGAGCCGTCCGTCGCTGGACGCCTCTTTTATCCAGTCGCCCACGCCGCCCATGATGGCAAGCCGCGCACCCAGGACGACAAGTCCCGCTGAGATCAGTTTTTTCATCCCCGACATGGCATTCACCTCCCGATCATTAATTATTATGCCTGACTCGGGGGAAAAATACGGGATTTCCATTTTGGCCCGGTTGTGGCATTATGTCGGGTGATATTTGAACGCACGAATGAAAGGAATGGGAATATGAAGCTGTCATACAGCCCGGAAGGGGTTTGCGCGCAAACCATGAACGTGGAGGTTGAGGAGGGTAAAATCCTCAATATTGATATTATTGGGGGATGCAGCGGCAATCTTCAGGGGATTTCCAGGCTCCTGGTGGGGATGAGCGCAGAGGAGGCCATAGCCAGAATGTCAGGCGTCCGCTGCGGCGGCAAGCCCACCTCCTGTCCGGATCAACTGGCGAAAGCCCTGGAGGTATGCCTGAAAAACGACAAAAAATGATTTACATAATGTAACAAAATAATTAATTTATTTACATAAATACTGAATTATTGTAAACCAATCCGTCGTTGTTGCAAAAAGGTACCGGTCGAAATGCGTCGCAGCACGTCGATTGGGCAGAACGCACAACACTACATGTAGTGATAAGAAGCTATAAACCGTCGATTTGTGCATATAATGTGGTGTCGTTGTTTACAATACTAAAAATCGGAAAAGCTATATTGTGGAAAATGCCGATTGATTTTCGCCCCCATTTTTGACTATAATTATTGCATGGGATGAGATTTCATCTGCCTGCGCGGGCAAACGGAATCCACAGCAAGTGATTATGGGAGCGTAGCATGGGAAAAAGGGTTAAATCCAATATTGCCATAATATGCGCCGCATGTTTGGTTTGCGGAGCGTTGTGCGGGTTTTCCGTTCCCCAGGCCTCTGACGGCGGTCGTGGAGCCGATGCCGACGGATACCCGTGTGTGGATGTTTATGTGGACGGGATACTCACGACCTCCGGCTATCTGACGGAGGGCGCGGTGATCTATATGCCGGTCTCCGGGTTTTGCGCGGCGCTGGAAATTCCTTATATTGACGACGACGCGCCTGGAGACGGGGAATACCGCGCTTCGGTGGGAGACGTTGTGTTCAATGTGGCGGACGGCGCGGAGTATATGACGGCAAACGGGCGCTATTTCTATCTGCCGTATGGCGTGCAGATCATCGGCGGGGAGTATTGCCTGCCCGCGGCGGAAATTGCCGCTTTGGTGTGCGCGGAGGTACAGTGGGATGCGGCTACGGGCAGCATTGACATTGATACGACACATACGGGCGCTTTGGCCGGCGGCGATGAATTCTATGACGAGACGGATCTTATGTGGCTGGCCCGAATCATCAGCGCGGAATCCGGCAATCAGTCCATGGAAGGCATGATGGGCGTAGGTAACGTTGTGCTTAACAGAGTCGCGGATCCCTCCTGCCCTGATACTGTATATGAGGTCATTTTTGACACCCGTTATGGGGTGCAGTTCAGCCCGGTGGAAACGGGTAGCATTTACCTTGAGCCCAATGAGCAGTCAGTAATTGCGGCAAAGCTCTGTCTTGAAGGCTATAATGTGGCGGGGTCAAGCCTGTATTTTGTAAATCCGGCAACCGGCAGCACGTTATGGTTCCGGGAGACCCGTGTATTTGTGGTATCAATCGGCGACCATGACTTCTATGCGTGATTGAATTTGATTTTATGACGTGGTATAATAGCCGCAAGCCGGCAATTATACCACTTATTTTTTTTAACCGGGTTACAATAAATGAGGTTTCTTGGGGGCAATGATGGAGGAAATCCTGCGCGAGGGGCTGAAAGCCCTGGGGCTTTCGGCGGACGGGGAGGCAATTGACCGCTTCCGCCGCTATTATGACTATCTTCAGGAACGCAACGCGGTCATGAATCTGACGGCCATAAAAGGCGCAGAGGATACGGCACGTCTGCATTTTCTCGATTGCTGCGCCCTTCTGGGTGCGGCGGATTTTAAAGGCCGGCGCGTGATCGACGTGGGAACCGGCGCGGGTTTTCCGGGGCTGCCGCTTAAAATCATGGAGCCGGGGATGAGGCTTACGCTGCTGGACAGCCAGGAAAAACGAATGAATTTTCTGCGGGAGGTCTGCGGACTCATTGGAATCGGGGACGTGGACTGCGTTACCGCCAGGGCTGAAGAACCGCCGCCGGCGCTGCGGGCCGGATTCGATATTGCCGTGTCCAGGGCCGTGGCCCGACTGTGCGTGCTCTGTGAGCTTTGCCTGCCCTTTGTGGATAAAGGCGGGCTGTTTATCGCAATGAAGGGGCCGGACTGCGGGGAAGAGATCGCGGAAGCCCAAAAGGCGATTGAAGTGCTTGGCGGAGAGTATCAACAAACCTATTTCTATACGATTCCCGGAACCGAAATCAGGCACGCCGCGGTGATTATTAAAAAAATTTGTGAAACGCCCAGAATTTATCCCAGACGCTGGGCGAAGATTGCAAAGCAGCCGCTTTAATGGCGCCGGGAACATAATTTGTCTGTGTGCGTCATAAGGAATCATGGAACACTAATTCCGGAGGGCATCGACATGAAAATGAAAAAATTATTATCGATATTTCTCGCCGCCTGCCTGCTGACGCCGGCAACCGGCGCGTTTGCCGACGTCGAAACTGAGGCGCGCGCTGTGATCGGCGCGGATTTGACAGAGCAGAACATTGCGGATGTTTATGCCGCTTTTGGGATCAGCCGGGGCAGCGTCGCCGAGCTTGAAGTCACCAATGCCGACGAGCGGGAATACCTGACCGGCTATGTGGACGATTCCCTTATCGGGACCCGGGCCATATCCTGTGTGTATATCGAGCTGATGCCGGAGGGCAGCGGACTGGACGTGACCACCTCAAACATCAGCTGGTGCAAGCCGGAGATGTATGTCAGCGCACTGGCCACCGCCGGAATTACCGACGCGCGGGTGATCGTGGCGGCGCCATTTGAGGTCTCGGGTACGGCGGCTCTCACGGGCGTATATCTGGCCTATGAAGACATCACGGGGGAAACCCTGGACGAGACGGCCAAGCTGGTAGGAACCCAGGAGCTTACCATGACTGCGGAGCTGGCCGACCAGATAGGCAGCTTTGATTCCGTTGAAATCGTCAATGAGCTGAAGCTCATTCTGGACGAGACGCAGAATATGACGGACGACGAGCTGCGTGCGCAGATCGAGGAAATTGCGTCGCAATACAACGTCTCTCTTACCGACTCGCAGATGGATCAGCTGATCAGCCTTTGCCGATCCCTTGAAAAGCTGAATTCCGACGAACTGAAGGCCAAGGTCGAATCTGTGCAGAAAACCATTAAGAAAATGGCTGAAGCAAAGACGAAAGCGAAAAGCTTTGCCGAATCCATTAAGAACCTTGTGTCCGCGGTGGGGGAATTTTTCCAGCGGATCTTTTCCAGCTTTAAGCGTAAATAAGTTTTAAGCGCCGGGCGTATGCCCGGTGCTTTTTATTTGGGCCTAACCGTACCGCAGATTCAAGAGACGGTAATCCGGGCTTGTAAAATGCATACGGATCAGTTATAATGAGACAAACATAACAGACGTTATGACAAGTCGGGAGGGCCTTGATGAAGATAAATCCAATATTGCAGAGCCAGCTCTCCATGCAAAGCGATATTCCCCTTTATTCACAGCTTGTCAGCATCATTAGGCGCAACATTTCCGCCGGGGCGCTGCCGGCGGGGGCGCTGCTGCCGTCGGAGACCGAGCTTTGCCGCGCCTTTAATGTAAGCCGCAGCACGGTGCGCCAGGCGATCGGCGCTCTGGAGGCGGACGGGCTTGTTACCAGGAAACAGGGCAGGGGAACCTTTGTGGCCGAGCCGAAAATGCGGCGGCGGGCGGAGAATGTCTATTCCTTCACCTCCGAGATCAGCGCTCTGGGTATGACGCCGTCTTCTACCATTCTTGAATATGAGATCATTTCTCCGCCGACGGAAATCGCCGACAGGCTGGAAATGGGCGTCCATGCCACCCCGGTGTATCGCTTTGTTCGGATTCGGAATGTTGACGGACAGCCGCTGATTTTGGAGACGTCGTATTATCCCATCTATATTTACCCCAAACTGACCCGGGAGCTTTTGGAGACACACAGCTTTTACAGCCTGCTTTATGAGGAGGGGATTATGCCCTTTTCCGCTCTGGATACTTACCAGGCGGTGTCCATGAGCCGGGAAGAAGCGGAGATCCTAAACTGCAAACCCGGCGACTGTGCGTTTTCCGTGGAGCGCAGGACGCGCACGGAGACAGGCATTGTTTATGAGTTTACGCTCAGCCTGATACGCGCGGACAGGGTGAAGCTGGAAATCAACCTGCAGAGAGATGGCGTGACCTTTGCCAGAAGCATTGACGCCTGAGACGGGAAAACACAAAATCGAGCAAATTTGAGCGCGCCCCGGTCACCATTCAGCATCGTGTGCTGTCCGGTGATCGGGGCGCTGAATATTAGGCTGATGCGATGCCGGCTTATACCAGCGTATCGCGGGTCACGTTGTTGATCCATTTTCCGGATTTCAGGCGTGGAAGGATAAGGCAGATCCGGATAAGTTCATCTGCGCACATGCAGAGATAAACGGCTTTGATCCCCAGGCCGAACACCAGGCCGCAGAGGGCGGCGGTCGGCAGGCAGATAAAATAGATGGGAGAGACGTCGCACATCAGGGCGTAGTGGACGTCCCCGCCGCCGCGGAACACGCCGACGATGTTGCAGAGGTTTACGGCTCGAAGGGGCATGACCAGGGCCAGCAGGAGCAGCATGTATTTTGCAATGTCGCCGGCCTCGGCGGAGATGTTCATCAGGGGAAAGATGAAGCTGTCCGCGGCAAACTGCCGCACCAAGAGCAGGCCGACCAGACTTGCGATTCCGGTGGAGAAGCAAAGCCGGTTGAGGGCCACGCCAATGCTGTAAAGCGTGTCCCGGTTGCCGCGGCCGATTTCTCTCCCCGTGATCACGGCGGAGGCGTTTCCGGCAGCAAACAGCGCTACCGCAACCAGCCGGTCAATGTTTCCGGAAATGGTATAGGCCGCAAGTATGGGGGTGCTGTCGGGCATATGCCCCATGATGACGGCATATACCGTCATTGCCAGGCTCCACAGCCCCTCGTTGCAGATTACCGGCAGGGAATACCGGACAAAATCCCCGGCGATCAGCCTGCCCGGCCGGAAGACCAGAGGCAGTTCAAGGGGGAGCCGCTTGGAAAGCGGAGCGTATATCAGCACGACCAGCACCTCGAAAACCCGGCTGATTACCGTCGCCAGGGCGGCGCCCGCGCAGCCCATGGCCGGGGCGCCCCATTTGCCGAAGATCAGCATATAGTTGAGGACAATATTCATGATGCCGGAGAGGGTGAGCAGGTACGCGCCGAATCTGGGGTTCTCCATACTGCGCTGGACGGAGATATAAATCCCGCTTATCGCCATGAATACATATGAAAATCCAACGATACGGGCATAATCGGCGCCGGGCTCGATCAGATCGGCGTTGTTTGTGATGATGCCCATGATCTCCCGCGGGAAGAAAAAGGTCAGCAGTGAAACGATCGTAGTGAGACCAAGGGAAGCGTAAAGGCCGATTCCCATGACGCGGTTGACGGCGTCTACGCTGCCGCGGCCGTTATATTGTGCCACAAGCACGCTGGCGCCGCTCTGGATGCCGAATATCAGCAGGAGCAGCACAAAAAAGATCGAGTTTGCCATGGTGACGGCCGCCAGCTCAATTTCACCGAGGGCGCCCACCATAAAGGTATCTGCAAGCTGCATCGTGTTGGTGACGATGTTTTGGATGATCATGGGGAGCATCAGTGCCAGAGCATTCTTATAGAAGCCGATTTCGGGTTTAATATACTTCATTATTCTGTTCTTAAAGCCTCCACCGGGTCACGTCTGGCCGCAATGCCAGAGGGGATGAGTCCTGAAATAAAGGTTAGAATCATGGAGATGATTACAAGCGAGATCCCGCCTGAAACGGGCAGCGTCGCGTTGAGACTCATGATATTCGTCAGTCGGTGTATGATCATATTGATGGGGATAATCAGAAGCAGCGTCATGCCGATTCCGATGATCCCGGAGATAAAGCCCTCTATGAGGGTTTCGGCATTGAAAACCCGTGAAATATCCCGCTTTGACGCGCCTATGGCACGGAGTATGCCGATCTCCTTGGTCCGCTCAAGAACGGAGATATAGGTGATGATGCCGATCATGATGGAGGACACCACCAGGGAGATGGCTACAAAGGCGATCAGCACATAGCTGATGGCGTTGATAATTGTCGTAATGGAGCTCATCAGCAGGGCCACATAATCAGTGTAGCTGATGATATCGTCCTCGTCTGCGGAAGCATTATAATCTGCAATGGCGTCGGCAATGGAGTCCTTGTTCTCAAAGGTCTCGGCGTAGATTTGAACTCCGCTGGGGGAGCTTTCATCTATCCGTCCGAGAAGGGCCATGTTTTCCTCATAGGTTCTGTCGGATGTTTTTGGCGGCAGCAGGTTTTCATAGGCGTAACCGTATTGCCAGGGCTCGAGCGGGGCGCCGGCCATGGCGGCAAGCTGGTCCGCGCTCATCAGGGCAAGTTGAGCCTTGACCCCTTCCGCGTACTGGTTTCTGACTTCCCCGGCCATGGCGTCGCGCACATAGGCAAAGAGGGTTTCGTCATCCATTCCGGAAATATAGTCCGCAACCGTCTGGGGATCGACGCCCATTTCCTGAGCATAGCTGGCGGTCAGCTGTTCCTGGATATATTCGCGGGACATCTGGGATATATTCTGGGTCACGATCCCTTCCACATATGCATCGGAGGGAATGGCCATGATCTCAGTATAAAATGCGGCTTTTTCAGTGGTGTCCAGGCCGGAAATGTATTCGGTCACAGCCTCCGCTTTTTCCGCGTCGGTAGGCTCGGGAGCGTCGGCGGAGGCAAAGGGCAGGCCGCTGATTACATCAATGTCGGGGTTCTCCGCCTGCCGCAGAATGATTTCCTCGCCGGCGGCGGCGTCTATGATGTGCGCGGTCAGGGCGGAGGTATAGCCGATGACGCCCTGCATCATGCCGGATACGGCGTCCTGGTTCTGCCGGACGATTCCGACAACCTTCAGCGTCATGCCCACGTCGCCGGAGTTAAACAGATAATCCATGCCTGCTTCGGTCTCCGACATATCTGTGTAAGCGCTCGCAGCGGGATCATATCGGTAGTATTCAGAGGGCATGACGAGCTTAAAGCTGTGGCTGCAGATTTCCTCGTAGCTCCAGCTCTGGATCGAGGCGCCAATCTGCTCTCCATTCATCATGGCCGAGATAAAGTCGGACATTTCGGTTTCGGTTTTGAGTCCCAGGGCATAGAGAACAAGATCGCTGACCTCGTTATTTCCGTCAACTACCAGGATAGTCTCATCATAGCTCTGCGGCCAGCTGCCGTAGAGCAGATCGTATTGATTTTTGACGGTATCGCTGATTAAGTCGCTGCCGTCCCCTGCAAGCATTTCCTCCCAGACCTCAAACTGGGAGTAAAAATCGCCCATTGTGGCGAAATAGGTGCTGTAATCGCCTCCGTACATTTCCGTCATCAGGCTCTCGAGAAGCTCAATCACGTCGGACTTGACGATGTGATCGTTTTTGTCCTTGGTGTAGATGTCAAAATTCATGCCATAGGTATAGCGAACCGCGCTGGCATACTGCCGTACAGGGCAGTCCGGATCGTCAAGATATTCCTTAAAAGCCTTGAGATTGTTGGTTTGGGTGTCCGCCGAGGTAAGGCTGTTCATCAGATCATAGATGATGACGTTGGAGTATACCGCGTCGTCACCGTGGGCTTCGCCGCCGGCCGCCTCTTCATGGATGCCGGACAGGGACGAAACCAGCGAGGAAAGATCCGCGGCCTTGGCGTCAATCTCAATGGGGTAGCTGGACAGGGTATCCTCCTGGACGCGGTCGATGTAGATCTGAATGCCGTTAGACAGGGACATGATCAGGGCGATGCCGATGATGCCGATGCTCCCCGCGAAGGCGGTGAGGATTGTGCGCGCCTTTTTGGTCATCAAATTGTTTAGCGAAAGGGACAGGGCGGTTGCGAAGGACATAGAAAGGCTGCCGCTCCGGGCGGGGCTCCGGGGTGTTTCTTCCGCCGCGGCATCGTAAGGATCGGTGTCGCCGGTAACGGCGCCGTCCAGCAGCCGGATGATCCGGGTGGAATATTCCGCCGCAAGTTCGGCGTTGTGGGTAACCATAATGACCAGCTTATCCTTGGCAATTTCCCTGAGAAGCGCCATGACCTGGGTGCTGGTCTCGGAGTCCAGGGCGCCGGTAGGCTCGTCGGCCAGAAGAATATCCGGGTCGTTAATCAGCGCTCTGGCGATGGCTACCCGCTGCATCTGCCCGCCGGACATTTGGGAGGGACGCTTGCCCACCTGGTCGGATAGGCCAACCTGATCCAGAACCTTGAGAGCGCGCTTGCGCCGTTCGGTCTTGGAAACGCCGGAAAGGGTGAGGGCCAGCTCAACGTTAGCCAGAACGCTTTGGTGGGGAATCAGGTTATAGCTTTGGAAAACAAAGCCGATAGAATGGTTGCGGTAGGCGTCCCAATCCTTATCACGGTATTCATTGGTTGAGCGGTCGTTGATGATCAGGTCGCCCTGGGTATAATGGTCCAGTCCGCCGATAAGGTTCAAAAGTGTGGTTTTTCCGCAGCCGGAAGGCCCGAGCACGGATACAAACTCACTTTTTCTGAAATTCAAGCTTATACCACGGAGCGCACGGATTGTGCCGCCCCCGACCAAATAATCCTTTGTGATATTTTGAAGAATAAGCATTTTGGTTCCTTTCTCGACGGATTCAATATCATCTTTAATTAACAGATAAAAAAATATTATACATATTTAATATTAATAAGTCAACAACGGTTGACATTGACACGGCTTCGGGTTAGAATAACAAGGCTGTAAACGGCTTGCCCGCCGGGGTGGGACAGAGGGCTATCCGTTTGGCACAGCCGATTTTAAAAGAATTTGTCTCCGTAGCTCAGCAGGATAGAGCGTCCGCCTCCTAAGCGGAAGGTCGCGCGTTCGAATCGCGCCGG
>DIRC01000028.1:82618-87942 GCA_002427465.1 Clostridiales bacterium UBA5446 | reverse complement strand
CGGATACCTGCGCGGCTTTTATCATGGAGACCATAGTGGGCGCTGCGGCCGGATGCATCGGCGGGCCCAAGGGCTACATGAAGCGGATTCGTGAAATCTGCGATAAATACGATATGCTTCTCATCGCCGACGAGGTGATCTGCGGCTTTGGGCGGACCGGAACCATGTTCTGCGTAGAGCAGGAGGGGGTGGCCCCGGATATTATGACGTTTGCCAAAGGAATCAGCTCCGGCTATGCGCCTCTGGGCGGCATGCTGTTCAGCGACAAAGTCGGCAGCGTTTTCAAAAACGGCTTTGAACACAACTTTACCTTTGCGGGCAACCCACTCTGCTGCAGCGTAGGATTGAAAACCATTGAGATCTTGCAGCGCGATCACATTGTCGAGCAGGTTCCGGCAAAGGGAGAGCAGCTCTTTGCGCTGCTTCATGAGGAAATCGAGGAATTTCCGTTCATCGGCGATATCCGGGGCCGCGGCCTGTTCGCGGGGATTGAGATCGTCCGTGACAAGGCGACCAAGGAGCCCTTTGCGCCGGCGCAGCAGGCGCAGAAGGTTATGGAACGGTTCTGCCTGGAGGAGGGCCTTATCATCTATCCCTGCGGCGGAACCATCGACGGCACCAACGGCGCCCATTTCCTCCTGATGCCGCCGCTGATCATCACCATGGAAGAATTGGACGAGCTGGCTAGGAAGCTTCGCCGGGCCTGCGAAAAATTTGAAGAATGGATGAAGAAGGCATGACACCTTTTGTCGAACTGAAAGGCGTAAGCAAGGTTTTCCCCGGCATCAAGGCCAACGATCAGATCAGCTGTGCTTTTTATCAGGGTGAGATCCATGCGCTGCTGGGTGAAAACGGCGCGGGCAAATCTACGCTCATGAACATGATCTATGGCATGTACCCGCCTGACGAGGGGGAGATCTACATCAGCGGCCAGCCGGCCGCCTTGGGAAATCCCATGGATGCCATTGCCTCGGGAATTGGTATGGTGCATCAGCATTTTAAACTGGTGGAATGCTTCTCCGTTCTGGACAATATCATTTTGGGCGCCGAACCGGCCAGGCTGGGCGTCATACAGAGGCACGAAGCCCGGGAAAAAGTTCTGCAGCTGTCTAAAAAATATGCCCTGCGCGTGGAACCGGACGCCCTCATCGAGGACATTTCCGTCGGTATGCAGCAGCGTGTGGAAATCCTCAAGATGCTTTATCGTGATAATGAGATCCTCATTTTCGACGAACCCACGGCCGTGCTGACGCCCCAGGAGATTAAGGAGCTTATGGAAATCATGCGTGGCTTCACACGGGAGGGAAAGAGCATCCTCTTCATCACGCACAAGCTTCAGGAAATCATGGACGTCTCCGACCGGGTCACAGTTCTGCGCCGGGGTAAATGCGTCGGCACGGTGAACACCTCCGAGACCACGGTGGAAGCCCTGTCCGCCATGATGGTCGGCCGGCCCGTCAATTTAAAGGTGGAAAAGGCGGACACCAAGCCCGGCGGGGTTGTGCTGGGTGTGGCGAACCTGACCGTTCCCTCCCGCCTGCACAAAAACAACGCCGTTAAAAATATCTCCTTCAATGTTCGCGCCGGGGAAATCGTCTGCCTGGCCGGGATTGAGGGAAACGGCCAGAACGAGCTGATTTATGCCCTGAGCGGTCTTGAAAAGCAGTCGGCCGGCACCATTACCCTCTGCGGCCGTGATATCTCCACGGCTTCCATACGGGAAAGATCCCGGTGCGGCATGAGCCACATTCCCGCGGACAGGCATAAATACGGCCTGGTGCTGGACTACACCCTTGAGCAGAATATGGTGCTCCAGCGCTACCGGGAACCCGAGTTCCAAAAAAACGGCTTTATCCAGTTTGACACCGTCCGGAAATATTCGGACAGGCTCATCGCCCAGTACGACGTCCGCTCCGGGCAGGGCAGCTCAACCGTCGTCCGCGCCATGTCCGGCGGCAACCAGCAAAAAGCCATCGTCGCCCGGGAGATCGACAAAAATCCGGAACTTCTAGTGGCTGTCCAGCCTACCCGGGGCCTGGATGTGGGCGCCATCGAATACATACACAGGCAGCTTGTGGCCCAGCGGGATGCGGGCAAGGCCATCCTGCTGGTTTCGCTGGAACTGGACGAAGTCATGAACGTCTCGGACCGCATCCTCGTGATGTATGAAGGGGAGCTTGTCGGTGAATTTGATCCCCGGACCACCACCACGGATGAACTGGGCCTTTATATGGCCGGCGCAAAGCGCCGGGCCTTGGAGGAAAAGGGGGATGCGACATGAAAAAAACGAAATCTCCCCGGCTCGGCGGCGGGAACGGCCTGCTCACCATAGGCGCTTCTTTTGTCTGCATCCTGATCGGCCTGGCCTTCGGCTTTCTGTTTCTGATGGCCCTCAGCTGGATCAATAATCCCGGCTCCAGCTTCGGCTTCATAGTCTCCCGCGCGTGGCGGTACGGCTTTAAGCCCATCATCATGGGCGGCTTCTATCTGCCCCCCATCAGCATCGGCCAGGAAATTGCCGCCGCCGCGCCGCTGATCATGACCGGCCTTTCCGTGGGCTTCGCGTTTAAGACCGGGCTTTTCAACATCGGGGCCGCCGGGCAATATACCCTGGGTGCCTTTGGAGCGCTTTACTGCGCCATCATTCTCGGCCTGCCCTGGTGGGCCTGCCTCATCGGCGCCTCCTTGTTCGGGGCGGCCTGGGGGGCGATTCCGGGCATATTCAAGGCCTATCTTAATATTCACGAAGTCATTTCTTCCATTATGTTTAACTGGATTGGCCTTTACGCCGTAAACACCATCATGTACGGCGGCGGCACCGGCCCAATGTACGACGCCTCCAAAACGAAAACCTGGAACCTGCGTTCCCTGTATCCCGATTCCGTGATCCCGGATCTGGGGCTCGGCGTGTTTTTCAAGAACCGATCCACCACCATCGCCATCTTCCTGGCCATCGCCGTGGCCCTGGTCATCGCCGTCGTCATCAGCCGAACTACCTTCGGCTATGAGCTGAGGGCCTGCGGATACAACAGGAGCGCCGCAAAATATGCCGGAATCAGCGAGAAAAAGAGCATCATCCTGTCCATGCTGATCTCCGGCGCCCTGGCCGGCTTCGGCGCGGGCCTGTATTACCTGTCCGCGGTGGCGGAGTGGCGGCCCATGGAATCCACCGCCCTGCCCGCCGTCGGCTTCAACGGCATCGCAGTGGCGCTGCTGGCCTCTTCAAACCCTATCGGCATCATCTTCTCCGCCCTGTTTATCTCCCACATCACTATCGGCGGCAGCCTTATGAACTCCCAGTACTTCCCCCCGGAGATCGCGGATATCATTTCCGGCATCATAATTTACCTGTGCGCCTTTGCGCTCCTGTTCCAGACCATGCTGTCCGGACGCGGCAGAAAGAAAAACGCCCCGCCGGAAAGCCCGCCGGCGTCGGAACCGCCGGCGGAAGACGGCGAAGTCCCCGGAAAGGAGGCCAACGAATAATGCTCCTCATCAAATATACGCTCCTTTACGCCATGGTGCTTATGCTCGTCGCGTTGGGCGGCTGCTTTTCGGAACACAGCGGCATTATCAATATCGCGCTGGAAGGCATCATGACCATCGGCGGTCTGGTGGGAATCGCGATGCTGGTGGTGATGCCCGCCGGCACTTCCAATTCTGTCATTCTGCTGGTATCCATAGGCGCCGCCGGACTGTCCGGAATCCTGTATTCCGCCCTTCTGGCGTTTGCCTCGATCAATCTGAAGGCCGACCAAACCATCGGCGGCACGGCGCTTAATCTTCTGGCCACCGCCTTGGCCGTGGTTATCGCAAGAAGGTTCAACACCGGCACCCAGGCCGCCAAGCTGTCTTACAGCAACGCCCCCTTCATTTATAATATAGGCGGGCTGACTGTAAATATATTCCTGTTTATCGGAATAGCCCTGCTTCTGCTGTCCATCTTCATCATGTACCGAACCCGTTTCGGCCTTCGCCTGCGCGCCTGCGGCGAACACCCCCAGGCCGCGGATTCCGTCGGCATCAACGTGTACCACATGCGCTGGTGGGGCGTTCTGATATCGGGGTTCCTGGGTGGGATCGGCGGCTTTGCCTATATTGTCCCCGCCGTTCAGACCTGGAACTTTGAAGTCGGCGTCGCCGGAATGGGCTTTTTGGCCCTGGCCGTCATGATCTTCGGCCAGTGGAAACCCGGCAGGATCTTTTTCGCCGCCATGTTCTTCGCCGTCTTCAAGGCCCTGGCAAATATCGCGGACTCCACCTTCCTTGCGGCGCTGGGGTGGCCGAAAGAGATTTATAATATGATGCCATTCATCGCATCCATGATCATCCTGGCCTTCACCTCAAAGAAATCCCGCGCGCCAAAGGCCGAGGGTATTCCCTATGATAAAGGCTCCAGATAGGAAAGCATAAAAACCGGCAGCGTCGGCCGACGCTGCCGGTTTTTTCGCTCTGCCGCTGAGATACCCTCAACTATTTATCGACATTATTCATCGACATTCGACTTATTTCCCCAATCATTTCCTCAATTTCAGCGGGTTTTCTCCTTCACAGCCCCCCGCTCGTCACACCCTACTAAGGAAAGCGCCTTGACAATCTATTCATCTGCGTATATTATTATATATATAGTATTCTTTTAAATAAACGAGGTGATGCGTTTGATATGATGACGTTATGCTGCGGTGAGTGTGGATGTGAACTCGCATCATGGGAGCCTGTTTATTCCTGGGGCAACGGTATGGAAACGGAATATGTTTGCGAAGACTGTTTTGACAGTCTTTTTTTAGCACTCACACGGGAAGAAAAAGCGAACCTTATCCATTCGTCAGTGACAACAGCGGAAGACCGTTTATACGGGGCCTAGCCCTGACTGGCAGAAAACCACGGTTCAGGCCGTTCCGATATATTTCGATCCCTCCTCGCAGGAAACAAAAAAGTTCCCGGCGCATAAGCGCCGGGAACTGGTGGGGGAAGGTGGATTTACCCCTTCGGGGCATGAACTTCGAATCCTCTTCCTTTTCCCATCAAAAAAATCGCCGTCCTGCGGACAGCGATTTTGATTGGTGGGGGAAGGTGGATTTACCCCTCCGGGGCATGAACTTCGAATCCTCTTCCTTTTCCCATCAAAAAAATCGCCGTCCTGCGGACAGCGATTTTGATTGGTGGGGGAAGGTGGATTCGAACCACCGTAGGCGTTGCCAACAGATTTACAGTCTGCCCTCTTTAGCCACTCGAGCAATCTCCCATAACTCTGGTATAAGTCCTTGTCCTTATATCCAGCGTTGGAGCTGGTGGACGGACTTGAACCCCCGACCTGCTGATTA
>DIRC01000028.1:55721-82447 GCA_002427465.1 Clostridiales bacterium UBA5446 | reverse complement strand
ATTACAAATCAGCTGCTCTACCGACTGAGCTACACCAGCACAACACCGGCGTCGACTATAATAACAAACTGGAAAGCTTTTGTCAATACTAAATAATAGATGGACCGGGAGATATGAATCATGGATTTAAAAGAACTGGCGGCCATGTATCGGGACAGCGGCGAAAAATGCCGCGAACATCTGACAATCCTTGAGGAAAGGCTTGCGTCTCAACCCATGAGCAACACCGAGCGCCTTAAATTACGGCGGGAAATATGCCTTCTGGCCGGTATGGCGCGCGATACCATTGCAATTTCAAACTACTTGGAAAATTATTATGAGAGGAAGACTGTCTACGAAAGAAAGCAATCGCTGGAATCAAGCTCTGGAATATCAGGCGCTTCGGCAGTTTATCAAGTTAACAGATCCCTCTGACAGCGAAAGTGCCGCAAAAAAAATCGCCGAGTCCGTAAAAAACGAGCTTACTCCGCGGCAGCAGGAATTTGTGCGGCTGTACTACATAGATCAGATGACCATGTACGATATCGCGGCCGAAACCGGCATCTCTGTCAGCACTGTGAGCAAAACGCTCAAACGCGCCAGAGAAAGGCTGCGAAAGTTTTTGAAATACAGCGGCAGGATGCTGCTTGATGAAATGGACGGATAGAACTGAAGGGGCAAGACGGGAACATCCCGTCTTGCCCCTTCGTCGTATTTATGATATCATATGTCAAATTTCATCGAAGTGAGTCTGAAAATGCAAAAGAAGAATCTGAACGCAGTCCCTTTGGCCCTTGCCCTGGCCTGTATTCTCATCTTTTCAGCCTGCGGGGGACGCACGGAACCCGACCCCCACGAGGGTATGATCTATGTCAACACCGGCCCCGCCTATGAATGGCTGTACCCTGCCGACGGAGTACCGGCCTCCAACCTTTCCGGCGACGATTTCACCGTGGACGACGGCATCGTAGTTTATCACGGCCAAGACTATGACGCCAGGCTTGGGGTCGACGTATCCTTCTACCAGGGGGAGATCGACTGGCCGGCCGTCCGGGATGCGGGCGTTGACTTTGCTATGATCCGCTGCGGCTATCGGGGCGCAACGGAAGGCGGGTTATTCGAGGACGATATGTTCCGCCGCAACCTGGAAGGCGCTCTGGATGCCGGACTGGATGTGGGCGTCTATTTCTTCTCCCAGTCCATAGGGGCCCTGGAGGCCGCCGAGGAGGCGCAGTACGTTCTCGACCTTATTGAGGGATACGATATTACGCTGCCTGTGGCCTTCGACTGGGAGCCTCTGGACGACACCCGCACAGATACCGTCGACGAGGACGCGCTGACGTCCTCGGCAGTGGTTTTCTGCGAGATGGTGAAGGACGCTGGGTATGTGCCGGCCGTGTATCTATACCGCCAGCTCGCGTATTTTGAATATGACCTCTCCCGCCTGGGGGACTACACCTTATGGGTCGGCGCCCCCGGAGATACGCCGGACTTTTACTATGCCCATGACATCTGGCAGTTTTCTTTCACGGGGCGTATCGACGGCATAAATACCGATGTGGATCTCAACCTCTATTTTGATAAGCCCGAAACGCCCTCCGGGGCCGGTGAATAAAGCGAGGCGCGCCCCTTCCGCATATGAATACGCGGAAAAGGGCGCGTCCTTATCGGCTTTCGATGATCATCAGCCGGGTTTCATGATTATTCATCCGCTCATCCAGCATACTGTCTTTTTCCCAAAGCCTGTTGTGGGACTCATCGTTTTTTTCAATGAGTCCCGCAATATTTTTTTCAAGAAAATTCACACTTTCCGTCAGCCGCGTAATCGTTGAATTAAGCGAGAGCACCGGCTTCACCACCGAAGCGATGAGTCCGGCCAGCACAACAATCACCGTGACCACAGTCCATTCCATTTCTACGCCTCCTGTCCCGAATAATAGCTTTCCAGCCCTGACCAGCTGGCGCACGCGCTTTCCAGGGCGCCCCAGGAGTCAAACCAGCTTTCCATCTCCGCCCACGTGATATAGATGAAGATGTATTCCACCGCCAGATGACAGGGGAGGATTTGCTCAATGCGCTCGCGCAGCATCTCAAACCCCTCGGGTATGCCCCGGTTGCCGGGGAATGTTACCAGCACGGTGTACGCCGTTTCCGCCTCCTCCACAATGGCGGTGATCCCGCAGCCGGAAAGGGTCTTGTTCAGGGCCGCTTTCGTAAAGCTGCGGCCGTCTATCCGCAGAAGCGCCATGATCGCGTTCCGGCGATCCGCCAGGGTCAGGTAGCTTGGCACATAAGGCAGGATGTCCTCATATCCCGCCAGCCCGGCCCCTGCCGCCGTCGGCACAAGGGCTTCGGTTTCAACCCGCTCCAGCGCCTCATATACCCCGTCCAGTCCGGCTCCCAGGACGTCAATCTCTGCCGCCCCGTATCCCTTGTCCAGCTCATAAAGCCGCAGGGGGCGCAAGAGGTTCCTGATATACTCCGAATATCCCATGTTACACCATCTCCGTAACCGCGACGGACTCCAGAACCGGAAGCTGCCCGGGCGTCACACCGATATCCGACGCCGGGGACACGATCCTGTAGTTTTTGACCCCGCCGACGGAAAAAATCACGTTTCCCAGCTCTGCCAGAAGAACATCCCGGCCAAGCCTTTCCCCCGTGAAATAGGCGTTCAGCGCCGCCTCAACGGCTGTGGCCACGGCCTCCTGGGAATATCCCGCTCCCGCCGACACGGCGGCCTCCACCGCGATACCCACTGCTTCAGGGGCGGACACCGAAATATCCACGCAGATTTCCCTCCGGGCATCCAGCTTTTCCTGCACCGCGTCCACAAGGGCCTGGGGCGGTATGCCGCCCCAGGCGGCGATGAATACATCCACCGTGCCGATTCCCCGGTGTTTGGGTATAACGGAAACGGCGGCCACGCCGTCGGTATTCAGCGCCTGCGCCTCATAATACGCGGCATTCGCCCCGTTGGGCAGAGTCTGATAACTTTCCACCACCCGCTTGCGCAGGCTGTTGTCATCTTCGGCCTGGGCGCCGCCCCTGAAGGCTTCCGGGTTGGCGCAGGCGGAAACCCCGGTAGGCGCCAGGGTCATATAGCTGATCGCAAACGCGGGAGCGTTTCCGCTGGCCCCGGCCTCAACGGCCTGCGCGGCAGCGTCGCCGTAAAGTTCTCCCGCTTTGATCTCCGTCGGCGCCGTGGTTACGAAGCCTGTCTCCGCTGCCGTCATGCAGACGACCCCTTCCGGAATTGTCAGATCGTTTTCCAGGGCGGAGGGAATATAAAAGCGGATTGTCCCCGCCGCCTTGGACGCCGCCGCACGTTCAACTCCGCGGATCTCGGCGTGATAGTCCAGATAATCTCCCTGGGCGGTCTGGGGGAAGCTCTGCCGCGCGACAAAGTCCGCCTGAGCCCAAAGGGAGGATAACTGGGCGGCCGCGGCATAAAGCCGAAGGGCCATATCCCCGCCGTCATTCAGCGCCAGCCCCGTAGCCTGGGCGTATGTAGCCTTCATCTCGGCATATAACTCATCAGTCGTTTTCATCTCTCACCTCGTCATACCGTCAGATTAATAGTCAGTGTTTTGCCGGCGGCGTCAATGCCCGCCCCTATGGAAAGGGTACCGTCGCCGTTGTCCGCGGCCGTAATGTCGCCAATGGTCAGCCCCTGCTCGTCCGCCAGGGCCTCGGTGATGAACTGCCGGGCTACCGCGGCGTATTCCGAAGGCTTCGCCGTTCCCAGCAGCGTATAAAGCCTGCTGCCGTATTCCGGCCAGGGCGCAAATCCGCCCCTCCGGGCAGCAAGCTTCATGGCGATCCTCTGGGCCAGGGCTTCCGTTCCCGCAATGGTATTCAGCCCCCCGTACCTGGATGCCGTATATCTGCCGTTTTGCATGGCTATTTCCATGCGCTTTCCTCCTCCTTGTCCCGTTCTCACCCAATAGGCACTCCGCCGACGGTAAGTTCCCCCTCGATATTGACGCGGCCCTTAATCAGGATTTCGCCGCTGTTTTTGAGTCGGATCGACGCGGCCCCGGACTCGATCAGCACCTCTCCGTTTTCCAGATCAGGCCGTCCTGCCTCCTGCACGGCCCCGGCAACGACGCGTTGCCCGCCCTCGCATTCGATGACCAGCACCCTCTGTCCCGCCGCCGGACGCCAAATTACGCCGCCGGAGGATACCACCGGCATATTCCGGCTCTCGCCGTCCCAATAGGCTGCGGCCGGCGCGCCCCCAATGGTGATTTCCCCCAGGGCCGGCCGGCTTCCGGCGCCCTCCCCGGTCCTTGCCATTTTCTCGGATATCCACATACCGTTACCTCCCCGCCAGCTTAAGTACCGTCTCCGCGCCGCCGCCTCCGGCCCTGGTTCTGGATTCCATCACCTCATAGGCTCCGGTTATTCCCAGCGGGCTGGAATAAAGCGTGACCTCATCCCCCGCGAAGGCCGCGAACGGCCGGGGCAGGGTAATCCCACAAACCCTGGCCCCCCGCCGGGACTGCTCAATCTGCCAGGCGCCGGTGTGGCGCATCGCGTCGTAGCCTGTATACCTGGGTACGTTGATCACGCGCCGGGCGCAGCCGCCCCTGGCTTTGAATACCTGGTTTTCCACCACAGCGGACGCCCCCCTGTTTTTCACCAGCACCTCGGAAATCACGCCGCTGCGGGTATCCCGGAAGGTCTGGGCGGTAACCGCCGTGGACAAATCCACCTTATAGGCGTCTCCCTGGGAACCGTCCAGCAAAAGAACGCCGTCTCTGGTAAAGCGGGGTAAAGTATTCCCGCAAAACCGGCAGAACTCACGAAGTATCTTCCATTGGCTGTCCCCGCTTGTTACCCTGAATACCGGGGCGGCGTCCATGGCCTTTTTCCGTATGTCCGTGATGCCCCAGGGCGTCACGTGCCTGGCGATGATAAAATCCAGCCCCGCGCCGTAATACTCCGCGGCCTCGGCCTCGTTGTCCATCAGCAGCGCGGCCAGGCCGCGCCCGTTTATAGAAACCGTCATGCCGTTTTCATCCGCAGTCAGCTCATATTCATCTACAACCCCCGTGAATACGGTCTTCCCGTTGTATTCGGCGCGAAAGCGGCAGGCTTTATAAAGGGCGTCCGCCATATCTGGGGCATAGAGAAAGCTGACCTCAAAGCAATCGCTTGGCTCCCCAAGTCCATGTGTCACGTCCCAGGACAGCAGCGTCGGCAGCCGCCAGACAGTTCCGCCGGTATCAGATAAATATCCCGTCATGATCCCTTCCCCCTATGCGATGCGTATGCTGTCGCCGGCATAGATGAGATTCGGGTTCTTGATCTGGGGGTTTAAGGAGATAAGCGCGTTCAGCGAAATGCCGTTTTTTGCCGCTATGTTCCAGAGGCAGTCGCCGGAAACGACGGTATACCACTTTTTTTCAGACGTCGGCGTCGTATTTGCCGGCGCCGCCCCTCCGGACGGCGAAGACAGCTTTGTCAGGGCGGCGCTGTACTCGTCGAAGCATTCCCAGAATTCGAAGGCATAGCTGACGAAGTTCTCCGACGGCTCCTGATTCAGGGAAAGCGATACAAAATAGGCCCTGGATATCTGCCACACGGGATGCACGAGAATTCCCGGCGTATTGTCATAGAAAACCGTGGCCAGCCTTTTAAACTCATCGTATGCCCCCGGCCCGGCAAATTCGCCCACGCCGCTCAGAACACGGTTGGTTCGGCCCATGTCCTGAAGCGCATAGGCTCCGAATGGCACTTTATGCGAGCGGACGATACGCCTGAATTCCAGCTCGCAGGCTCTGGGATTGTGCGGCCAGACATAGCTTTTGAATCTCATGGGTGAAAGTGTCAATTTAAGCCCCCTGCTTTCTTTCAGTATCGTTCAAAACCAAAATCACATCTCCGGCTGTCCCGGCGAATCAAGTCGGAAACCCGTTCCAAATCCAGCTCCCGCGCCCCTTGGGCCTCGGGTGCGCCCGAAGATTCGCCGCCGCCCGGGCAGCCGGAATCCGGGATGGAAAAGGCTCGCGCACTCCCCGGCCTGTCGGCCGGACCCCGGTCCGCGGCGATCTCCCGCGCCGGAGAACCGCCGGCCGCGCCGCCCGCCGCCCGAATGTTCAGCCGACCTGCCGCTTCCGAAAGCCGCCGGGCGGCTTCCTCCATCTGCGCCGCCGTCCGGACTTCATCGTCCGTCCCCATTACCCGGCCACGGAAACCCGTGCCCTCCAGTTCCGAGAGCAGGGCCCCGGCGATCTCAATAAGCGCCTCGCCGGACAAGGCCCGGGTCAGTTCAAAAAATTCTTTCCTCAAAGCCGGCCCTCCTTCAGCGCCTCAAACCTCGCGCGGTCGAAGGCCGGATTGCCTCCGGCCCCCTCTCTTTTCGCATTTTGCCGCAGATCCAGAACCAGGTTTGCCGCCGCCAGAAGACATGCGCTGTCCGAAAGCGTGTCATCCGCGCCACCGGGCAAAACGCCGAAATAATCCAGCACCCGCCAGCGCAGCCTGGATAAAGGGTCCGCATCCAGAGAGCACAGCAGTTCCTCCGCCGTCATCCGGCGGTCTCCACGCGCTTTTTCGCCGCTATCGTGATCCGCTCGGCCACCATCTCCGAAAGCTCGCCGGTTTCCGCAATCTCATTCCATTGGCATCCGGTATAGACAATGCGTCTGTCCGGCTTGACTATGACCAGAGAAAAATTTTCAAGATTGTGAAAATTGATGCCGTCGGATATTGCATCGTCCGTGGCGTACAGCCTCGTCAGCTCAAGCTTATATGTCTTTTGCCCAGCAATCGTCGCCACAGGCTCGGACTGTCCGAAAGCCTCGATGCTGCGCTCCTTTCTGGTGGATACGGCCTTATATCCCTGAACGACGGCCACCTTTTTACCCTCGGCCTCCAGCCAGATGTCGCTGCTGGTGGGAAATCCCGTTACTACCATAAACTCTCCTTCCTCCTTGCCCCCGTCAGACCGTGATATAGGCCATAAGGCTTATCCTGTTAAGGCCGTGGGCCACGGTAAACGAAAAACTGACTGCGCAGACGGTGGGATCCGACACGTCCGCCTCGGCGGACACCCCTCCGTAACTGTCAATGATTTCGGCGGCCAGCATCGCTTCAAGCTCCACAACCACCTGAGTCCGGATCGCCCCCCTGGTCTGCGCCGTATTTTTTGTCCGCGTGAATTTTGCCCGAAGCGCGTCCCTGACCTTGGGAATCACGTAATCCACAATCAGGATCGTCGAAAGCTCGCGCCAGGTGGCGTCCTCCGCACCCCCCGTTTGGGTGCGGGTGGTCACGGCGCGGATCACGGAGACTTCGCCGTTTACAGTCTCCACCGGCGTGACGCCCCCCTTCACCAGCGCGTTAATCTCGCTGTCGCTCAGTCCGGAGGCAAGCCCGGACAGTCCCGAAAGCACCGTGCCGTTCAGGGGGAGCGCCGGATCGGACGAACCGGCCGCGGCCCCCGCGACGGCTGCTGCAACCGCGCCCTCCGTGCCGGAGGCTTCCGCGGGCGCCACCAGGGACATGCGCTCTGAATTGAGCGCCGCGGCTGCCGCCGTCAAGTCCTGCACCGTCCCGGATCGCTCTGCAAAACCCACACGATATTTGCAGTTTTCCGAGTCCGAGCCGGTTATGGCGTTTTTCATCGCCATATGGACGGCCCCGTCCCTGCTGTCACAGACCATGTATTTCACCTGGCTGTGCGTCATTAAAATGCCGAAGGCCGCCTCATAATCCACAGACGACGCGTCTTCGCCGATTTTGACCGGAACAGCCACAATTTTCGGCGCGCCGTTTTGGATCAGAATCTTGATCAGCTTCGTCAGATTGCAGTCCGTCCCGAAGGCCGACGCCGCCTGGGCATAGGTGGTCAGCACCACCGCCTCCATCGCGGTGCCCGAAGCGGCCTGTGCCGCGATGCCCACGGCCCCGCCGGAACCCTTTCCGGCCAGCACGCTGGCGACTTCATAGGCTGTGTATACGCCCGGTCTTTCGTTCATGTTCATTTATCCCAGGACCCCTTTCAACACAAAATCATAAAACTCTCCGGTCTGCGCATTCATCTCCCTGGTAAGAAAGGCGTCGCAGCTCAGCTCCGCCGGCATATGGAACATGCCAGTTGTACCGTCAAACTTGGTCTCGCCGCAGGAAAGTGCCCTGGCCTTGATACCCGAAGGCAGCTGCCGGAACGCCGCGCTTACCGAAGCTGCGCCTGCAAGGCAGCCCTCCGCGCCATTTCCCCCATCCTCCGGCGAGTAGATATCCAGAGCGATCACAGGCGCCATGCGAAACCCGTATATTTCCGATACAACCCCGCCTTCGGCCTTTTCTCCCATGTAATCCCCCGCACCGGCGGAGACCAGCTTGTTGCGCTTCAGGCCCACGCATACGGTCAGCCTGTCCCGCTCCGCCTCATAGGCGGGAAACTGCCGAACGGCATACACACCTGTCTCCCGCAGGGCGGCGACAACGGCGTCAAGCACCGCGTCAAGCATCGGCCGCGCCCCCTTTCAGGCGCATAACGCCCTCCCAGTGGCCAATCCCGCCGCGCACGTACACCGGCTCCGCCCGCAGCACCTCGTATATTTTTCCGTCCACGGTTACCGTCAGCCTGGTCTCCCCTTCGACGATGGCGTTCGGTTCCGTAATCAGGACATATTTCTCTTGATTCACCCTCCCGGGATGGGTATGCCGGCGAAGGTCGGACAGGTTCGCGCCGCCCATTGGCCCGACGTAGCCCCTGGCCTGTCTCCCGCCCGGATTCTCTGCGCTGGCAATGACAAGGCCCCGCCCGCGGCGGGCGGCAGCGGCAAAATATCCTCTCATCCCCGCACCCCCACAAAACCAAAGCCCCGGTCTTTAAGGAATGCGGACAGCATCGCCTCCGCTTCCCTGCGCAGGGAGGCGGCCGAGGCAATCCCTTCCCGGGCGCCCCGCCTGGAAACCGTCACGTTTCCCGCCTTGACGCCGGCAGCGTCGTCGGCGGCGCCTACCTCGATATACATGGATAGCGCCAGCATCCCCGCCGCCGTAATAAAAAGCTCTCCAATGTCGTCGGGCGACACGCCCTCCCGCAGCCGGGATTCCATCTCGGACGCGGCGGCGGCGCACAGGCCCGACAGTACCCCGGTATCCTCCGGGGCCCCGCCCAGAAGGGCGAGGGCCCGGGCCGTAATATCGTTAGCGGAAATGGCCATATCAGCCGCCTATGGAAAGCACCCTCGAAGCGTCGGTGTAAAGCTTGGCAAACCCCGAGATGCTGGTGATTGCCGCGCGCTCCAGCTGACGGTCGATGAGCCTGTCGTATTCCACGCTCACATCCGAGCCCTGTATCATCTCCAGGGCGTAGCCCCGATCAAGGCCGATGATCGTGCCCGCGGGCACGGCGCCGCTTTTGATGAGCTTCGCGCCCAGGGGATTGGCCAGGTCGCCGGTACCCTGGAAGTTCAGTCCCGCCGCCGCGTCCTGGAACACCTGGAGTGAAAGCATCTTCAGCATGGCGTCCGGGGCCACCAGCAGCGTGTTGAGGTTATAAGGATCAAATTCGTTCCAGAACTTCAGCAGCGCGTCGTATGTAAGCGTCCCCGCGGTACCGCCGATGACGGCGTCGCCTATGGTATAGCTTTCGGCGGGATTCTGGTTGCCGTCGCCTTTCCTGATCACTTCGATGGCGTCGTCCAGATGCATTCTCATGATCTGGCTTCCGATCTGGCGCAGCATCACGGAGAAAAGATCCAGGCGCTGGAAGCGGATGGCCTCATAAGACGCCACCAGCATACGGCCGCGCTTGTGCAGGCTGACGGTGTGCGCCCCGGCCCTCACTTCGGTCTGGGGAATGACCGAGCCTTCCGCAACCCGGCGGAGCGTCTTGTCGTCGTCTGTCGGCGTGGAGTATATGCTGCGGTAATCCATGCCGTCAAAATTGGTCACCGTGGCCGTGATGGCAGGCAGGATGTTCCCCTCCTCCATACCCGCCCTTACGCTGCGGGAAACATATTCCGGAAACAGGACGGAAGAAGCCGTGGTGGAAAAAAACTTTTCAACCATATCGCTGCCCGCGCCGCGCACCTTGATGTCAAACCGCTTGAGCTGCCGCTGGTATGCGTCCAGCCCCTCCAGGGCCGTGCCCTTATAGTTTTCGCTGGGGTCAAGATTTTCCAAAACCTCCGTAAAGCTCTTGCCGGAAACTCCATACATACCCTTTTCCAGGCCGATTTCATTAAAATTATATGCCATGTGTCATATCCTCCTTAAAGAATGATGCCGACGGTCTCGCCGGCCGTATCCACGTCCACCACAAGGTACTCTCCGCCGGTTTCCGCGTCCGTGACGGCGCCGTTTCCGGCTGCGGCAAGCTTCGCGAAGCCAACTGCGGGTGCGCTGCCCGTGTAGGGGAGCTTTACGTAGCCCGCCGTCTGCACGGCGGCAAAGCCGCTGTCGGCGGCGGCCGCCACGCCAATGAACCGATCGCCCGCGGCGCAGGCGCAAACCTGGCCGTTCCCGCTCATTTTCACCGGCAGGCCCGCGGCTGCGGAAGCCGTGTCCGAATTATAGAACGTGACGATTTTTTCCCCGATGCCTTCAAAGCTGACTGTCATTTCTTTTCCTCCCAATTGTTATCAAACTTTATACTCGTCCCCGACGAGCTTGACCACCTGGTTGCGCCCCGGAAGCTGTGTCAGCGGCGGGAACGCCGAGGCCAGCCGCACGTCGAAGGATTCCTTCAGCGCCTCAAGCTGTTCCTCATCCATTTTCTCCACACTGCCCGCCAGGGCGTCATGAAGCTTTCTGTCCAAAAGCAGCGCGAGCCTGAGGGTCTCCCGGCGCAGCTGCTTCAAATACCGCCTGCCCAGCGCCGCCTCCCGGGAAAGGGTCTCGAACTCTTTTGAAAACGGGCTGCCGTCCTCGCTGCCTACGAAGCCCGAAAGCCCCTTGCCCGGATCGAGCTTTTTGATGACGCCTGCGCCCCGCTGGGCCGGAACGGCCACAAAGCTCCATTCGTAGGCGTCCACCGCCCCGGTCAGCTCTGCATAACAAAGCTTTCCTCCGTACTGTTTACCCTTAATATGGCTGCAGCTTCCGCCGCCCAGTTCCTCGCCGCAGATGGAGCAGAGGGAGGCCGCCACTGAGCAGCCCACGCTGGTCTCCTTCTTGATGCCGCCCTCGATTTCGGCGATTAGATCGCCGTTGCTCTGAGTGCGCAGCATGTAGGCATAGCCTCTCAGGTATGTATAAGGCATGCCCAGCGAGTTTTTCCGGTCCGGGTCCGTCACCACCTCGGTGCGGTAAATTCTCGCCTTCTGGCCTCCCGCCGACCAGTCGTGATCGGTGATCCCGGTTTTTCCCACGAAAAGCTCCCGCAGCTCAAGGAGGGTTTTTTCCGTAAACCGCTCAAAATCCCTGTCCACCTCGTTGTCGCACAGGAGAACCGAAAAAGTGTAGATTTCCTCCGGCGTCAACTGCGCTTTTGCAAAGGCGTTAATGGCCGCCATTTCCTCCGCACTGCCGGATTCCCCCGTGGTGCCGGCCTTAATTATCCTCATGCTTTCGTTTTCCCTTCTTCCCGGTAGATTTTTTCTGCCTGCGCCCGATAAAGCTCCGCCCTGGCCTCCTCCACATCGTCCTGTAGGTTAATGGAATCCCAGTTCACCTGAAAGCCGCAGGCATAGCCGTGCATAGCCAGCCAAAGCGAACATATCCGCTCGATGACCGGCGTGAGCGAACGGCGGATTGCAGTCAGCTCCGAGGTCATCAGATCCACCTGCTGTGCCGACATCCGTTCCGTACTGGACCAGTTAAGCCCCAGCATAAAAGGCGGGATTCCGGTCCGCGCGATAAGCTGCTCCAGGATCTGCCTGACCGGCACCTCGGAATCCAGGATCTGCCCGTCGGCCCCGATTACGCGTACATCCACGTCGCCCACGGCGACAAAATCCCGGACTGCGCCGCTCTTTCCGGCCTGCATGGCAGCGCTCCATTCGGAGGCGATCTGCTGGGCGCGCTCCTTGGCATAGGCCCTGTCCAGCACGTCCCCCTGGGGCTTATAGGTAACCGCGAACCGCACGTTTCCCGCCCTTTCCCAATTAACGCCTATGCAGTGATAAATCTTAAGCAGGATGTCCGCCAGAAAGGGCATGCTGCGGAGCATGGAAACCCCGTAGGGGGCATCCGCTTCGGGGTTATATGGCGTAAACAGCAAAAGGGACTGGTAGGGCAATTGCCGCAGCACCCCGCTTTCATCGTATCCGCATAGCTTGAAATCCAGCGGCGTCGCCCCTTCCTTGATCTGCACGTCCGCCACGTTTCCGCAGATCAAGGCGGCAATGTCGGCGTTCCCCCGGGGAACGATCTCTCCCACCGCCCGTCCGCATGTGATCATCGAGTCCAGATACGCGTCCAGAAACGCGTGGATGCCCCGCTGCCCCCGCCCCACGTCCACGGTTCTGAGGAAAAGGGACAGCTCCTCCTCGGCGCGTTTGTCCGTACATGCCACCGAAAGCCCGCCGGCAAGGCGGATAACTTTCATGATAGCCGCGTCCACAACCGGCACAGCCTCTCGAATCGCGCGATAAAGCCGGATCTCCCCGCCGCTTAAAGGCACATAGCTGTCAAACACGCCAAAGGGATGGCGCTGACCGTTTCTGATCTGAATTGGCTGAGCCGGAGCCTCCCTTGGTTTTTTAAATATCCCCATATCAATCCTCCTGTTTTTCTTTTGTCCCCCGTCATGACCCGCGCCGTTCCACGTAGGTAGCGGCAAAAGCAGGCTCGGGCCGTGAAACCGCCATAGCGAAATACCGGATATCGTCCATGGCGTGGTCATCCCGCTTGACCGGCACATCCCGGCCCGGCGCTTTGCCCGCCCATTGGTAGAGGGAAAATTCACGGATGGCGTCCCCGCAGTCTTTGCAAATAACAAGCCTCCCCGTCCGGAGCATATCGGCCGTGACGCGGATGCCCGTCAGCACGTCGTTGTCCGCTTTAATCACGGGCAGCCCCTCCCGGCGCAGGGCCTCGATAAAGCTGGCCGCCGAAGGGTCCACCACAACAAAGCGCGGCCGTTTCCCCTCCAGCAACCCCAAAAGGTCGGCGACATATTCCGCGTCGGTTTTCTGCCTTCCCGCCTTGCGCGAATCGTAGTAGTACTCCCTCAGCCGGTACCATACGCCCTCCCGCAGCCCCCACAGCCCAAAGGAAGCGGGATTTGCCGTTCCGTAGTCGCAGGAAACGGCCCAGCCTTCCAATTCCCCCCTGGGCGGCTGCCCGGCATAGCTTTCGTCGAAGAAGTCGTAGACCAGACCTTCCGCGGCCACCCATTCGCCCAGGATAAACCGGCGGTAGAATATGCCGCTGTAGAGCCTGCGGTACCGGGCGATCATGCGGCGGGAAAGGGCGGGGTTGTCCTCCATCCGGAATCGGACATACAGCGCGTTTTTTTCTTCCGCTTTCTGTATCCACTCCGTATAGAACCAGTGGTACGGCCCTTCCGGGTTGCAGTTAAACCAAAATCGGCTGCCCTCCACCGAGCACCGGGCGCAGGCCTGCTCAACAAAGCTTCTGGGCATCAGCGCCGCCTCATCCAGCAGCACACCGGCAAAAGTAATCCCCTGAATATGGGCCGCCGAGCTCTCGTCCCCTCCGCCAAATAGATAAAACGTGTTCCTGCGTCCCCCAAAGGAGATCTCGATCCGGTTTTCAGTCTTTTTTTCTTCGCAGACGAAGCCGATATCCCGCATCACCGGCAGCAGCACGGAAATCACGTTCCGCCTCAGGGACAGGATGGTTTTGCCGCAGACGCCGAACTGCATCCCGTCGAACCGGCGCATTGCCCAGCATACAAAAGAAATCCCCATGCACAGCGTTTTCCCCGAACGCACCGCCCCATCGCATATGATGGCGTCACAGTCATAATGCGGCGAATCGTCGCTCCACCATGTCAGGGCGGTGAGCTGGGCCTCTGAAAAAGTCTCAAACCGCATCGGGCTTTCCACCCAGTCTCTTTGCCGCGTTGTCTATCGCGCTGTAAAGCTCCTGAGACCCTTCGTTGTCCGTGGGTTTAAGCAGCTCGACCAGCAGCTCGATCAGCTTTTCCCTATCCAGGAGCTTCAGCTCCACAGCGCCGTTGCCCCCGCGCTTAATCTCCCTTACCAGCTGAAGATCCAACCCCTCCGTTCCGTCGTCCGGCGAGAAAGCCAGCTTAACCGCGTCGTCCGCTCTGGCAAAGGCCAGCTCCGCGATCAAAGCCGCCACCTCCGCCCTTGTAAGTCCGCCTTCCATCGGTTTCACCTCTCACCCATACCCCGAAATGCACCAAAAGTTGCATGTTTCGATGCAACATAAATTTAAGCAAATAAAAAACCCCGCGGAATTTTCCGCGGGGTCATAAAACAGTAATATTGTTTTAAAAACGTCATGGCTTCGGTCATGCCGGATTTTAGCGTACTCCTTTTGCGGCGCACGATACAGGCTGCAAGACCATGTATAGAAGTGCGCCATTCTAACGAATGGATTTTATTGCTGCATTCCTATAAGCATATTAATTGTGCTGCGCTGATCCAAGGTTAGGTTTTCCTGCAAGCAGCGGTCAAACAGATCCTGGTCATAGTCACGCTGCTTCTTCAATATTTCGCCTATGCCCTCGGCATACGCCCCATCCGTGTTCAGCCCCGTCAGGATCACGTACATATTTCGGTATGCCTGGTCGTCCGGATAGACGTCCGACCACATTCGCGTCTCCTCGGGGCCGTAGACCTGCCCCTCCGTGAGGCAATAATCGTTCAGCAGCTTCCAGAGAGCGTTCCAGCCTTTTGCCCCCCATTGTGCATCAAATTCACGCCAATCCACAAAGGGAAGATTGCGCATCATATTCTCCGCCGTGATGCCGTCGCCGCCGGCGATCACTTCCTCCAGGTAAGAGTCAAAGACTCCTTCTTCCTCGTAGTTAAGATAACCCCAACCGCCGTAGCCGCCGGTTCCGGCGTCCGTGCCGCGCCAGGCCCCATCGTCGCCTTGCTGCAAAACGACATACCATCCGAACCCCATCCATCCCACATATTCTGGATAACGCGAATCATCAAGGGGCTCGGCCCATCCCGCAAACCAGCGCTCAAAGCCCGATATATTTGCGGCGTCACAGGCGAAAGTCATAGTATAAACTACTGTTTTCGGAGACGACAGCACAGATTCGGCGTATAACTCACTGCTCAAAACAGCTGCCCTTTCACTGTGCAGCGGGCTGTCAGATGAGGTGTTTTTCACATATTGCGCAACATACGCCTCGGCCCATTCGCGGCCAACAGTGTCGTAATCAGCGATGTCGCCCGTCGGTATGGAAAAGCCGGCTGAGGTTACCTCATTACTCCACCTTTCAACATCTGCATCAGACCAGCTATCCGCGTTTTTCGCCCCGGACGCCGACTCTGCCGCCAAGTATTTATTATAGAGTTCAATGGCCGCCGCCGTATAGGCATTGCCGTACTGCGCGAGCATTTCAGGTGTACCATAGTCCTGCATAATAACGTCCGTATTAGTCACACAGATTCTATCCCATGCCGGTTCCGTACCACTGCCGTCACAATAGAGCAGGAGGTACGGCTGGCCGACGCTGCTCCATTCTGTAATCCAGTTTTCGCCGTCAATCTCTTCGTAACTCATGCCTCCTACGAGAACAGCGTCCACATTACCGTCAACGCGCAGCCGGTATTCCAGCAAGTACAGATTGACGCCAGTATTAAGCCCCGCCGTTCCGGTGTTCACCTGTGTAATGCCGGTGATCTTTGCCGCGGTGACGGAGCAACCCGAGGCGAACTCCGGCCAGCCCTCGTGGTAATTATCTATCCGCTGTGTTATATAATCCTTTGCGTATTCAATGGAGGCTTCGGGAACATCGTTTTCCATTTCAACAGAAATGTCAACAGTTGCGGACGTGTATCTACCCTTCAATTGCTCAATATAGCTTTCAAGCTCTGAACTTTCAACCCACCATTGCTGCCCTTCATAATTCATTTCAAGTGCGCCTGCTGCTGCATCTGCCTGGTTGATGCTGTGTCGCTCCCCACTGAAAACGATATTAAGGCCATACTCGGGCGTGATTCCCGCATTCTCCGCATTCAAGGTAAAGGCGGCTTCATCGATGTTGTTTAGGATGTCCGCCAGCGTATTTTTTTCTTCCTGTGTCAGACTGTATTCCTCGCTCCCGACCCAAAAATAAGCCTCGTCATCATTTCCAATTGAGACGGAATTTGTCCACTCCCATGGACTGTCCGTGTCTACCCTTGCTCCGGTAAATGTGCAGCCCGTGGCAACGGCGGCGGCGAGGATCACAGCAATCAGCGTATAAACCGCCATTTTCGGTTTCTTTGCAATCAGCATAATTCTCTCCTTTATGCCGCGTTTACTTCCTGTCATAGTGGTTGCGGCAATCAGCAGGGCAGGCCGCTTTTGGCAGGTCATGCCGATCAGTGTCCTGCCGTACTCGGCGCGCTCGGCTTCTCCGATACGGCGTATAGTTGCATCGTCGCATGCAAGCTCGGCGTCGTTCCGCGACAGAACGGCAGCCCACCATACCAGAGGGTTATACCAATGAAATGCAAGGCACACACCGCTCAAGACCGACCAGAAATTATCGCCGTGGCGGAAATGAGTGGTTTCATGTTCCACTGTGTGCCGCAGTATCGTCGCGTCCTCTGAGGCCTCCGGCGTCAGATAGATCGCCGGACGGAAAAGCCCGAACAAGCAGGGGGTATCCGTTTCATTGGAAATATATACGGGAAGCGCTGAGCCTTTCACCTCCAGCGGCTTGCGTGTACGGCGCAGACGGGATGAAAATCGCCCGTTTGAAACAGCAAAAACGATAAAGAGAATTGCGGCTCCGCATAGCCAAATTTGTACAAACGCGTCGCGGAAGGAAAGTACTTTTTCCATATGGGCATATTCCTCAGCCGTTTTGCTCTCCGCAACAACCGTGGGGAAATCACCCGTAAAATCGGACGGATAATAGCCCTCTACGCTTCCATCCGTCATGTGCTCAATCCTATCTACGTTGCTTATGCTTTCTGCATCCTGCACAACAGGCACTTTTTGCACCGTGTTCATCACGCTGAAGCCGCTGCTGCCGATACTAAACGGGACCAGCAGCCGCAGGAGCACCAGCCCCCAAAGAGCATATTGCAGCCGCAGGCTGATTTTGCCTTTCAGAATATGGCGCAGCGCGATGATGACCGCAATTAAAATGCTTGAGGTAACAATCCATTCAATCACTGTCGTTCTCCCCCTCCATTAGTTGCAGCATTGCATACAGTTCATCAAGCTCCGCCTGTGAAAGCGCCTGTTTTTTTGTCAGTGTGCTTACCATAAGGCACACACCGCCTTTATAGACCCGGCCGAGAAAATCCGCTGTTTCCTGTAAGGCAGCGTCATCACGGCGAACAATGTGCCGGAATGACTTCGCGGCCTGTTCTGGGTGACTTCTCTCAAAGGTATTCCATGACGCTCCATTAGGCAGATGTGAGATTTATATTCTGAGTGCTCAAAATATCGCTCTTCTTTTTGGTTACCCTTGTAAACAAAACATAGCACGATTGGTTACGGTTGTCAACAGCGAAAATCATTTTTCTACGTTACCATCTGATCTCCCTTCCGCGCTACTGCCAGACAATATCGTAGCCCAGCACTTCAGCCAGTTCCACAACCTCGCCCATGGTCGTATGGAAACAGCTTTCCTCAGATGTATTCCGTAGTAGGTTTTGCAGGTGCCCAGGCTCAGGCAAACAACGGTTTTCAGGCGATTGCAGTTACATATGACCATGTTGCGATAGTGACGGTTTGGTCCCGTCTGAAGTGAAGCATGTAAGAATTACGCAGGCCGGTAATACGCTGCCCAAAGAAGCGCACCCCGGAAGTTAGTCAGTATGATAGACTGAAACTAACGGAAGGGGCGACAGAGTCGGAACTTATATCACAAGCGACCCCGATAGCCTGCCCAGCATCCGAGGTATAAAAATCGGCGACAGACTATGTCTGTGCTCTCCAGATTTATGCTTGAGCCAGAGGGACTTACGCTGTTAGAAGATTACAGCGGAGAATTCTCCGTGCTATACGGAGATCGGGAGCGTCCGTTTAACGCATACGCGGTTCTTCGCTACGAGGAAGGCAAACCCTCATATCTGACATATTACACCGGTGCCTGGATTGTGCTTTATTTTGACGAAAGCCCCTGCGTCCGCGAGGTCAGATACTCCATAGACTGGTAAGGGCCGGGGCTGCCGTAAAATAAAAAACGCAACCTCCTGAGTTGCAGGCATCAGAATTCTCCGCGGCCTGCAATTAGTGTTATTCTGTTTAGGGTATATTGGTATGGACATTATCAGGAATATGGGCTTTTCCTGGCGCTGCTATTTTGGCGCTAAAGCAACTTCGTTGCAGAAACCGTCCTTTCCGATAAAACTGCAAAAAAGAAACGGCGTGACATACCAAAGTACATCGCGCCGCTTCTTTCGAAGAAATATTACCTGCTTTTGCCGGCATTAGCCTCACCTTGCGCCCGCTTTTTAGCGCTGGGCGCAGGGCATTTCATTTACTGCCAATCCCGCCTGACAGATGCCGCAAATCATTTTTTGGATTACTGTCTTACTAACCCCCGCGGAATTTTCCGCGGGGGTTAGTCTTTTTATATTATCGTGAAGCAAGCGCCCTTTCGAGCCAGACCGAAGCGATGTCCATAGCGGCATAAAGGCTGTCCTTCTCGCTTTTTTTAATGACCTTGTCCCGGGACTTGATCTCGGGGTCTGTTAGCTGAAGCTGGATAGCTACCTTCGTCGCCACATCCATATTCTTAATTTTTTTTGTCTCCAATATCTGCATCATGATAATGTATTTATCGGCCATGCTGCCGTAATAGATGATATTATCCTTCCTGCGCATCGGTCTTCCCTTGTATATAAGCCCAGTCTTTTCCGGCATTCTCAAAACCTCTCTTTCCTGTAACCAAATTGTAACATGCCGCCCTGTCTGTGTCAACCTCGCCGGGCCCGCCCCCCGGGAAAAATATCCTTTTTATTCGAGTGATTTCCGGCCGCCGCCGGTCATTCAATCGGCTCCCCGGCCGGCGGGGCGGGAATATTCGGGACATCCGTAGGAGATGCGGGGATTGTGGGCGTCGGGTTGCCTGGCAGAGTCTCCGAGGGCGATGGTGAGGGAGACGGTGAAGGGCTTTCCACGGTTTCGCCGTTTTTTTCCGCTTCCTGTTCTTCAAGCTTTTCCTGAAGATCGCCGAATATTTTCGTATCCTGCCCAACGGTCGGCCATGGGAACGCCTTGTTTTCAAGGCCCTGATGAATGGGCTGCATAACCTTTTTCCAGATCTGAGCGGCGGGGTTTCCGTAGAAGTACATCGACTCGTTGGTATCGTACCCTGTCCATACTGCAGCCGTATAATACGGCGTCATGCCGACAAACCAGCGATCCCAGTTATCCGATGTGGTTCCTGTCTTGCCGGCCACCGCCATATTGGCGAACCAGGCTTCCGAGCCGGTTCCGCCGGACACCGCGGCCTGCAGCATATTGGTAATATTGTAAGCCGTGTTGGCCTTCCATGCCACGTGTGTTTCGGCCGGATTATCCATGACCATGTTCCCGTTAGCGTCGGTGATATGCGTATAGGTACGGGAATAGGTGAAAATGCCGTCGTTTACAAAGGATGAAAAAGCCTGGCACATTTCCCGCACGGTAATGCCGTTTGTGAGCTGCCCCAAAGCCATGGGGGCATAGGCGGAGTCCGCGGGAATCGCGCTGGTAACCCCGAGCTTATTAACGAGGTATTCATAAGACGCGGCCGGGGTAAGCTTATCGACAATCTGTGCCGCAACAGTGTTTATCGAGCTGACGAGCGCCTGGCGTACGGTGATGATCCCTCTGTATCCGCCGCCGGCGTTTCTGGGGTACCAGGTGGTGCCGGAAAGCGACACCTCCGACGGAGGGCCGTCGTTCACCAGGGTGTTCTGTGTGATAAGGCCGTATTCCAGCGCGGGCCCGTAAACCGCCAGGGGTTTGATTGAAGACCCGGGCGGGCGCTGGGAGTATACTCGGTTCAGGCCGAAGTTAATGGTCTTTTCCCCGACGCCGCCGGCAAGTCCCACAATATCGCCCGTGTACGGATCCATGACGACAATCGCCGACTGTAGCTGCTGGGACGAGCCCCTGTATGACTGCGGCAGGGCCGAAAGATCCTGATAGACCGCGTCCACGCTGGCCTGGATTGCCGGGTCGTAGCAGGAATAGATCATGTATCCGCCGGAATACAGCATATCCCTGGCCTTTTCTTTGTTGATGCCCTTGCGCGCCATCAGATCCTCGATCACGTCGTTGATGACGGTCTCCACATAATAGCTGTATATCTGCTGCTCGTATTCCTCGTTTTCGGAGCGCACAAAAACCAGCTTTTCATTCACGGCGGCGGTGTATCTGGCATAATCTATATAGCCCTGATCATACATCGCGCGCAGAACCGTTTCCTGCCGGTCCTTATTGTTGGCCGTGCTGATAAAGGGGTCGTATTTTGAAGGATTGTTCGTAATGGCAACGATGCTTGCGCATTCGGCAAGGGACAGGTCTGAAACGTCCTTATCGAAATAGGTTCTTGCGGCCGTATATACGCCGTAGCAGCCTTCCCCGAAATATACGGCGTTCAAATACCATTCGATGATTTCTTCTTTGGTATAGTTCTTTTCGAATTCAAGGGCGCGGAATATCTCCAGCAGCTTGCGCTGCACGGTGATATCCTCTTTCTTGGTCAGGTTTTTTATAAGCTGCTGGGTGATGGTGGAGCCGCCGAAATCATCCCGCATGGCAATGAACATGTTGGCGAAAGCACCCACGGTACGGTACCAGTCCACGCCCTTGTGCTTGTAAAACCGCTGATCCTCGATGGCTACAAGCGCCTCTTCCATATCCTTGGGAATGTCCCCATAGTCCACCCAAATCCGGTTTTCGGTGCTGGAAAGGGTCGCCAGCTCCCGCCATTCGCCGTTTTCGCTCTCATACATGATGGTGCTGGACAGCGATAGGTTGAAGTCCGAAAGTGAAACGTCAAGGTCGTCGGTAAGGCAGGTCTTGACATAAAATGCAAAGATACAGGTAAAAAGCAGGCCGGTTGTGGCAAAAATCAAAAATATGGTCAGCAGCACCTTGGCCGCCGCGCCGGTAACGTTGAGCACAGTGTTGACGGTCATGTCGGCCGCCTTAGCCGCGCGGTCTCGCTTATTGGAATTCATCGGGTTGTCGCACCTCCAGCAGTGCTTATACTAATGTATAAGTATAACACAATCTGTCAAATCCGAGTAGACAGTTTATTAATTAATATTGAATCTGATTATTTTTTTTTAAACGTGGAATAATCCCTTCAAAAGGGAGTGATAAGATGAGACTTTGGATTAAAGCGGCGCTGATGTGCGTGCTGGTGGTTGCCGCCGCCGTTACGGCAGGCTGGGCGCTCAGAAGCATAAAGGCCAGCGCGGAGGATTCGCCGCCGGTTTCGTATGAATGGAGCTGCAGCGAAGCGGACGCGGAATTTGTGCTGCGCGAATATTTAGGTTATGTCGGTGTTTTCAACGCGGGCAGCGGAAAAACGCCCATTACGGTCACGGATATCGAGACAGGCAGCCTGCGCGATGCCGACCGGAATATGCTCAATGCGGGGATAGCCGTCGCCGACCGCGACGAACTACTTACGCTGCTGGAGGACCTGGGTTCCTGAGCGAAATTTCGGTTTGCGGCTTTCTGTGCAAAACTGTTATGCAGTTAGTTGGATTTACCGATTGATTTATTCCGCGCCTTGGGGTAGAATACAGACACATAGATAAAACCGGAGGTAACGGATATGAGCGAGGATTTCGGTAGTGACTATATCACCATTGAGGACGAAGACGGCAACGAATTCGAGCTCGAGCATATCCTGACAACAGGGTATAACGGTTCGGAATATGCGCTTTTCCTTCCTGCGGATATGGAGGAGGACGACCCCGATTTCGGCTATATCATCCTGAAAATCACGGAGGAGAACGGCGATGAGCTGTATAACTCCGTTGATGATGAAAATGAGCTTGCAGAGGTTTACGATCTCTTCATGGAGCTCCTTTTCCGGGAGGATAACCCCGATGGGGAAGAAGACGAGAATTCGGGCGAATAAGTTCCCCCTCCCAGTCATACTAGTTAGTAAATCCTGCCCTGTTCGTGGAATCTGGGCCCTTTTAAACCCACATTATTTATAAGGGATGCCATATTCTCCCGTGTAATGCAGGCCTCCCGGCCCAGGCCGGACGTTGGAAGCAAGTCAGCGGGGGAGAGGCGACCCACCTGCCGGAGACGTGCAGGTTATAATTGGGCCCCCACGGCAGTGCGGGGAGGCCGGCGGTTTAGCCGCCGGCCTTTTTCTTGATCCGGACGGAAATTTTCCGTCCGGTTTTTTTGTTGTATCGAAACGTGCAACATTCTCCCTGCTGCGCGCTGCTAATGAAAGGCTATTCGCCCCGACCGGGCGGAACCCATAGATTGAAAGGAGAATGATCATGTCAAGCACGGGGAAAACGGAAACCCTTGGCCTGAACCAATGGGCGCGCACCGACGGAGTCTGCATGGACGATTTCAACGCGGACAATGCGAAAATCGAAGCTGCCCTGACGTCGCTGCTGCCCATCCGCCGCATCCGCACCGTCACCGTCTCCCAGGATACCCTGACGATGGAGATCGACCTGTCCGACATCAACATGAACGACTATAGCCAGATATGGATAGACTTCCGCCTCGGCGTGGACTGGACGACGAAGAAGGATATGTATCTGCGCCTGAACAACATTGACACCGAAAGCTATAAGTACGCCTATATTTCCTCAGACCAGTTCTGGCCGGTAACCTACAAGTATATGTATCTGTACACCGGGCTGTACAGGTTCTCCCTTGGGGCGGCCGTTTCCTGGCTCATACCCACGTACATACCCTACGGCGAAGTCGCCTCCACTGCCCTGACGCCCGCGAATTGGACAAGCATCACCTGCTACCGCACCGGCGTACTTCCGATTCCCGCCGGCGGGACAGTAAAAATCTATGGGGTGGTGAAATGATGACGATAGAGGTCTTGGTCTGCCGCCCCGACGGCGCGCAAACTCTGGAAACCCGTGAGGTGCCCGATAACTGGTTCGACGCCCCGGAGCTGGAAACGCCCGCGCCATAACAAAAGGCCCCCTCGAAAGAGGGGGCCTTCCGCTATCTCAAACGCCTAGGCGTCTTTTGATATTAAGTGTTTGCGATTAAGCGTTAACCGTGATGTAGACCGCGGTCACAACACCGCTGGCGTTCAGCGTAACGATGATGTCGTCGTTTCCGTCGGTTTCGATGGTATCCAGCGAGGACTCGGAGATCTCGCCGCCATCGGCCACGAAGACCGCGCAGTCGCTGGTGCAGGTGTAGTACACGGTGTCGACCTTGAGCAGGCCGTTGGAAACCGCCACTGTCTTATTGGCTTTGGCAATATTCTCCGGCTCATCGCCGCTCAGCGTGCCGACGCCGTTGGCGTAGGAGATGCCGGTGTTGAGCACGGATTCTTCGCACTCATCGGCAAGCTTGACGGTGGTGATCTCGCCGTCGATAACCGCATCATAGACGTAGTAAGTAACGATCGAGCCGTTCACATATTCGGCAACCTCGCTGGCTCCCGCATAACCGGCCACGAACGTGGCGCCGGTGCTGGAGGCCTCGGGGGCGCTGGCAATGTAGACAACCTTGGCGATGCTGTCCTCGGCATAGACGGCGACGGTGGCGCCGCTGGCCGCCTTCAGGGAGGGCACGTTGGCAATGCCCACATAGGCAGTGTAAACAGGGTCGGTATCGGTGCCGGTCTTCACAACAAACACCGTCTTGGCGTTGGCATAATAAGGAGTACTGTCCACAGTAAACTTGGCGACGCCCTTGGTCAGGGTGAGGGATCCCGAGGCAGCAGTCTCTGCTTTAGTGGTCAGCTCGACCTTGCCGCTCACGGTCTTGTAGGTGACAATATCATTTTCGTAGTCGTTAGCCGCGGCACTATAATCCTTATCCGTCACAACGGTGGCCACGGTGCCGTCCGTGTAGAGGAGCTTGGCCTTGAAGCTGGAGTTGTCCCAAGTTGAGTCGACACCGGCCGCGAGGACGTAGGCATAGTTGGTGACGGCGGCAGCGTCCGCTTCGGTGGTGATGCCCATCACCATGCCGTTGGCATCCAGGTAAAGGAGGACTTCCTTGCCCAGGTAGCTGTTGAGGTCGGAGTAATTAACAAAGCTGTCGTGCTCGGCGCAGCCGGAGGCCAGGGTGTACTTGGTGCCGCCCACGGTGACTGTGCCGTTGAAGCCGTCGTCTTCGTCAGTGGCGGAGTAGGAGGTCAGGGTGCCGACCTCGGTCTCGACATCTTCAAACTTCAGCAGGCTGCTTCCGTCACTGACGTCCGCGGCCTTGAAATAGGTGAGCAGGAAGTCGTCCTTCTCGCAGCCGGCGGCGACCAGCTTGTCGTACATGTCGGTGCTGGACTTCAGGTTGTCGGTCACGGTGAAAGAAACCGCATCGCTACCAGCCCAGGGATTGTACACGGTCAGGTTGAAAGTTCCGGCCTTCGTGCCCTTGGTGGCCTTGAATCCGGAAATCTTGGTGAGGTAGGACTGAACCACAACAATGAGGTCGATCTCGTCGTCGTCGTCGGTGTCGTAAAGCTCGATGCCGGTTCCGTTGTAGGCGCGCGCCTTGAGCGTTGCTACGGTGCTCAGGCCCTCGACTTCTTCGCCGTTAACTTTGATTACGACATCAGCTTCGAAGTCATAATCGGCAAATTCTTTGACATAGCTGTCGTCGGTGAAGACGTCCTCAGCGGCTACGGTGTAGGTGCCGATGGTGGTCTTTTTGTTCACCCACTTATGTCCGGGACGAGCGAAAGAGTCGGAGCTTTCTCCATGGAGCTTAAGGTCGGAGAAATGATCTTCGCAGAACTGGACGTAGCCGTCGTTGTCCTTGTCGGCGAAATAGCCGCTGTCCTCGCTGCCGCTTACGAAGCCGCGGGTAGCGCCGACGACGACGGAAACGCCGCCGACGGTCATGGTGCTGCCGCCAACGTATTCAACCATCTTAGCGGTCAGGGTCTTGTACGCGAGCTGGCAGGCCTGCTCACGGGTGCAGGCGGTGGAAGCGGAGATGGTGATGGTCTTGTCGTACACGCCGGCCTTGACGGCGGCGGAAGCGACGTTGATAGCCCAGCTGGCGCCTACATACTGCTCAACATCGGCCTTGTAGCCCAGAGAGACAAGCAGCATCTTGGTGAAGGCGGCGGTGGAGAGGATGCCTTCGGGATCAAACTTGTTGTCGCCCACGCCGGCAATGATGCCGACATTTGCGCAGTACTCGATGTAGCCGGCAGACCAGCGGTCTTTAGCAACATCAGTGAACTTCTGGCTGGTGGCGGTGCTGATCAGCTGAGCGTTCGTGGGGCCAAGCATCATATAAGCAACGATCTTGGCGGCCTGCTCACGGGTCAGGTTGCCTTCGGGTGCGAACGTGGTCGCGGTCATGCCGTTAATAACGCCTATGCCGCTCATCACGTCAATGGCCTCGGTGTAATCGCTGTCCTTAGTGTCGGTGAAAGCGGCGGTTGCGCCGATTACGCCGAAGCTGAGAGCCATGGCGACTACGAGAACGAGAGCCAAAGTCTTCTTAAGAGTTCTCATAGAAGAAACTCCTCCTTAAAATAGTACCCCGTGTACGGGGCCCAAATATGTACAAACGCTTATGGGTTCGGATATCCTCAGCCAATCCACAAGCGGGAGTACCAGTCCTGATGTGTTGCCATATTATCACAGCCTCCCGTGCCCGTCAACAAAGCCGCGGCATCTGTAACATAACTGAAACACGCCGGGCGTTTTTACCTCTGCCCGGCGCGCAATACCCGTTATCTTAATTTTAAAACGGCATTTTTCAGAGCCTCGGCCCTGTCCGTCCGCTCCCAGGCTACGTCCAGATCTTCCCGGCCCATGTGGCCGTAGGCCGCAAGCCACCGGTAGATTGGCTTGCGCAGATCGAGATCACGGATGATCGCGGTTGGCCGCAGGTCGAAAACCGCTTTTATCCCCTGCTCAAGCCGGCTGTCGGAAACCGTCCCAGTGCCGAAGGTCGTGACGTTGACCGAAACCGGGTTGGCCACGCCGATGGCATAGGCGAACTGAACCTGGCAGCGACTGGCAAGCCCCGCGGCGACAACGGTTTTCGCCACCCAGCGCGCCGCGTAGGCCGCGCTCCTGTCCACCTTCGTCGGGTCTTTGCCGGAGAAAGCGCCGCCGCCGTGGGGGGCGCTGCCGCCGTAGGTGTCCACGATGATCTTGCGTCCGGTCAGCCCGGAGTCCGCCGCCGGCCCGCCCTTCACAAACCGCCCGGTCGGGTTTACATAATATTTTATATCCCCCTTGTTCAGCTCCGCCGGTATGGTCGGAAGGATCACCTGGGCGATGATATCCTTTCTGATCTGCTCGGCCGAAGCCGCTTCCGCGTGCTGGGTGGATACCACCACGGTGTCCACACGCAGGGGCGCGCCGTCCGGGCCGTATTCCACCGTGACCTGTGTTTTGCCGTCCGGCCGCAGATAGGGTATCGCCCCTGTTTTCCGCACCTCGGCCAGGCGTCTGGCCATTTTCTGCGCCAGGGATATGGGCAGCGGCATCAGTTCCGGCGTTTCGTCGCAGGCGTAGCCGAACATC
>DIRC01000028.1:0-55549 GCA_002427465.1 Clostridiales bacterium UBA5446 | reverse complement strand
TCGTCGCAGGCGTAGCCGAACATCATGCCCTGGTCTCCGGCGCCGTTCAGAAGCTCCGCCCCGGCGTCTCCTGACTTCTGCTCCAGGGATGCGTTTACTCCGGCGGCGATATCGCCGGACTGTTCGTCAATGGCGGTCAGCACCGCACAGGTGTCCGCGTCGAAGCCGCAGTCCGAGCCGGTGTAGCCGATGTCCCGCACCACCTGCCGCGCGATGCTGGGAATATCCACATAGCAGTTGGTGGAAATTTCCCCCATGATGTAAATCACCCCGGTGGTGGCGGTGCATTCGCAGGCCACGTGGCCGCATGGGTCCTGTTCCAGGATCGCGTCCAGAACGGCGTCCGATATCTGGTCGCAGACCTTATCGGGATGCCCCTCCGTAACGGACTCAGATGTGAAAAGGTAGTTTGCCATAGTAATTCCTCCTTAGTAAATACAAAAACGAAAAGCCCCGCCGGGGCCGGCGGGGCATGATTATCGAGTGTTCCTCATCTTTCGATCTTCACCGCCGGATTTGGCACCTTGCTTTCGCAGGTTGCCGGGCTTCGCAGGGCCGGTCCCTCCACCACTCTTGATAAGGTTATTGAATTGTATAATAATTATACTTTGGTTTTCCACCACTGTCAATCTGGAAATATGCGGATTCGAGAAAAGTCCCCGGTTTTCGCCGCCCGGAACGGCCGGTTTTATCCCGCGCCGCCCATAGCCTCCGCGACTTTGACCATAATGGCGCATTCCATGCGCTTCTTAAAGAGCCGGCAGCCGTATTCATAGGTGCCGGAAATCGCGCCGGCGGCATGATAGGCGTTGGCCGCGCAGCCTCCGCCGCAGTAAAGTCTGGCCCAGCAGTCCGCGCAGTCCGGACGCGAATAAGCGTTGCACAGCTTGAATTCATCCCGGAGCGCCGTGTTGGTCACGCCTTTCCAAATGTCGCCCATGCTGTATGCCGGGTCCCCCACAAACTGATGACAGGGAAAAAGCTCACCCCATGGCGTCACGGCCAGGTATTCGGTTCCGGAGCCGCAGCCCGAAATGCGCTTATAAATGCACGGCCCGCCGGACAGATCAATCATATAATGGTAAAAGGTGAAAGGCCTTCCTTCCTTTTTTCGCCTGATCATCTCCTGCGCCAGTTTTTCGTATTGCGCAAAAATCACCGGAAGGTCCGCTTCGGTCAGGGCAAAGGGGTCGCCGGGGGGACAGACCACAGGCTCCATGGACAGCTTGGTAAAGCCCAGGTCCAGCATGTGGAGCAGATCGTTCAGAAAGTCCGGATTGTTGTGGGTGAAAGTTCCGCGCATGTAGTATTCCCGGTCGCCCCGGGCCTCAACCAGCCGCCGGAACTTGGGAACGATGATGTCGTATGTGCCCTTGCCGCCCGTAGTTTTCCGGAACCGGTCGTGAACCGCTTTGCGTCCGTCCAGGCTCAGCACCACGTTGTGGCATTCCCGGTTGGCAAAATCGATCACTTCGTCGTCGATGTTCATGCCGTTGGTGGTCAGCGTAAAGCGGAAGTTCTTGTGATGCACCTGCTCAAGGCTCCGGGCATAGTCCGCGATCTGCTTGACGACCGCAAAGTTCATCAGCGGCTCTCCGCCGAAAAAATCCACCTCAAGATTCCGGTGGCCGCCGGAATTGGCCACAAGGAAGTCCATTGCCTGCCGGCCGGTGTCGAAGCTCATCAGCGCCCGATCCCCGTGATATTTCCCCTGACTGGCAAAGCAGTATTCACAGCTGAAATTGCAGGTGTGGGCCACGTGCAGGCAAAGGGCCTTGACTTGTGTATCCCGCTTTTTGAGATTCAAGGCAAGGCCGGCGTATGGGTCCGGCGTAAACAGCCGGTTTTCGGTCTTCAGCGTCTCGATATCGTCAAAGGCGTTACGGATCTCGTCCTCGTCCACATCGGGCAGATGCCCGTATTTTGAGAGCATTTCGCGGACGATATCCTCCTTTTCGCAGGTTTCATACATAGCGATGATATCGTATGCCACAGGATCGACACAATGAATACAGCCGCTGTAGACGTCAAGGACAATAGAATAGCCGTTAAGCTGATATTGATGAATCATACTCTGTCTCCAAAAAAAGCAGTGCCGTTTACCACCTGGCGGGGAAACGGCATTGTTCATATCGCCTTTTATTTTTTATCGGCTGATTCGCACTGCTGGTTGGCAATACCGCAGGACGTCTTGCAGGCCGACTGGCAGGACGTCTGGCATTCGCCGCAGCCGCCGGTCTTGGCGCTCTTAATCAAATCGCGGGTCTCGATGGTGACGATTCTCTTCACAGAAATATCCTCCTTGCAGAATGTATCTCAGCCATCATAACACCATCTCCGGAAATTTTCAATATCTTCCGCGCATCTTTAAAGGGTGCAGCGGATAACCTCGCCACTACCCGAGGAAGTGGTCACAGCCACCCCCGACCCGGCCATGGCCCTTAACGCCTCCAGTACCCCCGCGGTGAGGATTTCACCGGGAACGACGACGGGAATCCCCGGCGGGTAAGCCCAAATATATTCCAGCGCCATCCGGCCCCGGGCCGCCCAAAGGGGCAAATTCTCACCTTCCAGAAGCACTGCCTCCCCCGCCCCCAGCCTGATCTCCGGACGGATGTCCGGAACCGGAGCGGTCAGGACGGCCGTTCCATCAAGCTCCCTGTCAATCTCCAGCAGCGCCCCGGCAAAGCGCCCAAGGGTATCCGGCGTATCGCAGAGGCTGGTCATGGCCACCAGATAGTTCGTCCAGGCCATTTCCACCTCAATCTGATCACGCTGCCGCAAGGCTTCCGCCAGCTCCCCTCCGGTAAGTCCGGCGCGCCGGGTGCCGATCACCAGCTTGCCCCGGTCGAAGCCGAAAAACGCCGGATGCGCCGCTCCGCCCCGCGGCGCCAACACCTTCAGCTTTTCCAGCCCCTCCGTCTGACCGTAAAATTCCCCAAGCGCCCGTGAATAGTCCGCAAACAATGCCCCGCCCCCGGACTCCAGTGTACCGACACACAGGTCGATGGACGACATCAGTACATAAGACGGGCTGCTGGTTTCAAAAACCGAAAGCTCCCGCGCCAGACGGTCCGGGTCCACAAGCCCGCCGGAAACGTGGGCCAGGGCGCACTGGGTCAGCGCGGGCAGGGTCTTATGCAGGCTCATTATTACAATGTCCGCGCCCGCTCCGACCGCCCCGCCGGGAAAATAAGGCGACAGGCCCAGGTGGGCCCCATGGGCGGCGTCAATAAGCACCGGCACGCCCGCGGCATGGGCGGCATTTGCTATCCCGGCCACGTCGCTTATCACGCCCTCGTAGGTGGGGGAGGTCAGAATGACCAGCCCGGCGCCGGGATGCTCCGCCAGCGCTTTTTTCACCTGCTCCGGCGCGATACTGCCCGCAATCCCCGTTTCCGCATCCGTCTCCGGAAAAAGATAAACGGGTGAAAGTCCGCAAAGCTCCACGGCGTGGTATACGGATCTGTGGCAATTGCGCGCCATAATCACGGTGTCCCCGCGCCTTGCCGCCGCTCTGACCGCCGCCAGTATCCCGCATGTGCTGCCGCCCACAAGAAAGAAGCAGCGCCCGCTCCCCCAGAGCCGGGCGGCCCGCTCCTGACACCGGAGCAGGATGCCCCTGGGCCGGTGCAGGTCGTCGAAACCGTCGATTTCCGTAATGTCCAGACCATAAATGGGCCCGAAAATCCCCCCGCCCCGCCTCTTATGACCCGGCATATGCATGGGCAGGCTGCGCCCCTCCGTATAATCCGAGAGGGCCGCGATCAGCGGCGACAGGCTTTCGGCATGTTTATCCATATTCATCACCCGGTTAATCATAACACAACACCCGCAGGCTGTCACGCGGGCAAGCCTTGTCTTTCCGGATGCTCCAGCCTATAATATTAAAGTGCCGGTATGGCGGGCTGGGAAGGAGACGGAAAAATGTTCTACGAAAATATTGAACCAGCAATCTTTATCAGTCGTCCCAACCGCTTTATCGCGGACATTGAAACCGCCTCCGGCCAAAAAGTCTGTCATGTGAAAAATACCGGACGCTGCCGCGAACTGCTGATCCCCGGCGCAAGGATTTTCGTTCAAAGGCGTGAGTCCCCCTCCCGGAAGACCGGGTATGATCTGATCTCCGTATGGAAGGGCAGCCGCCTCGTCAACATTGATTCCTCCGCGCCAAACCGGGTCTTCGCGGAATGGCTGCGGGACGGCGGCCTCTTCCCGGCCCCCGCTCTCATCAGGCCGGAGCGCCGCTTCGGAAACTCCCGGTTCGATTTTTATCTCGAGGCCGGGGGCAGGCGCGCCTTTGCGGAGGTCAAGGGCGTTACCCTGGAGGAAAACGGCGTCGCCCTGTTCCCCGACGCACCTACAGAACGGGGCGTTCGGCATCTGCGGGAGCTGATCGCCTGCGTCGAATCCGGGTATGATGCTTATATGGCGTTCATCGTCCAGATGAAGGACGTGCGCCGGATGGAACCGAATTGGAAAATGCATCCCGCCTTCGGCCAGGCCCTTTCCGCGGCCGAACGGGCGGGCGTCCACATTCTGGCGCTGGACTGCCGCGTCACCGAAGACAGCATCACCGCCGCCGATCCCGTGCCGGTCGTCAACGGGCAGGGCTGATTTTGAAACCAAATAAGAGAAACAGGGCCGCCGTCCCACTGGGACGGCGGCCCTGCCGTTATAAGGCTTCCGCATTTTCCAGACTTCGCTTTCCCGGGTAGAGGGGCCTGTCGGAGCGCGTGCATTTCCGGGCAGTCACCCTGACTTCAACCTCCGGCAGCGCCCGGCGCGCGGCCGCCTCAATTTCCGCCTGTGCAGGCTCCGCCAGCGTCAGCGCCAGAATTTCCACAGCCGATCCCGCGTATTTCGCATGAAAATCCACCAGTCCGTCTAGCCCGAAAAGCGCCTCGTCCAGTTTCAGGATTTCCGCGCCCGGCCCCTTTCGCGTCACCCGGTCTATGCGCAAAAGCGGACTTTTGCATGGGCATGGCTCCTTAAAAATCCGGGTGTAGTCCCCGGTTCTGTATCGGATAAGCGGCATGGCCGCCATGCCGATGGTGGTAATCACCAGCTCCCCATACTCGCCCCGGGGCAAAACGTTTCCTTCTTCGTCCACGATCTCAGCGATCATGTGGTTTTCCCGCAGATGCATCCCCTCATGGGCGGGGCAGGTCACCGCGCCGCCAAACACCGTTTCTCTTGAACCATAGTGGGGAAAAAGCCGCGTCCCCAGCCGGGCCTCCACCCCCTGCTCCACACTGAGCGAACAGGCGTCGCCGCTGACCAGCGCCCGCCGCAGCGTGCCGCGCCCGCAGACCTTCAGCATAGCCAGAAGGGGCGCCGGCATCCCCACATAAGTATCCGGCCTCTCCCGCCGGAGAATATCCGACAGCTCGCCGCAGCTTTTCCCCACGCCGGTTTTGATCGGCGACGCGCCCAGGGATTCGACGGCGGCGGAGATCAGCTCCCCCAGCCCGTAAGGCCCGGAAAATGGCATACAGACCATCGTCCGGCTCCCGGGAAAAACCAGCTCCGACAGCCCCGCGGCAAAAAAGGACACGGTGTTTTCGCAGTCCCCGGGCGTATAAAACACACGTTTTGCCGGTCCTGTCGTGCCGCTGGTCTCCGTCAGTACCCGCAGAATCTCCGATTGGGACACCAAAACCATCCCGCTGCCCCGGGCCGCCAGATCCGCCTGCGTGGTAAACGGCAGCGACGCCAGATCCGAAAGGGAGGCGAGTCCTCCCGGCAGGTCGGAGTAGAAGCCGCCCCGCGCCCGTTCCCTTTCCAGCAGGGCGTTGAGCCCGGCCAGCTGAAGCGCCTCGACGGCCGCCCTGTCCAACACGGGAAGCCCCTCGGTTTTCCGCACCCAGAGGTCAAGATTCGAACGCTTCATTTCCTGTAAAGCGGCCTGCCGCCCGCATCCGTCAGGTTATAGGCGCAGAATGGCACCATACCCCTTTCGCTGTCCACCTCGCAGATATAGCAGCGGCGCAGGCGCTCAAGATCCAGATTCCAGGCGTCCTGAAACAGCATTCCGGACACGGCGAAGGTGTTCTCCCTGGCCTTTTCCAGAAACTCGTCCAGGGACGACGTTTCGGTCATGCCGCATTCCTGCAATCCGGCGTTCTCCTCCCGGCCGCTCCACTGCCGGGCGACAAAATCCCGCGCTTCGGCCGAGGTGGTGCAGCAACATTCGCTCCTGGGCCGCGGCAGAGCCATAAACCCGCCGTCATCCCGGCGCATATAGCTGGCGTGGAAGGAGCAGTACGGGTTTTCCGCCCCGCCTCCGCCAAAATCCCCCGCCTTCATCTGTCCGCCGGTCTGCGCCTCAATCAGCCTGAGCATCCGCGGTATGGTGATGCGCGTGGCCGGAGCCGTCAGGCCGCATCGGCCGAAATAGCTGACGGGCTGAAAATGCACGCCCCTGACGTGGGGCATATTTTTGAGGCCGAACCGGATTATGCTTCCCACCTGATCCTCGTTCACCTCCGGCGCGATCACCGGCACCAGCACCACGCCCAGCCCGGCTGCCGCGCAGCGGTCTATCGCCTTAAGCTTAACGTCCAGCAGCGGCCTGCCCCGAAGCGCCGTATACACCTTGTCGTCCATCCCGTCGAATTGCAGGAAAACGCAGGACAGCCCGGCGGCCTTCAGCTTTTCGGCGTACCCCGGCTCCTCCGCCAGGCGCAGGCCGTTGGTGTTCAGCTGGAAGAAATGAAAGCCCTTTCCGAGCCCCAGGTCAATGATCTCCGGCAGGTCGTCCCGCATGGTGGGCTCGCCGCCGGAAAGCTGAATGTTGAACGGGCCGCCGCGGGCCATCAGCATGTCGTACTGCGCCGATATTTCTTCCAGTGGCAAATCCCGCGCTTCCCCCTCACCCGCCGACGCGAAGCACACCGGGCAGCGCAGGTTGCACCGGTTCGTCAGTTCCAGCAAAACACAGCAGCCGCTGCTTTCATGGGCCTCGCAAAGCCCGCAGTCGTATGGACAGCCCCGCTCCGCCGGGAGGGCGGCGGCCGGCCCGTCCCTTTTCGGGGCAGAGGTATCCCACATCAGGTATTCGACGATCCCCCCCTCCCAGATCAGGGTGGAAAAGTCCCCGTGATCGGGACAGGTTTTCAGAAAATAGATATTCCCGTCCCCGCCCACGGCGCGGCTCGCTTCAATGACCTTCAGGCACACGGGGCAGACGCTTTGGGTTTTCGAAAATATTTTTGGCATTATGCTCCCTCCAGACTTTCAAGCCAATATTCAAACTGCGCCTTTTCGTTTTCCCAACGGCTGTCCGGAAAGCTGACCCTGATCACGCGGCCTGTCAGGACGCCCCTGATGTTCACGCCGTTCCGGCTGGCCGTGAACATCGGTCTGCGGTATTTCCGGTTTTCCTTCACGTCCCAGCCGTCCAGAAGGGCCATGAACCCCCCAGCAGTCACCGGCAGTCTGTATTCATATGTCCGGGACTCGGCAAAGCAGTTTTCCGCCTTGGCGCATTCAAAAAGCATTCCTATCCCCCCGCAATGTCTCCGACGGCGGAAACGGCGGCGTCAATCTCCCAGTCCGCGGTAAAGCGGGACAGGCTGAGCCTCACCGTAGCCGGGCAGCCAAGACCCCTGAAAATCCTGGGCGCGCAGTGCAGCCCGCTGCGGCAGATCATGTCGTAACTTTCCGTCAGAATATACCCCACCTCATCGGCGGTGTACCCCGGAACAGTGAAGCTGACCACAGGCGTGCATTCCCCTTCCGGGGCAATCACCCTTGCCCCGGCCTCCGCCAGCCCATTTTTCAGCCTGTTCAGCCGGGCTTCGCAGACGGCCCTGTCCAGGGGGTTTTCCTCCGCCCAACAAAGCGCAGCCAGCAGTCCGCTGAAGGACGGCTCGTTTCCGGTTCCCGCCTCCAGGCGCAGGGGCATCGCCTCAGGCATTTCGTCCATATCGCTGTGTATACCCGTGCCGCCTGCAAGAAGGGGATTCAGCGTCAGCCCCCTGCGGACATACAGGCCGCCGGTCCCCTGAGGGCCGAGAAGGTACTTATGCCCCGTGAACGCGACCATATCCGCCCCCCACTGCCCGGCGTGGATTTCCGTCCACCCCAAAGTCTGAGACGCGTCGATCAGAACGGCCGCGCCGGCGGCTTTGGCAATCCCGGTCAGCCTCCGCGCATCGTTGACCGCTCCCGTCACATTGGACGCGTGGCTGAAGATGCAAAGCTCGGGGCGGTATCGGGACACGGCCTTTTCCCACTCCCCCACGGGGACGCGCCCCCACGCGTCCGTATCCAGATACACGGCCCTGATCCGCCCCGCCTTCTCCAGCTTGTGCAGCGGGCGGATTACGCTGTTGTGCTCCGCGCAGGTGGTGAGAACCACGGCCCGCTCCCCGAAGGGGAAACCCTGTATCGCCAGATTCAGCCCCCAGGTGGCGTTGCAGCCCAGGGCGATGTCCTCCGGCTGCGGCACACCCAGCCCCTTCGCCAGCGCGCGGCGCGTTTCCAGAAACACGTCTCGTCTGTCAACGCCGCTTCTGTTAGCCGAGCCGGGAAGCCCGGATATTGCCCTGCCAACGGCCTCGGCCACGCAGTCCGGCTTCGGCCAGCTGGTGGCGGCGTTGTTCATATAAATACGCCCTTCTTCCATTACAGCATACCCTTTTCCTCAAGCAGCGTCATCACCTTCTCAAAGGACTCGCCGACGATGCCGGGGCAGCGCTGCATACGGTTGGCCGGGTTCCCCTCCAGAATCCCATCGCAGTCGACGCTACCGTATTCTGCCCCCGGGCCTTCCCGAAACCACCGGATGAATTCCTGTATCATCCCTATCCCCTCCGGGTCTTCCAGCTCCTCGGCCTCGCCCTTTCCGGTGAAATAAGCCAGCACACACGCCCCGCCCGTCAGGCAGCCGCAGACGTCCCCGGAAAAACCGATGCCGCCGTTCAGCCCGCTCATGGCCCGGACAAAATCGGCGTTTTCCTTGCCGTCGCATTCCAGGGCAAGCATGGCCAGTATCTGCGCGCAGAAAAAGCCCTGCTGGGACAGCGCAAGAATTTTATCGAACAGATCCATCCTCAGCCTCCCTTTCAAACACCATCAGCCAGTAGCTGCACGTCTTTTTCACGCATCCCCGGGGCACTTGATGCGCCGTCCCCCGCCAGATGCTTTCAATGTAGTATTCACGCCAGAGGTCGGTAAGGTCCCGGATGGCCAGCACCTTCAGCCCGGCGGCTTCCCCGGCGGCCCTGACCGCCGCCTCCCCGCCGAAGCTCACGTCTGAAAACAGCAGTCTTCCCCCCGTCTTCAAAAGCCTCCGGCTCTCCCGGAACGCCCCATCGGAGTCCCCTGTGATACAAAATGTACATTGGGTAATCAGCGCGTCAAAGCTTTCGTCGGGATACGGCGTCCGGCGGATATCCCCGCGCGCCACCCCTTCCCCCGGCTCAAGATCAATCCCAAAAGCGTCAAAGCCCATGCTCCTTAGCAGCCGGACCGTCTCCCCGTCCCCGGCGCCCAGATCGAGGATGCGGCAGGGCGGCGCGATCCCCGCCAGCGCCAGCATCTGGCGCGTATGGGCTTCACCCCCCGGATGACGGTTCATTTGTCCTCCAGGGCTTTTTCAACGGAAAGCACCTTGCCCAGAGCCAGCGCCTCGGGCACATACACGAACCCGCAGGAAGGGCAGACCGGCAGCTCCACCGGAAAACCGTTGTCCAGATACATGAACTTCGCCTTGCCCTTCACCAGAGCCACATGGCATTTCATGCATTGGAGCTTCCCCAAAGGGTCGATTGAATAATAATTCTTGTCAGCCATCCCCGGCCCTCCTTACGCCTGCCGCGCTTCGACCTTCATCCTGTGACTGTATGCGCCGCGGATGATATAGCCGCCGTCCTTTTCCTCATACCTGACCCAAAACGTCACGTTTCCAATGCGTTTTCTGGTCACCAAAAACCCCGATTCGGAATCAAAGATCGCCTCGCCGGTCTCCCGCAGGGACGCCATGACCGCGATGACGTCGCTTTTCAGGATCATCCTGTCGTCCATCTCCGCCAGGGCCTTCGGGGTAAATTCCATGGGGAACTCACAGGTCATTTCCGCCGTCTCCTCCCCCCAGATTTCGTTCAGCAGGCCGCTTTTCAGACTCAGCCTGTTATACCGCTTTTCGCTTATATCCGGCGGCGCGCCGGCGTCGGTGCCGTACACCAGCTCCAGGATATGCCGGGATGCCTTCCCCTCTCTGGCAAACCTGTCCCGGCAGGCCATGCAGTATGTGATATACGGCGCGTCGGTGCGGTTCACGCACATCTGCGCCATCTTGCTGGCCACTTCCCGGTTGGCATACATGACCAGTCCGCCGTACCCGCAGCAGGGACTTTCATCACCGGAATAGTCCGTTTCCACCAGCCGGCAGCCCAGCTTTTCGGCAATTTTCCGGACCTTTTCCTGGGTACGCCTATCGCCCCGGGCCCCACAGGCGTCGTGCAGCGCGGCAGGCCGGGAAAGCCCCGTCCCCCCGGCAGGAAGGCCGATCTCATCCAGCACGTCCCATATGCCCTCAACCTTAGTCCCCTCCAGGCGGGCCAGCGTTTTCCCGCAGGTAGGGCAGCCGGCAATAATCGTCGGGTTCCCAAGCGCTTCAAGCCTGCCGCCGATAAAGGCCGCGGTTTCCTCCTGCATCTGATACCGGCCGGCCCACTCCGATATGGCGCCGCAGCAGCCCAGCATGAGCGCAACTCCGCCCGGCAGCCGGGACGTTAGGTCAAGATACGCAGCCCTGACCGTCTCCGGTGCGATTGCCGCCGCCTGGCAGCCGGGGAAAAACACATAACGGCATGTCTGAAATCCCGGCTGGGGCCTGCACAAAAAAGCGTCGGAATTGGAGAACATCTGATCCAGCAAGGCAAATTCGTGGGGGGCAAGGGGCATTTTGTCCGTCGTCACCATGTTCTGCCTTGCCATCAGGCAGATATCCGCCATATCGTATCCGTTGGGGCAGATGACGGCGCACTGCCCGCAGAGCGCGCAGGAGTTAATTGGTCTGTTCATCATATGGTCGCCCATGATGATGCCCACGTTGTTATATATCTCCCGGGTCAGGAGCTTGGGATATTTATGGTAATGCTGAAGGTATACACAGCCCTTGATGCATTCCGTGCAGCTGCACCGGATGCACCGCCCCGCCTCCCTGACCGCCTCTTGCCGGGTATAACCCCTCTCCGCCCCGGGAACCCGGGCGGTGGACGGCGCCCCGGCCATATTGGTGATCAGCGCCGTTTCGCAGGGGCCCTCGTCCCCCCGGCTGTTCATTGGATCGAGATTCTGGGCCAGCCGGTCCACCGTCAGGGCGGCTTTCTTCGCCCCAAATGCCGAATCCAGAACCCCCGCCGCCCCGGCGGGAGCGGAAATGACGTTCAGCTCCCGGCAGAGCATCGTCGCCTCCTCTACGGCGGCCCCCGGCAAAGCTTCCGCAAGAAATTCCGGCGAGACGCACACAATGTCGTATGCCGCCCGCACCTGATCCAGCAGGCCGGCCGTCATCCCCGTGCGGAATCTGAACTCAATATCCATGGCCTTCAGCGTGCCCGCGTCCTTTCTGACCGCATCGCCGTCGAGAAATTCCGCGCCGGCAGCCAAAAAAGCCTCCGCGTCAGGCTCGGCGCAGAATACCGTAAGGGGATACGCCTTTTTGGCAAGCTCTCCCGCCAGGAAGGCCGGGAACAGGCCGGAACCGAGGATTGCCGCGGTCTTTTTCTTTTTAAACCGCAGAAGCCCCCTGCCCTTGGGACTTTCACCATATGCCGCGGCCGCCTGTTCGAGACTGCGTATGGAAATGGCGCCGCCGGTCTCCGCCAGCCTGCACTTTCCCTCGCATGGGGCCTCGCAGCCGGCGGAAAGGATGTGAACGAAGGGCGTGATCTTCTCATAAAGGGAAAGCGCCTTTGAAAAATCATCGGCGGCGACCGCCTCCACCAGGGCCTTGGCGTCCAGCTTGAGCGGGCAGGCCGCCACGCAGTAAGCCGGCTGCTCGTGTATGCAGAGGTTTTCCCTCTCCGTCAGCTCCTGCTTGGACAGCATCTGCTTCTGCCGGTATATTCTTGTGGACCGTTCTTCCATCGTCATGATGCACCTCCGGAATGCCAAAGGGATATCGGAACCGTTATGGATAGAGAGGCGGGTAGCCCGCCTCTCTATTATAGCAGATATGTTTGTGACTTAAAAGATGCTGTTAAAGGGCCTTCAGCGCTTCCAGAACAACCTCCGGTTTCGCGGGAATGCGTGTAATCCTCGCGCCGGTGGCGTTATAGATAGCGTTGAGGATCGCCGGATGGGGCGCGTCCAGGGGCGCCTCGCCGCAGCCGGCCGCGCCGTAGGGTCCCTCCGGCCGGTAAGTCTCAATATAGTGCAGCTCCAGGTCGTCTGGAACGTCGAGGATGTAGGGAATTCCGCATCTGAGCAGGCTGGTGTGCTTGGAAAGATCCTCAAAATCTTCGCTGAGGGCCAGGCCGATCCCCTGAGCAAGGCCGCCGTAGAAGTTGCCGTCCACTACCAGCTTGTTCATAATGGTGCCCACATCCGTCACCACGGTGAATTTTTCCACCTTGACCTTGCCGGTCATGGTATCCACGGCAACCTCGGGCAGGAACAGGGTGTACATATAGACGGAGAACGGCTCTCCCTGAGAAGTGGCCTGATCCACAGGATGGTCGGCGCAATAGGTGGCAACCCAGTTGCCTTTTACCTTTGTCTCGATACCCTCGCTCTTCATCTCCTCATAGTTGCGGTAGGTGCCGTCCGCTTTTCTCATGGCGGCCAGCAGGTTTTCCGCGGCCAGGCGGCAGGCGTTGCCGCTCATGACCTGGGACCGGGAACCGCCCGCGGGGCCGGAATTGGGTGTGAGCTTCGTGTCGTTCATGACAAGCCGGATATCCTCCGGTCTGAAACCAGCCTGACGCAAGGTTTCGTGGGCGCTGACCAGAACACCCATATCCGCGCCCTGGCCGTGATCTTCCCAGGAGGCGTACATGGTAACGGTGCCGTCCGGATTCAACTCCGCCCAGGCCTCGGAGCCGTCCACGCCGTCAAGGCCGCAGGCGTAAACCCCGGAGGCGACGCCGATACCATACTTTATTCTGCCGTCGGAGGCCGCATTTTTCTCCGCCACGCGCTTCTTCCCCGCCTCATACAGCGGGCGCGCCTTCCGATACATTTCCTCAAGGCAGTAAACGTCGGGCTTGTAGCCGGTGGGGATGGTGGACTGCTCGGATTCCTTGTAGCAGTTCAGCTCACGCAGATCAAAGGGGTCCACACCCATCTTGGCGGCCAGGGCATCCATGGCGATTTCAGAGCCCATATAGGATTGGGGAGAACCGTAGGCCCTGAAGGCGGAGCCCCAGGCATGGTTGGTAAACACCGTGGTGGATTTGTTCCGGATCGTCGGGATATGATAGCCCGCGCCGACAAACTGGGAAAGGCGGTGGGTCAGCAGGTCTCCGAATTCGGAATAGGGTCCGTGGTCGACATAGTTGTTGGCCCAAAGGCCCAGCAGCTTGCCGTTTTCGTCGGCGGCCAGCTTGACGTTCATGAAGGCGGGAGAGCGCTTTCCGGTGTAGGTGATGTTCTGGAACTGGTTGAACACCAGGGAAACCGGCCTTTGGCAAACCAGGGCGGCAACGCCCAGTATAGCCTCGTTCGTCGGTGAAAACTTGTAGCCGAAGGTGCCGCCGGCGTGATTCTGGACAATGCGCAGCTTTTCCATGGGCACACCAATGCCGTCGGCAATCATGGGCATATGCAGATGGATGCCGATGGACTTGGAATGGATGGTGAGCATCCCGTCCTCGTCGGTATAGGCATAGCCGCAGTCGGGTTCCAGATGCAGGTGCGGCTGGCGGGAGCAGTAGCTTTCGATCTCCACCACGTTTGGCGCGGCGTCAAAATCTATATCCGGCCCCTTGATGCAGTTGGTTTCGTAGTAGGCGTTGGGAACGCCCGGATGGATCTCAATGGCGTCCGCCGCAAGTGCCTCGGGTACGCTCATATAGGCCGGCAGAACTTCCAGCTCAACCTTGACTGCCTTGGCGGCGGCGCGGGCGTGGGCCTCGGTATCCGCGGCGACAATGGCAATCGCGTCTCCGAACTGGAATACCTTTTCATCGCAGAGTATCGGGCGGTCCCAGCCGTCGCACTTGTTGTTCAGCGGCAGCATGACCAGTCCGTTTATGCGGTTTCTGCCGGGGACGTCCCTGGCCGTGATGATCCTGAAAACGCCGGGCATTTTCTCCGCATCGGCGGTATCGACGGATTTAATGTTCGCATGGGAAACCTCCGCCTGAACCAGGGCGAGACGCAGGGTATCTTCCGGCATATGCAGGGCGTCGTCTGCGCCGTAATCCCAGGTGCCGGTGACCTTCTGCGCGGCGGAGGGACGTATGTAGTTCGTGCCTTTGATGCTGTCCCCGGTGGGCGTGAACAGCAGATCTTCCTTGCTTTTTTCACCGCGCATCACCGCGGCGGCGTCCATAACCGCGTCCACCAGGGGCTTGTATCCCGTGCAGCGGCAGAGGTTGCGCTTTTTATTGAACCAATTGCGCACCTCATCCCGTGTGGGATTGGGGTTGTCGTCCAAAAGACCCTTGGCGCTGACAATAAAGCCGGGGCTGCAGAAGCCGCACTGGGCGCAGCCGTGGGCCATCCAGGCCGCCTGCAGGGGGTGCAAATTGTCAACGGTGCCGATCCCCTCGATTGTGGTGATCTCGGCGTTGTCCCTTATTTTGCTTGCTTTCAGGATACAGGACTGACGGACCTGTCCGTCAATAATAACGTTGCAGGCCCCGCAGTGTCCTTCGCCGCAGCCGATTTTGCATCCGGTGAGCAGCAGCCTCTCCCGAAGAACCGTGGCAAGAGTTTCGCCTCCCTCGAGCAGCAGCGTGCGCTGGACACCGTTGATGATAAGGGGTTTTTTAATCATTCTGATTCCTCCTAATTCTGATTTTGGCAGAGTCCTATTTCTCATTGCGTATTCGCATGGTATCATAAAATAAGCGCTTTCATTTTAACGTACGTCAGGCTATAATGGGTCTATGAAAAAACATCGGAGGTGTCTGCATGGAAGACGGCATATATGAGGTCTCCGCCTCGTTTGTGACGGTTGAGGTCACGGACAAAAAAACCGGGGCAACATACCGCAGGGAGCTTCCCATAGATTATTACGAAACCGCCAACTGCCTCAGGCTGAAGGGCGAGGACGCTTACGGCGCCCCGGCCGAGCTGGTTTTCTACTCGGGAACAGGCGCCCGGCGCCTGATGGACCTAACCGGGCGCGGGCCGGACGAGGATAGCTGCGGAACCCATCAATAACATACGTCCAGCCGGCACTTGCCATGACAACGACAAAAAACCACTGAAAACAGGATAGACATTTATACATTATTGTGACAATTTATATACTTTATTCTATCAGCATTCTGCAGCTTGGTCAAATTGTACCAAAAAACAAGTCGCTCAGAATAATCCTCACATTTTGCACATGTTTTTCCCACAATTCGGTAATGCGATGCCTTTTGTGTTCTCCCTGGGTTTACAAATTTGGGGCAATGGTATATGCTGTAAAAAAAACAAGTGGTATTTAAGTCAAAGTCGCCGTGTCGCCTATTGATTTATTGCCGCTTATGACCGGAGGGGTGTAAGTATGAAAGAAGGCGCCGTTATCGTCGCGGCAGGCATGTCATCCCGCATGGGCGACTTTAAACCCCTGCTGAATATCGGCTCCATCTCCATCGCTCAGCGCATCATCGCCACCCTTCATCAGGCCGGGATCATGAAGATCGTCGTCATAACCGGCTATAACGCGGATGTGCTGGAGCGCCATTTGGCAAAGGACGGCATAATTTTTCTGCGGAACGAAAATTACCGCACCACCCAGATGTTCGATTCGGCAAAGATTGGTCTGGCCTACCTGCGGAATAAATGCAGGTCCATTCTCCTGACGCCGGTGGATATCCCGCTGTTCACCGCCTGCACCGTCAGGCAGCTGCTGGAATCCGGCGCGGAGCTGGCCTGCCCCGTCTGCAATGGGAAACCCGGGCACCCCATCATGATGTCCGCCGCCGCCGCGGACAAAATCCTGCTGGACAGCGGCGAAAACGGTCTTCAGGGCGCCATTTCCCGCTGCGGCTTTCCGATAACCCCGGTGGAGGTGAACGACTCCGGCGTCCTCCATGACGCGGACACTCCGGAGGATTATGAAGCCCTTCTGGCCTACCACAACAGCCAGCTGATCCGGCCCCAGGTTCATGTCTCGCTGGCCAGGGAAAAACCGTTTTTTGACACAAAAACCGCCATGCTGCTGACCATGGTAGGCGAGACCTCTTCGGTCCGCAAGGCCTGCCAGCGCATGCAGCTTTCATACAGCTCCGGCTGGAACATCATCAACACGGTGGAAGCCCAGCTGGGCTACCCGCTGGTCAAGCGCAGGCAGGGCGGCGAGCGCGGCGGAAAAAGCATTCTCAGCCCGGCCGGGCGCAAACTCCTGCGGCTTTACGAGCTGTTTGAAAAGGACGTCCGGGACGCCGTGGACGAGCTGTTTGAAAAATATTTTTCCGACACCCTGTAACGGCTGTCCGACGGCGGCAACCCAAAATCACCGCGGCGTCCCTCTCGGGGCGCCGCGGTTGCTTATCGCGCAGGTGCCAGCGGTCTCGTCTTGGCCGCGGCGCCGTTTTTCGCTTCTCCCGCCGTTCCCAATCCGGGGGCCGGCCTATTTTTTGCGCTGTGAAAAATGGAGCGCTTTCATACCTTCAACCTCGTCGCAAATGGGCTTGAGGTTGCAGGCGGCGCAGTCCGTGGGCATCCCTTTCAAAATGGTTGAAAGGGATTTTGTGATTTCCGTGACCCTTTTCCCATGGTTCAGCAGAGCGCCGTAGGGCGCTTTGGGATCTGTGACAAATATGAGCCGGACGTTTTTGACGGCGGGATTCTCCCGGTACTTTTTGATGAAGCTGAACCCCACGGAACGAAAGGATATTCCCTTCCCCACAGCATCCCTGCCAATTCGGACCTGTTCCCGGCAGTCATCCGGCAGGGCGCGCATCATGAATCCCCGGGGGAAAATGTGATATCGGACGAAATCCAGCCGCCTTATGGCGTCGAACGCATCGTCGGCCTGTCCGATATCTTGGACCGTGATGAAAACGATCCTGGCGTAGTGGGAATCCGCCTTCAGTTTTCCGATGTCAGGCCCGTAAAGCACGACCTCGTCCCGGGTCAGGAGGGCCGAATCAGTCGTGACGCAGGAATACGTCACGGCGCTGTGACCGCTTCCCCCAAGCTCAAGGGCGGATTCTCTCTGCATGATCAGCTCATTTTTCCCGGCATCCGGCCACGCGCCGCCGGCGGCATATGGCCAGGTGATGCCGGAGGAGCCGGCCAGCAGCTCCTCCGTTTGCTTTATAATCCCGTTATACAGCTCCATCAGAACACCTGATCGACCTTTTTCCGGTCAAAAATATTGTTGACGAGGGTGTACAGCCAAGCCATCAGCTTCTGATCTAGGTTCCAGAAATAGACGATAAACAGGATGCCGGTGGCCGCGCCAATAATTTTAATCAATTTTTTGAAGATCTTGCAGTTCATTTTTTACGCCCCCCTCGCAAGACCCTTTTTGCGGGCGTATTCGGCCGCGCCCAGCGCGCCCATAAGCTGCGGGTCGGTTTGGAGTTCAACCACCTTCAGCTTCAGCACATGCTCAATGGCCTTCTTCAGGCCGTCATTCTTGGCACAGCCCCCGGTGAGGGTGATGGAATCCGTGGCCCCGGCCTTCTTGGCCATGACAAAGCAGCGCTTGGCGACGGCCATCTGGATTCCCGCCGCGATCTCGTCCATGGGCTTGCCTTCGCCCACAAGCGTGATGACCTCGCTCTCGGCAAAAACCGTACACTGGGCGGTGATGGGTATCACGTTCTTTGCGGAAAGACTTAGTTTGGAAAACTCAGGCAGGGACATTTCAAAGGCGCCGGCCATGGCCTCGTAAAACCGGCCGGTACCGGCCGCGCATTTATCGTTCATGGCAAAATTCTTCACGGTGCCGTCCTTGTCTATGGAGATCCCCTTCACGTCCTGACCGCCGATGTCGATGATAGCCTTGACGCTGGGATCGGTCACGTGAACGCCCATGGCGTGGCAGCTGATCTCGGAAATATTCTCATCCGCGAAAGGAACCTTATTTCGCCCGTATCCGGTGCCGATGAGGTAGGCCAGATCCTTGGCGTCCTTCAGATCGGGGACCTGATCGACAACCTCCTGCATCGCGATCATGGCGGACTGTTCGGAATTGATCTTGCTCTTAATGGTGGTGTTTGCCACTATGTTTCCAACTTCATCGAGGATTACGCATTTTGTATAGGTTGAGCCGACGTCGCAGCCGCCGAAATACTTATTAGCCATTTGTTCTGAATCCTCCGTATTTAATGTTTTGATTAATTAAATTACCAGGTGACGTCGTCCTCAAAATCCAGGAGCGACGGATCCAGGGGTTCCTCGCGCATGACGGCGGTCATATAGCTGTTGACCTTGGCGCGCATGGCGCGGCGTGACACGGTTCGGGGATCCATAAGGTCGTGCTCGATCCATATCATATGGATGCCCCGCTCTCTCGCCTGCTCGTCAAACAGCCCGGAAAGCGTGGACATGGTCTTGCAGGAAACGTGCTGGTACATGATGACGATCTCCGGCCGCCAGGCCTCAACCTGCCGCCAAAGCTCGGTCAGAACGTGGTCGTAGCCGCCGTTGGTATGCCTGCGCATGACCATTCTCTCATAAAGCCTCGCCAAATCTTCCAGGGCCCCCTGCTCATCCTCGGTCTCCAGCGGCTTGGTGAAGTTAAGGCCCTCCATTTCAACGAGGACGTTGATCCCCCAGCAGTTTGCCAGCCAGTTGGAGAAGTTGGCGTAATAATGGGCGGGCACGCTCCATACGATGGCCCGGTGGCGCATTTTGCCCCGCCATGGCTCGGCCTTTTTCCGATAGGCTTTCAGCATGATCTTGTTGACCTTTTTCATAGCCGGCAGGACGCGGGGGTCCAGACCTCCGTCCATCTCATAGTTCCATTTACGGAACAGCTCGTAAATCGGTCCGATAAGCTGTGGGTGGTCGGTCTTATTCACGTCCCATTTCTCCAGCTCAAAGCTGGTTTCCTGATTAAACCGCTTCATGGCGGTGAAATAGGCGTCCCAGCTCCACTTGGCCCCGGTCTGCTCTTCGATGAACTTGATGCAGTGCTTAATTTCCTCCACGCCGCATTCCAGCGTTTCCTCGTCATCATACCGCACGGGGAAGGTCAGATGGAAGGTGGGCATCTTGAACCGGCGGTCCTGGAACGAAGACGCCATCACGCTGCCATCGCAGGGCATGGAGCTGGAGATAAAGCATTTTCCGCAAAGGGGCAGCGCGTCAATCACGGCGGCGCCGCATTCGGAGGCGGGCACCGGACAGGCGTCGGCGGGCAGGCCGTAGCTTTCCACGGCGTCCAAGTACGGTATGCAGGCCAGCTGATCAATTTCAGACAGCAGGAACACCGGCATAAGCTGGTAGGGAATACCGAGCAAATCCGGGAAACCCGCCATGAGCTGAGCCATGGTCATCTCGTCTAACAGGACGATCTTCCTGGACAGCTCCTCGCTGTTTCCGCCGTGCTTGTCGGCCTTATTCAGGAACACAATGTTCTCCGCAACGTAGCGGTATATCTGATAGATCATTATGTGGTGCATCCGGAGCGCTTCGCCCCGCAGGCCCATGCAGTTTTTGTCCATAAACGAATGAGCGCAAAAATAGGAAATCATCCACCGGTAGTTCAAAACTCCGTTAAGGCTGGGAATAAGATCCTTCCCAAAGGTCAGGAGGAACATCTTCCACGTATCGAGCCAATAGTAGAAGTCCACGGCTGTGTCCTTCACACCCCGCCACTCTCTGCGGGTAAAGGCCATGGCCCCGGCCTTATAGAGCCGGCCCAGACGTTTTTCTCCGTTAATGAGAAGATCGAGCCTCTCCCCCCCCGACATTTTCGCCACGGCCCTGGCCTCATCGGCCACCCGCAGGCCGAAGTCCTTCCAGCCCTTCAGATGCTTGGCGCCGGCGGCTTTCCAGTCCGTCTCCCGGGCAATTTCCTTGCAGATTTCGGCTATCTCCGCCACGTTTTCCGCCTGCCGCTTCCAATCCATTTTGTCCTTCATGCGGAAGAATTTCGGATTCGGGTATTTTTCCTTGGCCATTATTCGCTCCCTCCTTTAATGCGCTTGAATTCAAGGGACTCTACGAATGCCTGCACGCGGGTGCGCAGCTGGCCGGAGCCGCGGACATTATAAGGACGGTCGATGGACAGCACCGGATGGTCGTATTCCTCGGCCATAACGTGGCTCGCCAGCGCGCGCTCGAAAGCCCAATAATCGCAGAATTTGATCTGTTCGTAAATAATGCCGTCCGCCTTGAATTCCTTGGCCAGCCTGTCTGCGGTTTCCCTGCGCTGGGCCACCTTTTCGTTGGAGATATAGCGCGGACATTCGGAGACCTCCATATAATGGCGGCAAATCTGGGTCAGCACGTCCTCCTGCTCATTCAGGGGGATAATCTCCCTGCCGGGAGTGGACCCAAAGCAATACCGGTCGAATACCACCATGGCCCCGCAGTCCTCTATAAGCTTTGTCAGTTCCGGATCGTCGATCTCGGAGCCGACGATGCCTACACGCACCCGGTACCACGGCTTGGGGTCGGGCTTGCGTCCTTTTATCTCCTCCAGTGTCTCCCGCAGCTTATCTGCCACCAGGTATTGGGGACACACGTAGGACACGAGATTCAGGATATGGTACTCGTACCCGGTGATGGTGGGATTATCCAGCTTGCGGTATTCGCCGATCTCCGAAATAATCCCGCACAGCTCATTATGGCGCCGAACCGCATCCCTCAGCGCGGCGTCGGAGGTGTCCACCCCGTAAACCTCACTCAGGGGATTCAGCACGCGCTTTCTCATCTGCGTCACGTAATGCCGGACCGTGTAGTCAACAACCTTATATGGGATGTCCGCGTGGGTCACAAAAAATTTGTCGTTGTCCACACAGTTCAGGATCTCAATATGCTCGGCACAGCGGTTCATTTCCGCGCAGGCGTCCTGGGCGGCAAGGGCATCCAGAAAATTGTAGCCGCCCTCGATGCCCCGCTCGAGGATGGCCCGGCAGAATTCGCAGGAATAGTTGGACATATAGTATGTTGCGATGTCCATGGACCCCGTATTCGGCGCGCGCAGCCGCACCGAGAAACAGTTGTCCACGTTGAGGATGACTTCCGGCATGTGGAAGCAGGTGTACCCGATACACAGCTTCCCTTCGGCCTTCGCCTGTCTGACCAGCGCGTTGTTGGCGTTTTCCAGAAGCCCCTCAAAGTAGATTAAGTGCTTCAGATCCTTCAAATGTCACACCCCTTACAAAATATCCATTTTTCGGAGCGCCGCCAGCGCCCCGGCAAATACTCTGGAATCCTCCGGAAGGGCGAATACGCTTCTTCCCTGGATGTCGTTTGAGGCGTGATCTCCGTCGTTTTCAATGAACGCCAGAATCTCAACCCCCGGGATCTCGATAAGCTTTTCGTATTCCGGATTTGAAACGCGGTTTACAACGGCCCCGATCCGGTCGTACATAACCATCTCGTCGGCCACTTTCTTAATCGTCTGCAGCACCTGCACGCCCTTCCGGCTCTGGTCCGTGACCAGCAGCAGGTGCGTGACCTTTTCCATCACCCGGCGGTTGATCTGCTCGATGCCCGCCTCGCCGTCAATGACGACATAATCGAAATCCTCCGCCAGCAGACTGATGACTTCCTTGAGATACGCGTTCACTTTGCAGTAGCACCCCGCGGATTCGGGACGCCCGATGGCAAGAAAGGCGAAGCCGTCCTTCTCCGTGATCGCGTCAAAGATGCGGAACCTCGCCTCGCCCAGCATCTCGATTGCCTCTTTGGTCTGTCCCGCCTCCACATTATGTACGATGGTCTTGCGGATGTCGTCCAGGGTTCGGTCCGCATTCACCCCCAGCGCCACGGACAGCCCAATGGCCGGATCTGCATCTATGGCCAGAATCCGCGCGCCGGGCCGCCGTTCCGTCAGATGCCGGACGATGCATGCCGAAAGGGTCGTCTTGCCCACGCCGCCCTTGCCCGACACGGCTATGACGGTGCTCTTCCCAGCCATTTTTCAGCATCCCCCCTATACGGTTATCAATGTTGACAAGATTTTAACATGTATTTTAACGTTTAGCAAGCAATTTCATGATTAATAACGTTTTTTTGTTGCTTTGAATGTCCGTTTATGCTAATATTCACTCAACAAGTCATGATTGACATGGAAATAACATAAACGGAGGGGTAATTTTGAAAGGCGATGAACTGGTTCAGAAATTGGTAGACAGCTATGGAAACTGGGTACAGGCCGATTGCGAAAACCAAGCGGGCGGTACCGCCCGATTCACCAAGGAACTGTATCCCTACGACACCCTGTTCTCCCCGATTAAGGTCAACAGGCTTACCATTAAGAACCGCACGGTCATGGCCCCCATGGGCAACTGCCAGATGGCCGACGAAACCGGAAGGCCCGACGATAAACTCCGCGAATACTTCTTTGCCCGCGCCGCCGGAGGCATCGGCCTGCTGACCACGGGCCTTATTCCCATAAGCCACCATATTGACGCTTCCGTCACGGAAAAAGGAAACTTTTCCTATTTTCCCCGGATCGACAACACTCGAACAAACCATATGGGCTGGCGTGACCTGGCCACGGGCGTACATGCCCGGGGCGGCCGCATCTTCATCCAGCTCACTGCCGGACTGGGCCGCGTCGGCCCCCCCACGTGCCTGCTGAACAAGTATCAGCTGCCCGTTTCGTCCTCATGGAACCCCAACTTCTATATCCCGGAGATTCCCTGCCGCCCACTGACGGATATGGAGCTGGATAAAATCGTCAAAAACTTCGGCCAGGGCGCGGCGGACGCCCAGACCATGGGGCTGGACGGCGTGTATCTCCACGGTCACGAGGGCTACCTGCTGGATCAGATGACCAACACCGCCTTCAACCGCCGCAAGCTGGGCAAGTACTCGGACTGGCAGCGCTTCGGCATTGAAATCATCAAAGAGCTGCGCAGGCGTACCGGCCGTTACTTCCCCATCATGTACCGCATTGATCTGTCCTGCGCGCTGAACGAAACCTACGGTGAAAGGATGCACACCGTAAAGAGCCTGAAAAACTTCACGGAGGGCCGAACCATCGGCGAGACCCTGGAATACATGGAAAACCTTGTCAAAGCCGGCGTGGATATTTTCGACGTTGACCTGGGCTGCTATGACAACTGGTGGCTCCCCCATCCGCCCTCCTATATGCCCGCCGGCTGTTTCCTGGAGGTCGCGAAGGCAGCCAAGGATTATTTTGACAGCCGCGGCGTCAAAAGCCTCGTAGGCGAGAAGGTGCCCATCGTGGCCGTGGGCAAGCTGGGGTATCCCGACCTGGCGGAAAAGGCCCTACGGGACGGCATGTGCGACATGATCATGCTGGGCCGCCCGGTTCTGGCTGATCCGAACTGGTGCAACAAAGCCTATGCCGGCGAGGTGGAGAAGATACGCCCCTGCATCGGCTGTCAGGAGGCCTGCGTCAACGAGTTTGTGGAGGGCGGCCATCCCCAGTGCGCCGTCAATGCCCGCACCGGCTTTGAAGACGTCGTCCCCAGGCTGCCGATTCCCGCCGAAACCCCCAAAAAGATCGCAGTAATCGGCGGCGGCCCCGCGGGCATGAACTTTGCCATTCAGGCAGCGAAGCGCGGCCATACGGTGAAGCTGTATGAAAAAAGCGGCGCCCTGGGCGGCGCAATGATCCCTGCCAGCGTGCCTTTGAATAAATACGACATGGCAAACTATGTGGAATATATCCGCCGCGAGACCCTGTCCGAAAACGGCGTGGAGGTTCTGCTGAATACCGAGGCCACAACGCAAATGCTGAAAGGTAAGGAGTACGACGCGGTGGTCTATGCGGTGGGCGCCAAGCGGTTCCCGGCCAACTTCCCCGGCTCCGACAAGGTCAACATGGTAGAGGCGACAGAGCTTCTGACCAACCCCCAGCTGCTGGGAGGCGCCCGGCGGGTCGTGGTCATGGGCGGCGGCGCCGTCGGCATGGAAACCGCTTTCTGGCTGTCCTATGAAAAGGGCTGCAAGGTCACGGTTCTGGATATGCTGCCCTATTTCATGGACGGAGCCTGCACGGCCAACCGTGGCCATCTAATCCACTATCTGGAGAAAAACGGCGTTACCCTGGCCAATTGTGCCACAATCGCACGTTTTGAGGATCATGATAAAGTTCTCGTCAGCCGCAACATCTCCAAGGGCGTGCCCGATCCCTACTGCACCTGGACGCCCACGCTGCCCAAGAACATCCCCAACCCCCTAGCCCCCAAGATCGGGCCCGAGAGCTACATAGAGACCTATCTGGCGGATCTTTTTGTGAACGCCCTGGGCAATGCGGCAGACGAATCCCAGTACCTGGAGGGCCTTAAGGCCCGCGTCGCCCCCGAGGTTTATAACATCGGCGACTCCTTCCATGCCGGCTTCGTAAAGGACGCCACCCGCGCGGGCTTCAACCTGGCAAATCAGATCTGAGGCAAAATAAAAAAGCCCGCGCATCACGGCGCGGGCTTTTTAAGCACGATATAATTTTCCATCAGATCGATCTTTTCTATGGCTCCCGGGACGGCGGTGCGTATCCCCAGCAGATCCGTCAGAATAACCCGATTGCCGTCTACCTTAACGCCGCCGATGTTTTCGGCCAGCTTGACCCGGTCTTCTCCGTCGAACAAATACACGGTGGAAAGGCACATGTCAGTCTCCTTTCAGCGCGGCCAGGGCCCGTTCCAGGGCGGCGTTCCCCCGGCCGAAGCACGCGGCGCTCTCCCGAACGGCGGCGGCGGTCTCCGTGCTGCCGGCCTTTTCGAATTTTTCCCCCAGCTCCTGCAGCTCCCTGGCATGACTGCGGTTGTGCCCCAGCAGATATTCCAGCAGCGCCCTTCTCATCTCCGGAGAGTCGCCGGAGTGTTCGTGATCGCAGCTATGATGCCCTTCATGCATAAAATTGCCTCCGTTTCATATTATTATTTGGTTTTATATGATCATGAACTGCACGGCATTTTTATGATATTGCTTCGCGGCGCATCCCGCGCCGCGGTTCAAACCGCTTTTAGCGCCCGCCCCCGGCGGATGCGCCGGGGGATCACTCTTTTTAGTTATTGTATCACAACAATTTCATTCCGCAAGGCCGATCCGCGCCGCGGCAGTCTTGCGCAAAGCAAAGCGTGACAGGAGGTTACGACATTGGTAAGCGCCATCTATTATTCTTCCCAGACCGGTCATACCAGGCAGTATGCCAGACTTCTTGCGGAAGCGCTGTCCCTGCCCTGGTACGACATGGCAAGGCGCGTCCCGGCGCCGAAAAGCCGCGAAGTCATCTACATGGGCTGGCTCTTTGCCGGAAAGGTAAAGGGCTACGAAAAGGCTGCGAAGGAAAACCGCGTCAAAGCCGTCTGCGCCACCGGCATGAGCCCCCCCTCGGATAAGCTCACGGAATCCATACGGGCGGCAAATAAAATCCCCGCGGACGTGCCGGTGTTTTATATGCAGGGCGGATTTAACATGAAAGCGCTGCCCCTTCCCCTGAGAGGGATTATGTACTTTAAGAATAAAAGCATCGCCGCCGGACTGCGCAAGGTGGATGCCATGAACGCGCATCAGGCCGCCACCTTCCGGATGACGCAAAAGGCCTACAGCGCCGTGGACAGAAAAAATCTCGACCCGGTCATTGCCTGGTACAATTCGCTATAACCCCATGCAGTCCGCGGGGCGGAGCTTCGGCTCCGCCCCGGTTTTTTGCCTTTTCGCAGATAGCGGGGCTTTCTGCCCGGCTACAGCTCAGTGCGCCTTGTAGCCCGTATGAAAATCCACAAGGTTTTCCAGGGGCTTTCCGCTGACATAGGCCCGGAGATTGCGGGTGACAACCGCCTGCACCCTCTCCACTGTTTCCCGAACGTTGTTCCCCCCGGAGATATGTGGCGTTATCATCACACGATCGAATGCCCAGAGCGGATGCTCCGGCGGCAAAGGCTCCGGATCGGTCACGTCCAGAGCGCAGCCCTTCAGATGCCCAGACGCGAGCACCCGGCAAAGATCCTCTGTACGCACCGCCGATCCGCGGCCCACGTTGACCAGTATCGCGTCTTTTTTCATGGCCAGCAGCCTGGCTTCGTCCATAAGCCCGTCGGTCTCCGGAGCGCGCGGAAGGCTCAGCGTCACCACATCGGCTCTTTTGAGCAGCGTGTCCAGACTGTCCATCAGATACAGCTCGTCCACATAATCGGGCTTTTCTGAAGGAGTTCTTTTCACACCGATCACATGGCAGCCCATGGCTTTTATCCGGGAGGCAAAGGCGCGTCCAATGTCGCCCAGCCCGACCACAAGGACGGTGGAGTCGGCTATAGGCCGCACCGGCCCCTCGTCCCGCCACAGCCGGTTTTTCTGGTTGTCCCTATATTTATGCAGATTATATGCAAGGGCGAACACCACGCCGATCATGTATTCCGAAATCGCGGGCCCATAAGCCCCGGTAGCGTTTGTGAGAACAGTCCCCGCCGGCAGCAGCCCCGGAGCGCAGTATTTGTCCGCGCCGGACGATGACAGTTGAAGCCAATTGAGGTTCACCGCATGTTTTAAGCGCTCCGGCGGCAGGTTCCCGATAATGGCGTCGGCCCGGGCGATCTGTTGATCCGTGACCTTCTTCATGCCGACGAAGGTCAGCTCCGTTCCCGGCACGGCGGCGGCAAGACGCGCCCTGTCTCCGGGCTCCATGGGCATAATGACTAAAATATTCATCGTATTCCTCCCAGTGTGCAGTGCCGTCAAAGCTCCCGGACAGCGGGGCGGCTTTTCCGCCTTTGTCCGACTGAATAGGTTTTTCGATGAAACATCATCCCCCCATTGGTTTTGAAGGCACATTTCATATGCTGCAAGAATAACACGGAAATGCCCGGAAGGGAAGGGAGGTTATTCTGATCCGGCATTTTCCGCAAGGCCGGAAATGCCGCACGTTTATAGAAGCCGGCTGATTTCCTCGCTGATCTGTTTTCGTGTATCATATACCCATTGCTCATCAAAGGGGAGGCCCAGGCTTTTTGAAAAGGAGTAGTACAGTCCCACCTTTTGGTAATATTGCTCATATGCCGGAAGGGAGCGGGCGCTCAGGTCGGGCCGGGACAGCCCTTCGGCTTTCAGCACAAAGCGTTCCTCCACATACCGGATGAATTGAGCCAGAAGTTCCTCGCTGTTCACGTCGAATGGAAGCTGCATCAGGCGCCATTGGGTCTTTTCGGGCAGCCGGTAGGCCTTCAGCCTGTCCAAAATCAGAATCGCGTCCCGGATATCCTTTTTCCGGTAATGGCTCACCGTCTCCTCCCTGGTCTCCCAGAGAGCCAGCTTCTCCTTCAGGGGCAGCAGACCGATATCCATGATTTCTTCGCTGGGCCCCACCACGGCCCGGTCAATTTCCTCATCCCGGACCTGAAGGCAGTTTTTGATGAAGGCGACGTCGTCGCCCATGCAGGCCACATAGCCCACGTCATATATCCCGATCCGCCCGGCCCGGCCCGCAATCTGCTTGACCTCATGAGGAAAGAGCGGCCGGAACATCTCGCCGTCAAATTTGCTGGTTTCCGTGAACACAATCCGCCTGATGGGCAGATTCACGCCCATGCCGATGGCGTCTGTAGCGACCAGGATCTGACTTTCCCCGCCGATAAACGCTTCATATTGGCCTCTCCTGACCTCAGGCGGCAAATCTCCGTAAATCACGCTGTTGGGAATGCCGTTTGCCGAATAATACCGGGAAAGGGAAAGCACCCTTCTTTTTGAAAACGCCACCAGCGCGTCCCCCTTCCGCACATCGGAAAGGCGAACGGGAGCTTTCTTGATCTGGAGCGGCACCGAGCGGGTGTATTCCAGGATTTCAAAATCGTCCCCGCAGTCCTGAATCATCCGCACCAACTGCTCTCTGGCGTGCATTGCGCCGCAAAGATGGATCTCCGGGCAGCAAAGCCCCAGGATCGCCCGTGTCCAGGCGTCTCCCCGCTGAGGGTCCCTCAGCATCTGAACCTCGTCAATCACGGCCACCCGGCAGCCGCTGAGCAGCTCCGCCTTCTCGACGGTGCGGCTGGAGTGCCGTGCGCCCTCCACCAGGATTTCCTCCTCTCCGGTGACCAGACTGCAAGGCACGCCCTGACTGTTGAGCCGCTCAAAGTTTTCAAGGGCAAGTATCCTCAGCGGCGCGAGATAAACCCCGCTTTCGCTCTGCTTAAGGCACTGCAGCGCGCTGTATGTTTTGCCCGTATTCGTCTCGCCCAGATGCAGCACGAACCTCCGCTTCATTCCCCTGGCCTCGGGATAACCGTCCTTTGGATTTTCCGGGAGCAGCCGGTTAAATTCCGCAGCGACCATCTTGGGGATGTGGTGCGTCACCAGCACGGAAATGATGCCGGAATTTAAATAGGCTCTGAAGCGCCCCTGGACGACCTCGCTGAAGCCATACGCCGTGGCGTTGGCCTGGTTGTAATTTTCCAGCAGCCGCTCCGAGACCTCTCCCAGAAGCTCCACATAGCCGTCGTAAACCTGCCCGTAACCCTTGAGATGATCCCCCCGGAGTTCCCGGAGGGCTTTAATCTTTTTTCTGATCACCGTCTCATGCCGCCACAGCTTCCCGCTTTTGGACGCTTTTACGTCACGCTTTATTACGGGAAATTGTTTTTCCAGGTATTCCAGCTCACGACGGGCTTTTTGATCCTTTTTCACACGCTTTCCCTCCCGTCTGCCTATGCGCGCCGAAAATAGTATTCGGCTGCCGGGTAAATTTATTCTGCCGGGGCCTCCCTATCCGGAATATTACGCCAAACCTCTGAAAATGGCAATAAACTGTCACAAAAACAGAAGTGCCCGGCCCGGAAGACCTGCACGGGCTTAAAGTAATAGCCGCGGGCCGTAAGCCCCGCCATCCTGAAAAGAAAAAGGACATGGCCCGGCATAAGATTTTAACTTCCGCATAACGCGTCAGGGCGCTCGCCGCATGCCCCTCCCATCCGGCCCTCGCGGTGTTTTGGCAAGGATGCCGCGTCAAATCTTGTCATACCGGATCGGATGTGGGATAATGGTGACCCGACAACCAAAACGGAGGATACTTCATGTTAAATAATCACGGATTTGATCTTTGGTCGGATCGTTACGATGCGTCCGTACGGCATGCGGATGAAAGCAGCCAATACCCTTTCGCCGGCTACGCCCGGTTGATGAACTCCATATATGGCGCTATTATGAATCGGCCTTCTTCCAGGGTTCTTGACATCGGCTTTGGAACCGCCGTGTTGACGTCCAGGCTTTATGACGCCGGCCATGCGATCACCGGCCTTGATTTTTCATTGGAAATGATTAAAATCGCGCATTCAAAAATGCCGGACGCCAATCTGCTGCAATGGGACTTTACTCTTGGAGTTCCGCCTGCTTTGCGGAATCAAACCTTTGATTTTATTATAAGCACGTACGCGCTCCACCATCTTTCGGATGACGCCAAGGTGGATTTCATTGCCGAACTGCTCGGTCTATTAGCGCCCCAAGGCGCCATTTTGATTGGAGACGTCTGCTTTCAAACAAGAAGCGCGCTTCTTTCGTGCAAAGCGGCCTGCGGAAATACCTGGGATACGGACGAAATCTACTTTGTATTCTCTGAACTGCAAGAGCGCTTAAGCCCCTTCTGCCGCATGGCTTTCCATGAATTTTCTTTCTGCTCCGGCGTAATTGAGATTCGCAAGAGCTGATTTTTGCTTTTGCCGGCCTCCGGCGGACTTCCGCGTTAAGCGCAAAACGAGCTTGCGGCGCAGGCCTCTGCCCGGGCGTCGGGAACGGATAATTGAACAGATGATGAAAGCACAGTGCGTGACAGAGCGACTTAAGGCAGAAAATCAAATTGAGTGGATTGGCAGGATCAACAATATCCGTGCCTGTGCGGATGAAATTATCAGAGCTGAATTAATTCATGGTTAGACGCGAGGGGCGGAGAATCAATATGATTCTCCGCCCCGATTTTCATATTTCATACAATGAAAAAAAGCTCTGTGTTTTTCGCAGCTGCTTTTTGCTGCCTCAAAAAGTCATTTACATGTGCGATGGATTCAAGTAATACATTATATGCGATATTGGACAGAAGAAGTTAGTATAGCAAAAGTGGTTTGCCATCTGGAACTCTGATTTCTTCATCAATACTATTTGTACTTTTTAAAGTCACAATGTTTGCGTTATCAGCCGCAGCCCACCTCCTCCATCATCTGAATATATACCATCAGCTCTTTGCGGGAGGTAACGTTCAGTTTCATGTAGATACGCCGGTTATGGGTTTTTATCGTGTTGATGGAAAGGCAGAGAATTCCGGCGATTTCCTTTGCGGTATGCCCCTGCACATATAAATCAAAAACCGATTTCTCGGCGGTCGAAAGCGATTTGATATTCTTTATAAACTCCTGGTACAGAGCGGAATGCTCCTGCATCAGGAGTTCCTTTTTTTCTCCGGGCACAGGCAATTCGTCCTGCGCCGCAAGAAATTCGATCAGATCGTCAATTTCGGGAATTTTGGTTTTAGCGGCCGGATCGGGTTTTTTCAGACGCTCCAGAGCCGCAGCCACCGGCCGGATGTACCTATGGCTGATAAACGACGCGAGGCAGATGTTAATAAGCATAAGCGCCAAAAGACCAAAGATCAGGCTGCGACTTCTGGCCGAAATCAGCGTATGAAGTCCCTCGTCGGGCATCATCAGCGCCACGGCCCACCGCTCGTCCCCATATGCGGAATCAACCGGATACAGAGATACCGTCTCGTGCAGGCCCGCATAGCTCTCCTTTTCGGGCTGCCGGTAACTGTAAAAACCGCCCGAACCGGAGGATATATCGATTTGCGTGTGTTCCGGTGCGGCGGGCCCGGCGGCAAAGTTGCCGGCAAAGAGCGCACCGGACAGCCGCAGCGTATTTTCTTCCAGAGGTGAGAGCAGGCAAAGCAAATGGTCGTAACCCTCTAACTCCGGTGCGTATGAGAGCTTAAACAGCATCTCGCTCACCTCAAAGCCACACACGCCAAACACCGTGCCATCCGACGCAATAAGCGGCACGGTGCAGAGCATAATCCGCTCGCTGCCGCCCGGCAGAACCATTGCCTCGCTCCAACGGTAAAGGCGGGAAAGCGGAAGCTTTTGCTCCCTTGCGGCGGCCATTACCTCTGTAAAACCGGAGGCCTCTCCCACGTCCATTTCCATCTGCCATTGGGGAAGAAGCTGGATTTCATGGTTCCTCGCAATCGCCGTGGGGCCGAATCCGAGGCGCAGATTTGCGGCCATTCCGTTTACAATATTCGGTTCCATGTTTTTCAGGTAAAGGCAGGCCCGGGAATCGGAGCCATCTGGCAGCGCGGGATTGACCGTCGCATCCAGCATAAGAAAGACGCCGCTGGCGTCCGATTTTTCCAATGCTCCGGTAAGCCTGCCCAGCTCATCCTCCAGCAGACACTCCAGCAAATCGGGGTATTCCTGCAAAGAAGCGGCCGAGCCGCCGCGTTCCTTCAGGTTGCGCTCCAGCTCCGACGAGAGTTCCTTAGCAAGATCCGTGGCCTGCACCGAAACAGTACCGAAGGATTTATAGATATCCTGTGCAATGTGTGTTAGCTCACTGCCAAGAACCGGCCTGTGTTCAAGTAATCCGGTTTTGAAAACGCCGGAGGAAAACAGGATAAGTAAAACACCCAGCATGATGGTGTTGAGGAACAAAATCAGAAAAAGAAACAGCCGCAGACGCATAGGCAGACCATTTTGACCGCCGCGGTGTATCACCTCGCGGTAAAGCCCCAGGGTCCCGATGAATCCCCGTTTTGGCATCTGTATCCCCTCCTGTTTATGGTTGTCTCGCAATAAATTCTTCTATGGCGCCCCTTGCTGCCTCCTCATAGGCGGCCTCTGAATCCATTGTGTTCAGGTTTTCCATGTACTGTTCCCGCCGCCCCTGCGCTATTGCGAGAAAATCGGCTTTAAAATCGCTGCCTACGATATTAAAGCGATCAAACACCGGCGGTATATAAAAGTCATATTCTCCATGAACGACGGTAGCTGTACGCAGCAGCTTTTGAATATTCGAATTGATGTTCTCGGCGATCTCCCTCTCCATATGGTTGGTAAAAGCCTGACCGGTCACCGGGAGATAACCTGTGGAAGCCACAAAGCGCATGTTCTGTTCCGGGGCGGTAAACCATTTGAGAAACAGGGCCGCCGCCTCTTCTTTTTCGGGGGTGGATTTTGCCACCGCCAGACCGCCGCCCCTCTGGATGGCCACTTTTTCGCCGCCTTCAAAGATTGGGTAGGGAAGAACAGCGTATTCCACTCTTTCCTTGGTGTTATTTGGGTATGTAATCTCATCGCCATAAAATAGGATACCCGCCGTCGAACCCATGGAACAGAGGATATCGCCCGTCTTGGATAGGTCGGAGGAATAGCCGTCATAGAGAGCATACCCGCCCTTCACCGCCGGTTCAAAAACGGCATCCCAGATTCGCCCAAATTCCGGCGTATCCAGCCGAAGCTCCTCCCCCTGAAAGAGGGAGACCCCCATCTGCTCCATGCCAACCTGAGCAAGGTTGAAAAAGGAATCGACGGCGAAAAATGCCTTCCCATCGTTTGGTGTATCCGGCGTCTCTTCGTCGGTCCAGCGGTAATACTTTATCGCGGCGTCAGCAATTCCCTCCAGAGTGGAAAGGCTGTCCGCCGTGACCCCTGTGGCTGCTGAAAATTTCTCAAATAACGTTTGATTGAGGAAAAGCACCTCAGTGGATTTGGCAAAGGGAAACACATAGAGCTTTCCATCGGCCAGCTTGCCCTCCTCCAGAAACCGGGGCAGATAGTCAGAGAGCTCCTCATCGGTAAAGTATCCGTCTATAGGCGCAAGAAGCCCTTTATCCGCAAGCAAAACAGCTGTGGCTGGATAGCAGGTAGTAATGTCGGGCATCTCCGGCGCGCCGGGATCGCCCGCGGCGATCATGGTCAGCTTCTCCTGCAAGGCAGCCGAGCCGGAAATAGAGGTGACGCTTACGATAATTCCTTTTTCCTTGCCGACGGTGGCATTAAAACTTTCGATCTGCTCATCCATCGTGGCCTGCATCTGTCCGCCAAAATTGTGCCATAGGGTGAGGGTTACCGGCCTTTTGGGATTCAGCCCGGCCTCTTTCCCGCAGGCGGCAAGCAGCGCGGACAACAGCAACAACGCGGCCAAAGCAATGTACTTCTTTTTTATAAGACCACCGATTCCTTCCCGCATGAGCTTGTTTTATAAATCCTCCCGCTATGAGCATTGCGACACCGAATGGGCGGGTTTTTATTAACGCTGTCAGAGCGTTTGATGAGCAATATAAAATCACCCCTATAATCACCCCTGTTTTATCCTCACAGTCATCCCAGGGATGATTACGGCGGGCGTTATTTCCCGTATGATAAAACTGAAACAACTAAGCCACTGCCTATATGATACCAAATGTATCTAACTCGGTCAACGGATTTATGCCAATGCGAAAGAGGGCAATTCTATGCAAAAGGCGCGGCCGCGAGAGGAAATTATTGAAGCAATCCACAGGCCGGATCATTTTGGTCTGCATAAACTCAGCTCTTTCATCGCCGGTTTTAAAAGCGTAAATGTGCTGGGGAATGAAGGCGAGGGTACGGATTATGAGGATGGATAGAGAGTCTCCCATGTTTACGGCAAAATGCCGGACGGTGCGGGAGGACGCCGGCTTTCGCCTGACCTTCTTTTGCGAGGTCTGCGGAAGTGGATACGTCACCCCGCCTCTTATCTGCGGTACCCCGAAGGAGGCCTTGCGTTTGGGAGGACAGGACGCACGGCTACACTTTAACAGATGCTGCGGCTGCCGGCGGTGGGTGTGCGACGAACACTTCAACGAGAATCAAATGATGTGTACAGACTGTATGCCCCGCATCTGTGCACGCTGCGGCGCTCCGGTTCCCAAAGGGGCTGATCTTTGCACCGTCTGCGGCGCCCCGCAATTTGAAGCAGAAAAGGATGAGGAAAGATGAGTGATTTATTCGGCGGTCTCGGTGGGCTGATGAAGGGGCTTTCCGGCTTTATGCCCCAGGATGATCCGGATGTAGCGCTGATGATGGCCGGGTCTGAGGTAAGCGACCTGCAAAAGCAGGAGAACGACCTCTACGCACAGATTGGGAAACAGGCTTTGGCGCAGGGCCGTGTCCAGTTTCCCGAGCTAGAGAAGAAACTGCATCTGGTGCAGGAAAACCTGTCTGCGGCGCAGGGCAAGCTGCAAAACGCGCAAGCGGGCAAGAGGGAAAAGAATTGCGCCCGGAGAGCCGAGGAAGAGGCCCGCCTCTGTCCCAGTTGCAACAACATGAATCCGGAGGGCGTCAAGTTCTGTCAGGAGTGCGGCGCAAGGCTGGGCGCTCAAAAATGTGCCCAGTGCGGAGCGTCGCTGTCCCCCGGCACTCGCTTTTGCGGGGAGTGCGGCGCAAGGCAGGAGGGATAATATGGCTTCTTACAAGCGGCCATGCATCCACTGTGGCGCATATATAGAATCTGATTGCCGGTTTTGTTCCTCTTGTCAAAGCGGCAGCCCTTTTGGGGTTCTCTGCCCCACCTGCCTGCGGCCCATCGAAAGGGGGCAGCCTCTTTGCTCCTGTTGCGGCAGAGCGCTGTATATTCCCTGCCCCGACTGCGGAAAGCCGACCTTTGCGGGGGAGAAATGTGAGCAGTGCGGCGCATCGCTCATGATCCGGTGCCGGAACCCCCGCTGCGGAGCGCAGCAATTTTTTGAAAACGTAAAATGCACCGCCTGCGGCAAAAAAATTAAATCAAACAGGAAATGAGGTGAATCTATGCTGCAATCCTTTACACGCAACTATGAGGATAATTCCACCGAGGCGGGGTTTCAGTTTACCTTTTACTGCGATCTCTGTGAGGATGGACACAAAAGCAGCTTCATTGAATCAGAGACCTACAAAAAGGGGCGCGGCCTGCGGGGGTTGGCACAGGGTGCGGGTGTGCTGGGCAGTCTGTTCGGCGGCCGCCTGGGAAACCTCGGATATTCGCTGGAGCGGGGCGGGAACGTTCTCTCAGATCGGTTCGAAGGCATGAGCCCCGAATGGCAGAAGGAGCATGAGAAAGCCTTTGAGCGGGCAAAAAACGAAGCCCAGCAGCACTTTAACCGCTGTCACGGCTGCCGCAAATGGGTCTGTGATTCCTGCTATAACGAGGACGAGGGCCTGTGCACCGAATGTGCCCCCCGGCAGGAAATAGCCGTGACAAAGGCCCGCGCCGACGCCATGCGGCGCAACATTGAGGAAACCGCTGAAAGCGCCACCGTTTGGAAGGGCAGGCTGGAAAGCAAGACGACCGTCTGCCCCGCTTGCGGCAAGCCTGCCGGGACAGGCAAATTCTGCAACAACTGCGGCGCTTCGCTGGCGCTCGCCGTTTGTCCCAAATGCAAAGGGGAAAATGCGCAGGGGGTACGCTTTTGTAATCACTGCGGAGCGCCTATGGCGGTGCAGGCCGCTGCCAAGTGCCCAGAATGTGGCGCAGAAAATCCGCCCGGCACCAAATTCTGCGGCGGCTGCGGCAACAAGCTGTAAAGCAAGTTCAAGATACATGGCTGATGAGCGTAAAAAACTTTGGAGGTAGTTATCATGACAGAGCAAAACATCTACACCCCGGAAGATATCGAAAAGAATAAAACCATGGCGGGGCTTGCCTATCTGCTGTTCTTTCTGCCGCTGATTGCCTGCCCCGAATCGGGATATGCCAAATTTCATGCCAACCAAGCACTTCTGCTCTGGATTACAGGTATAGCTGGCACTGTGATATTGGGTATCATCCCCATCATTGGCTGGATACTTATGCCGGTTTTCGGAATCTGTGTTTTAATCCTTGGCGTCATGGGGCTCGTCAACGGATTTGGAGGAAAAGCCAAAAGACTGCCCCTGATCGGAAGGTTCGATATTATAAAATAATTGGGAGGCAAGAGAAATGAAGAAACTTTTAATCGGGCTTTTGGCCTTTGTGCTGATCCTATCATTTGCCGGCTGCGGAGCAAGGGAAAAAGCGGCGGAAAAGGCGGCCGAAAAAATTCTCGAGGGCGCCGGAGTGAATTTGGACATTGATGGCGACAAGGTGGTCATCAAGGGTGAGGACGGTCAGGAGCTGACCATTGGCGCGGACAAATGGCCCTCGTCCGATCTGGCAAAAAGCATTCCCGAATTCAAAGGCGGCAAAATTGTCTCGGTGATGGAGGCCGACGATTCGCTGTTTATTATGGCAGAGGAAATCTCGGATGAAGACTTTATGGCCTATCTGGAAGAAATCAAGGAAATCTTTACGGAGGAAACATATGAGATGAGCACCGGCACAGGCATGATGTATGCGGCCGGAAACGGCGAGGGCCTCGGCGTTACGCTCACCTATGAGAAAGACGCAGGGTTCAGCATCACCGTTGCAGATGCAGAACCGGAAGAAGATTAAAATCAAATATTGGAGGGATTATTATGCTGAAACATAGAAAAAAAGGGCTTTACAAAGCGCTTTCCATACTGTTGGCGGCAGCCATGCTGTTGACTGCCCCAATTTTTGCCGCGCAGGCTTACGCACTGGAGGGCGTGCCCCGCGTGGGGGATACAACGCCGCCGGACTTTGCCGTCGGGGGTGAGCCGAAGAACAATCCGCAATCGCCCGGATTGCGGCAAATTTACATTTATTTCAGCGCGCAGGAAGCGTCCTATTATCATGCCGTTCTGCTGGAAAACGACGCCGCCCCGCCCAGCAATGCGCAGGTTGCGGCCGGAACGGACGCGGCGGACCAGGCGGCGATAAAGGCCTTTGCCAGCAAGAGCATGTCCGTCGATATGACCATATCCGGCTTTGTACCGCAGCATGGCACGGATTATGACGTCTATATCGTGCTGAAGGACGGTGCCGGCAATCTGTCGGAGCCCTTCAAATTAGACTTTCCTTCGCCGCCGCCCGCGGCGCTGCTCGATCCTGCCTATCCGAAGGAAGGGGCTGGCCAACCGGCCGGCAGCAGGCAGGCAGAGGCAGTCGTTAAGCTGCAAAATATTGAAACCGACAAAAAGGGCAAGGTCTATTGGGTGCTCCTGCCTGACGGGGCCGGCTGGCCAAGCATCGAACAGGTTGGCGCCGGCACAGACAGCGATGGCGACCCCGCGATTTCCTCGGGGAGTCCGGAATTCAGTCCGGGAAGCGAGGCGCGCTTTCTTGTGACCGGGGCCGCTGGAGGTGCGGAGTATGATTTGTTTATGGTGGTGGGCGACACCGGATGGGCCTATCCGCTGAGCCGGTGCACCAATGTGGTCAAGCTGGACGTGACCACTCCGCCCGATATCCCGGGAGAAAAGGTCTGTGAGATCGTCGGCGGCACGCAATATACCACATTGCAAGAGGCTGTGGAAGCAGCGGGCCCCACCGCAACCGTCAAGTTGCTCAAAGGCTTCACGACCGTTCAAGGCGTTATCATCGATGGGAAACAGATCACCCTTGACTTAAACGGCCATATACTCACAATTGATACAACCGCCAATGAAGGGCTCAAGCTGACCGATGGAACCGTGACGCTTACCGGCATCGGCGACACTGGGGAATTGAATGTCAGAGGCAAGCTCTGCGGCGTATGGGCAAACAAAAGCACGGTCACGGTGACAAATGCCGCCGCTGCCGATACGGATACGTCCGGCACAGCCTCCGGCATGGGCGTATACGCCATCGCCGGCTCCAAGGTGACGGTGCTTGAAGACGCTGCCGGCGCGGCCCATGGCGTAAAAGCCGAGAACATTTACACCGAGGTCACGGTAAACGGAGACGTCTCAAACAGCGGGCAGATCAAGGGCGCCGTGTACAGCGCGGGCCAGGCTGCGGTTTTGGTGAAAGGCAACGTGACAAGCGCTCAGGGCTACGGTGTACACAGCTACGGCGGCAGCATTACCATAGAGAAGGATGTGAGCGGCGGCCATGTGGGCGCCATGGCGGAGGACACCAACGCCAATATTTATATCAAGGGGGACCTTTCAAGCTACAACAACGGCGCGGTCATTATTTCTGGCAACGGAAGCATTACCGTGGACGGAGAGATCAATGGCTCCGGCGCAACCCCCAGTCCCGCTATCTATGCACGGATTGCGTCTACGGACTTTGCCAAGTCGGCAGGCGCCACCGACCCCGCGAATCCCGGCTACTTCAAATACAGCACCGGCGGCCCCGAAGGCGTAATTTGGGTCAGGAACCCATCGGCTGCGGTCTGCGAAATGGACGACACACCGTATACAACCTTGGAGGACGCGCTGGCCGCCGTGCCGGCCGAGGGCACAAAGACCATCCGCCTTTTGAAAAACATTGACTACGACAAGGGCATTGTCATTGACGGCAGGGCCGTCACCTTCGACGTTGGAAGCTTTACGCTGAATGTCACAAGCGCCACAGCCGGTTCCGCCGGACTGACGGCGAGCAACGGCGGAAAAGTGAGCTGCTCCGGCACCGGCAAGCTCAACGTAGAGGCTTCCCGATACGGCGTGAAGGCCGAGGGGGGAAGCGAAATCCACATCAGCGGCAATGTGATTGCAGGACAGTTTGGCGTATATACCAGCGGCTCTGGTAACCCCAAGGTAACCGTAGACGGTGACGTCACCGTAACCGGTCAGGGCGCTTCGGGCGAAGTCGAGGCAGTCAGTGCGGGCGGCTGCGCCACCGTCACAGTCGGCGGCCATGTGACGGCCAATCGGGCCACTGAAATCCAAATTGTCACAGCCGTTTATTCCAACGGAAGCACGGTCACAGTCGGCAGGAATGTGACGACGCAGGGCAGCGGCGTCAATGTCCAAAACGCCGGCACTGTCACCATTGACGGCGTACTGGACTTCAGCCCGACAGGCTCCGGCGCCCAACCCTATATCAAGGTTGGACCTGATGTGCAGGGCGTCAAGACAGCCGACGACGTCGAAGACACCAGCAGTAAGGAAGGATACTGGGAGTACAGAAACGGGGAGAACATTGTTTGGCTGAACACCATACAGCTCGGCAAGCCCACCGGCCTTGAGTGGGATACCTCTTCCGCGGGAGAACTCAAGGCGGCTTGGAGCGCCGTGCCAGACGCCAATCAGTACAAGGTGGAATACTACAAAGATGGCGTGAAGCTCGGTATGGAAACCCATGTCAACCCTCCGAACACTTCTACCGAGGATATAAAAGACAATCTTCTGGCGAATGGCGCGGGCAGCTATACCTTTACGGTGAAGGCGCTGGCTTCTTCCGGCGGCGGCTACGCCGACAGCAGGGTTTCGGAGCCGAGCGCCCCCTATATCGGCTACACCGTCACCTTTAATCTGAACGGCGGCACGCGCACAGGCGGAGGCGCGCTGACCCAGATAGTTCCAAGTAGCGGCGCCGCAGCCGCGCCCGCCGTTACCCGCAGCGGCTATACCCTTACCGGCTGGGATAAGGACTTTATGAGCGTCACGCAGAATCTTACCGTCACCGCCACATGGAGCTACATCGGCGGCGGAAGTCCGGGCGGCGCAACCGTAAATGCCTCCATTACGCCAAAAGCCGCCTCCTTCGATCTGAGCCCCGCAGCCTCCGATCATGCTGATATCCCGGTCACGCTGTCAAGCGGCAGCTACACTCTGTCCGGAATTCTGCTGAACGACAAGGCGCTTGTCAATGGGGCCGATTACACCGTCAGCGGCAGCACGGTCACCCTCAAAAAGTCATATCTTGCCGCGCTCGCGAAGGGTGAACACCAAATCACCTTTGACATGAGCGGCGGAGCCGACCCGGTTTTGACCGTGACGGTTACCGATAAGACAAACTCCGGCGCTCATATTTCTTTTGATGACGTCACGGCGGACGACTGGTTCGCAGGCAATGTGATGTGGGCATATGAGTCGGGCCTGATGGTAGGCGTCAGCAAAAATCCGATGCTGTTCAATCCCCGCGGCGCCATGACCCGGGGCATGATCGTCACCATCCTCCACCGCCTCGAAAACACACCCGACACACTTGCCTCCAATCCTTTTGCCGATGTCGCGGCGGGGACATGGTACGGTGAGGCGGTTGCCTGGGCGGCCGAGAACAAGATTGTGAGGGGATACGGCGACGGGCGATTTGGTCCCGAGGACGCCATCACGCGCGAGCAGCTGGCGGTTATCCTGATGAATTACGCAAAGCTCAAGGGCTATGATGTGACCGCTGGAGCCGACCTCTCCGGCTTTGCCGACGCTGACACGGTCTCCGGCTGGGCAACGGAGTCCATGTCCTGGGCCAACGCCGCAGGTCTGATCCAAGGCGACGGCACGAAGCTTTCGCCCGCCCGCAACGCTGAGCGCTGCCAGGCGGCGGCCATCCTCCAACGCTTCATCGAGGACATCGCAAAGTAGCAGGCTGGGCGCCGAAAATCCCGCAGAAATAGCAGGATAAGGAAACCCAAGGGCAAAAATTAATAGTTAGTGGCAAACCTGCCGAAAGGCAGGGACGCAAAGCCGAGCGTCTAAAACGTCTATAGAACGCTATGATCGTCTGGCTGCCAAAAACCGAAAGTGGAGCCGCCCTCAATATATTGAGAGCGGCTCTTTGCATATCTGTCGGTTTTGGTCACAGAAGCAGGACATCGGGATATCTGCTGCGGAAACGGCAAGACACAAAAAGTGCGCGATATGCTGTTAAACACATAAAACGTACAGCGACGCAAATTTCTCTGCGCCGCCATACATACTTCTTTATGCCAGACCGCTCGCACCGGATTTTAAAATTCTCTGGAAATGGCTGCCGGCCCTGGCGAACTTACGGCTTGGCCTGCTTCATGGACAGGGAAATGCGTTTTTTCCCCACATCCACCGCCAAAACAACCACCTTCACCACATCGCCCACCGACACGATTTCCGACGGGTGCCGGATAAACCGGTCCGCAATCTCCGAAATATGCACAAGCCCGTCCTGATGGACGCCGATGTCCACAAATGCGCCGAAGTCGATGACGTTGCGCACCGTGCCGGTCAGCTCCATGCCGGCGGCAAGATCCTTCATCTCCATCACGTCGGTGCGTAAAATTGGCTGGGGAAGCTCGTCCCTTGGATCGCGCCCGGGCTTTAAAAGCTCCCGGACAATATCCCTGATGGTTGGGACGCCGGCCGCGCAGGCCTGGGCGGCCTTCTCCTCGCCGTAAGCCTTCACCCGCTCCGGCAACTCTGCCAGCCCGCCGCCTACGTCGGCCAGCGTACACCCGCAAAGAGAGAGCAGCTTTTCCGCCGCGTCATAGCTTTCGGGATGCACCCCTGTATTATCCAGCACATTCCGGCTTTCCGGCACCCGCAGAAAGCCCGCGCACTGCTCGTAAGCCTTTGGCCCCAGCTTCGGCACCTTCAAAAGCTGCCGGCGGGCGGTAAACGCGCCGTTTTCCTCCCGGTATGCGGCGATATTTTTCGCCGTCGTGCCGTTAAGCCCGGAGACCCGCTGAAGAAGGGACGGCGAGGCGGTGTTCACATCCACGCCCACGGCGTTGACACAGTCCTCCACCACGCCGGAAAGGGCCTCGTCCAGCTTCTTCTGTGGCATATCGTGCTGATATTGACCGACACCGATGGCCTTGGGGTCAATTTTCACCAGCTCCGCCAGCGGGTCCTGCATTCTCCGGGCGATAGAGACCGCCGAGCGAAGGTTGACGTCGAATTGGGGAAATTCCTCCGCCGCCAGCTTTGACGCGGAGTATACCGAAGCGCCCGCCTCGTTGACGATCATGTAGCTCACCCCCGGCGTGTGTGTGATCATCCGGCTGACCATCTGCTCCGTTTCCCGCGACGCGGTGCCGTTTCCGATGGCGATATGCGCCACACCGTACCGGCTGATCAGCCCCGCCAGAACCGTGATCGCCTCGTCCTTCCGGCGGTCTCCCTGGGTGGGATAGACCACCGCGGTATCCAGCACCTTTCCCGTACCGTCCACCACGGCCACCTTGCAGCCGTTCCGGTATCCCGGGTCCAGCCCCATCGTAACGCGCCCCTTCACCGGCGGCTGCATCAGCAGCGGCTTCAGATTAAGGGCAAAATTCCGTATCGCGCCCTCGGACGCAGTCTCGGTCAGCACCCCGCGCACCTCCCGCTCCAGGGAGGGAAACAGCAGCCGGTCGTACCCGTCCTCCGCCGCGGCCCGGACAAAGTCCGAAGCGCGGGAACCGGGCTTTACCGTTCCCCGCCAAACCGCCGCCAGGGCCGCATCCCGGTCCGCCGCCACGGATACCTTGAGCCAGCCCTCCTTTTCCCCCCGATTGACAGCCAGAACCTGATGTCCCTGAACCCGCGGGAGAGGCTGCTCGAAGGCATAATAAAGGCTGTATACCGAATCTTCCTCTTTTGCCGCGGCGGAGCGGAGAACGCCCCCTTTCATCATCAGGGCCCGAAGGCTGCGCCGGAGCTCCGCGCTGTCGGAAACAGTCTCGGCAATAATATCCGACGCCCCAGCCAGGGCGTCTTCAACGGTTGCAACGCCTTTTTCCGCGTCCAGATACCCTTCCGCCAGGACAGCCGGCTCCGGCAGCGCCCTGTCCTGACCAAGCAGCGCCAGTGCCAGAGGCTCCAGCCCCTTTTCCCTGGCCATGGTGGCACGGGTGCGGCGCTTCTGCTTATATGGCCGGTAGAGGTCCTCCACCTCCGCCAGTGTGCACGCCGCGGCGATCTGGGCGGAGAGGGCGTCCGTGAGCTTGTCCTGGCCGGCGATCGCCCTTCTGACCTCCTCCCTGCGCGCCTCAAGGTTTCTCAGATAAATCAGCCTTTCCGACAGAAGGCGAAGGGCCGTGTCGTCCATGGCGCCGTGCATTTCCTTGCGGTAACGGGCGATAAACGGGATCGTATTCCCCTCGTCAAGGAGATCCACCACGTTTTTCACATGCGTCTGGCTTTGATTTAATTCCTCCGCGAGGATACCGATTATGCTTTCCATATATTCTCCTTATCCAACGTCCGGTGACAAGACCGGAAACGAATCACGGTTTCGCGGCTATTCTGCCACATCCGCAAAGCAGGTGCGAAAGAATTTGCCATGTTTCGCTGTTCCGGCAAAACCGGGAGTGAAACGGTTTAAAATCAAGGTAGAATCAGCGCGATGCGCTGATTCTACCACAAAACCACGCTGCCGCCCACCCGAAATTTGCGGCGAAACTAAATTAAAATCCCCGGACGCCCTGACTTTTGCCAGGGCATCCGGGGATTTGGGAGCTTCCAAACTTACTGTTCGGCTCCGGTCTCGTCCTCGGTCTCCGCAGGGCCTCCGCCCTTTCTGTTTTCGATGATCGACACCACCAGGCTGTCGAGATCCGTCAAGATTTCGATGTCGTCGTTCTTCGCAATGTCCAGGTCGCAGACCTTAATGCTGTCGCCGGTACTCATGCCCTCTAGATCGATCTCGATTTTCTCCACCATGTTGGAGGCCAGGGTCTTATACTGGACGTCAAAGAGAACTTGCTGAATATATCCCGGGATCTTCTCCTTGTTTAGCAGAATAATCTGGGCCGTGCTGGTGACCGTGTCGTCGTCGTTCGACTTTTGGAAGCTGAGGTGCTCAACCTGACAGCTCACAGGATGGCAACTGATTTCCCGCAGGAGCGCGGTGCTCTTTTCCCCTTCCACGTCCAAGGTCACCCGGCCGCCCTTGGCCTTCTCCTTCAGCAGTCTTTTTACTTCACTCTGGGTCATTTGAAGCGGCATGGACTCCTCGATCCCGGCGCCGTACAGGCACCCCGGAATCATCCCCGCCCGCCTGAGCTGCTTTGCCTTAGCGCCGGCGCCCCGCCGCTGAGCTTTTAATACAAACATGATGTTCCTCCCATCGTTCTTCACGTGTCTCCGATCCGGCCTTACGACAGCCGCCGGGTCATTTGATTTTATCGATTTTATTCAGTTCGCAGAAATATTCCAGAAATTCTCCGCAGTGCTTCTTCTCCGCGCCTTTTCTGTTCATCTGGATATCGTCCAGGATACGCGCCATTGTTGTGTTGGCAAAATACCGAAACTCGATTGAGCCCCACTTTGTCTTCCGGCCCTCAGGCTCCCGGCCGAAATACTTCCAGAAGAGAAAGTCCTTTTTCTCCTCCTCCTTCAGCAATATCCGGTATGTGTCGTGAGCCTCGATCACGCCGTCCATGCATTCGGGACCGTTAAAGTCGTCCCTTACCATGAACACGCCCCAAATGTACCGGTTTTCTTCCGGCTCCTTTTCCCCGAGGCATGTCAGAAGGCACGCCGAATTCGGATAGAGTCTTGCGGGGGTTCTGGGCTGCCCCCGGCTGCTTCCCGACCGGTAATACCCCGAATTGAGGCGCCAGTCCTTCTTCACGCTTTGCATATCGTTGTCTATAAAGCCAAAGGCGGCCTGAGACTTCGCGTTCAGCGGAAGCGTTCTGAGAAAGCGTTTCTTTTCTGCTTCCTGCTTATTCTTTTCCCTTTTGAACTGTTTGTCCCTATCAATTCTGGCCAATATGCCGTCTACGTATTGCTTGCTCTTCTTTTCCGTCAGGATGAGATGATCCCTGAAAGCATCCGGAAAAATAAATTTCTTCTGTGCCGCGCCGAAGCGGACGGAAATTATGTTATCCCTGAAGTCACAGATTTCCCCCTCTCCGAAAGTCTTATGCCGCACAGTTTTATTAATTATATCCATATCAACAGACTCCCTTTCGTTAATAGTAAAAAAAGAAGGGCTTTCCATATCCATGCCACACGGCAGAAATACAAAAGCCCTTCTGTTTCATGTCAGACGGTTCTTTTCATATTCAACAAATCCGAACTTAAATTTCCGGCGCCGAAAGGGCCGGAATATAAAAATAAAAAAGGCTTTTCATTTGTTACCACAAAACTGTCGTAAGAAATAAAAGCCTTTCATAGATTCCATTTGCTATGATGGTTCTTTTGAATACATTATAACTTATATATCCGTAAAAATCAAGTCGAAAAAATATCAATCCCTATTCAATCGGAATCAGGCGTTCCGCCGCGGCTCCCGATGGTATAATGACTGACATCAGATATCCCGTATGTTCCATGCTTTTTTAAAATGCGCGATATATCGCAATGAGGCGGGCAGCCCCTTTTTCGGACTGCCCGCCTGCTTCTCTTTGGAGTATCCCGGCTCGGAGAGAATATCCTGTGTATCCTCGCCAATGTTCATCGGTCCGCGCCATATCCGGCCGGGACTATTATGCGTCTTCGGGAAAATGTTGCGCCTTTTTTTCGATGGAGCCTTTTATATCCCATGGCCTTTTCAAAGGACTTCCGACGAAAACAAAGGACAAACAGCGAGCGGTATTCAGCCGCATATCCCCTTTATTGTTCCAATATTCCGGCCTTGGTCATGGCTTCCCTCAGCGCGGCTTTAAATGCGTTGGTGGTAACGGTTGCACCTGTTACCCCGTCAATCTCAGGTCCCTGAGCGGCGAGAGCTTGATCTACCAGCTTAGGTACCGCCGTACCGCCGATGTCTTCGGTTTCGTTATGCTCCAATACTTCAATAGCGGTTATCTGTCCGTTATCCACGGTGATTTTGACGGTTAAGTCACCGCCGATACCGGCTCCGGTTCCTATAAACTCGTTATCGGCAGCAGCGTAATCAGTTCCCGCAGCCGCATTGAAATCGACGGGAGTACCGGTCATTGCCGACTCACGCAGGTTGTCGGTTTTTGCCGCAGCCGCATTGACCCCGGATATACGTCCGAAAGAAACGCATTCGCCGAGATTACCGGCGCCTTGATAAATGTCGCCCCAGATTGACCCGCACTCGCCGGCGCTGTAAAGGTGAGGAATGGGTTTGCCCTCAACATTCAGGATTTCTCCCTGCGCGCTCCGCCGCGGGCCGCCCTGTGTATTGGTGTAAGTAGGATAAACTTCAAATGCATAATAAGGGCCGGAGCCGCTGAAGGGAACAAGGTATTCGGTCTTCTTGTGAAATGCAATATCTTCGCCTTTGGCGCAGATTTCGTTATACTGCGTGACAGTGGCGGATAAACTGCCCTCCGGCAGACCCAATTTAGCCGCAAGCCCATCCAAAGTGTCCGCCATGACAATGGTGCCGTCTTCAATCTTGGCCTGATTATCCCAGATTTTATAGATGGTTTTATCGATGCAGGTGCTGTCAAACACGCAATAGGCCGGCAGGGAAACGGGCATTCTCAGCTTCATGCCGTGGAAGTTGATGAAACCGTGCCCCGGAATCGTGCCTTCGTCCACAAAACGGGTGCCGTCCGCGCCGACAATAATACTTGCCGTTCCGCAAGTAAAATTAGTTGAAAGGAGCGGATGATATCCCATCATGGCATAACCTACAGCACGCTTTGTGACCGGATCGACAGCATTGAGGTCCGGCCCGGCAATATTGCTCATGTGCCAGAGGTCTGCGCCGATGTCCATAGCCATCTTGATACCGTCGCCGGTATTGTAAAGACCGCCCTTGGCATATGCGTAAGGCAGCTGATGGTAATCCTGGATCATCTGGATGTTGTCCTCAAAACCGCCGGTGCAGAGAACGATGCCGTTGAGGGCGCGGATATTATATTCCTGGCCGTTTACGGAAGCCTTGACGCCATGGATAATCCCGGTGGCAGGGTCCTGGATAAAGGTCTGAGCAGGAGCCTCAAACCATACGTCGATGGCATCGTTCTCAAGCGCATAATTGCGAACGAAGTTAAACAGCTTGCCATCGAAGATAGTGCCGTCAATAGACCAGCAGCTCATCAGGTCATAACCGGGGATGTCGGGAAACTCACCGATTACGTCGGCAAAATGCATAGCATTTCCGCCGTGCTCTTTTATCCAGTCCATGTTGGTGGTGAGCATATCGGTGAATGCCGTAAGTACGTCGTCGCCCGGTGTGGCGTACATCCCACGGATATTTTGAAAATACTTAATTGATGCGTCCCGATTTTCGGGTTTGACATATAGAACGCCCTGGCCGGCATATTTGCTGTTGCCGCCGTCTTCGCCTTTGGGCGCTTTCTCCAGAATCAGAACCTTTGCCCCTTCGTCGGCGGCTGCGATTGCGGCCGCCCCGCCCGCCAGGCCGAGACCGAGTACGACAACGTCATATTCGGCATCCCACGCTACGGTGTTTTCGAAGGGAAGCAATGTTCCGTCGGCCGCAGGACCGTCGCCAGCCTTGCCTCCCGGCTCCGACGAATTACCGCAGCCGGCGAGGCCGACGGTAGCGAGGCCTAATGCGCCGGCGGCGGCTCCCTTCAGAAAACTTCTGCGAGATATGTCATTTTTCATTATGCACTCTCCCAATATCTATGTATTGTCAATTAATTGACTATGTTAATATTAAATATAACCCCTCATCACTTGACATAGTAGTAGATTTATGGTAGTAGAGTTATAACCAAAAGGTTAAAATAGCTGGGGGAGGATGCACAAATGAACGATGAGCATTTGCGGTCTTTTATTTCAGTAATCAATTATGGAAGTTTTAATAAAGCGGCTGAAGCTAAATATATATCTCCCCAGGCGCTGCTTAAGCAGATCAATGCGCTTGAGCGTGATACCGGGCTGCAACTGCTGATTCGGACGCCAAGGGGAGTTACCCCGACGCCTGCCGGCAGGGAGTTCTACAAAGGCGCCCAGCTTGCGCTGGCCTTAACTCAGGATGTTTTATCGCGCTGCAAAGAGACTGAGCAACGAAATATGATCATCCGCATTTCACAAAACCCGCATGTCATGCTGCTGCCCAAAATCTATGAACATTTTGCCGGGAAGTACCCGAAAATCCAGCAGAAGATAATAGTGTGCAATGAACAGAATATGATTGACAATGTCATATCCGGCGTTTCTGACATTTCTGAATGCGGGCAGTCGCCGAACCTGTCTTTATACGATTTGGACTTTATCCCGCTTGTTTGCCGGCCCCGGGTTTGCCTTATGGCAAGGACACACCCTTACGCCTCAAAAGGTGCTGTCAGCCTTTCGGAATTGGCAGGTCAGAAAGTCGTCGTTAACAATCTCCACTGGATGCCTGAATTGGTAGCGGCTGCGCGACAGGCGGTTCCGGGGTTTGAGTTTGAAGAAGTGCCGTGTGGAATCGAGAGCGTGTTTAATACTTGCTTCAATAATGGCATATATCTTATGCCGGATATTTTCGCACCCAATTTTGTTCCTCTCATATCGGTTCCGCTGGATGTTCCTTTTCGATGGCCTTTTGGACTCGTTTGCAGGAAGACTCACTCGAATATTGTGCAGAATTTTATTGAAGTGGCAAAAGAAGTTTTTCAAAACAAGTGATTATTCTGACCCCCTCGGCATACCGGATAACGCTATGTCGAAACAGCCGCTCAAGCCTCGGGAAATTTGCCGGCATGGTGGCGGCCTTCGTAGGCGGCACAGCGAACGGGCGCGATTTTGCGCCGTGGTTTGCGATGCTCTGACCGCCGTGCTGAAAGCCCCAAAAAAGCATAGGGCGGCCCCATTTCAGCAAAAATAAAAAGGCGGCCCGCTTTCGATGAAAACGGGCCGCCTTTTTGATAACCGCGCCACGGCAGACGCAGAGCGCATTGCGTGTTTATGCTTCAAATGCTTTCACATATTTGACAGATTTAATAATCCAATCCGATTTCCACCAGTTTTTGCTGATGCTCCATTCTTCGGGATACTCCGGCCATGACCACGTGATCGCCCATGTGCCGTCGGCCTCTTGGGCGCTGCGGATAAATGCACATTCATAGTCGGCAACCGCCCTGTTATCCGGATAGAACTCACTGGCCTTAGAGCCGATAAACAGGGATGGCTTGCATACATAGTCCGTTTTCCATTTTTCCGTATCATACGTAATCATTTGCCTGATTTGTTCGTGCAATAAGGCGCTGTACTCGCCCAAGTCCAGCAAGCCGCGGACATTCGCTTCTTTGAGATAGGCGTACATTTTAACGAAGCACGACACGGTGTGCATGGACTCCAGCGGGTAATACGCCTTGAAATAGCGGTATGCCTCTTTCGCCAAACCACAGCCCAGGGCATAGAGCGCGCTTTCCCTGTTGGCATATTTCAGAATAAAGCCAATCAGGCAGGCTGTGGGGTTATAAGACGTTTCCGGATCGGGTTCCCACCGCCACCATGGCGCATGGGGATAATTGTTGTTCGTGGGGATCGAACGGGCCCATGTATGACCGTCAAAGTCTTTCCCACTGGCCAAATAGCTCAGGATTCCCTGTATGATGGGATGCGTACTGTCCTCAAGCCCCACCTCTTTGATGATTTCTGTGGCCGCCCATGTTTGTATTGGCGATGAATCCGGATTCCAGCAATCAGGCTCAAGCGCATGGCCAAACCCGCCGTCATCATTGCGATAAGCCGCCAATCGCTTCAAGACATTATCCCGGCTCCCGCCTTCAAACAGAAAATGCCATCTTGCCGCATCAAGCGGTCTGGCGTTTTTATAAATAAAATCTTTTGCCTTGTCAAAATCCACCCGCAATTTCCCCCATAAACTAAACCCTGTCGGCTCTATGCCGGCGTTGGTGATTGCGTATATTTACATCCCTGACCTTTTTGAAGCTTCAAGCAGTGCCCCGAACCCGCCCTCGCCGGGAATGCCAACCGATATGTGGTTATTACCGATACAAAATTAATTGATACGCATGTGATGGGTATTGGACTAAGAAGTAATCCGGGGAATCGAACCCCTGAGCTGTCCCCCGCCCGCCAATCAAGTCGCCCCTTTCGGGGACTTTTGTCATATCCGCTTTGGCCTTCGCCGGCTACCAACTGCTTGCTTTTTACAAATCCACCGTCCAGTTGACAGCCTGGATCTGGGTATCCAGCTCCCGGAAGCTGCGGGAGAGGCTGTCAATCTGCTTTTGCAGTTCACCGATAGGCAAGGTGACTCGCATCTTGACCTCGGTGTGCGTCAGGCGATAGTCCCGTTCATTCGCCTTAGCCGCGATAGCTGCCAGCAGGCTGCGCTTTTTCATCAGCATATCCCGGTCGGCAAGCGCCTCGGACAGAACCGTTCCGTTCGGCAGCGCAGCAATATTGTTCCTGGCATTAATCTGCTTGACCAATGCGCAAAGCTGATCGTTCAGCTCAAACGCCTCTTTGAGCAGTTCTTGCGGATTTTCATGAGGCCTATCCTCTTCCTGCACTTTAAGATTCGCCAATATTCTGCTTTGAAGGCTTTCAATTTTTTTCTGGCATTCGGAACGCAATAGAAGCGCTTCAGCTAATTTCATCATGACCTCCGCCTTTCTTTCAATGTGCCGGTTTTGCATGGATTTCAGATATCCTCCCGCGTCATACGGGGATATTATAGCAGATCAGACTAAGCCTGCCTATCAAAATGTGCAATTGTTCTCCCCTGCAAAAGAGATACGTCTTTCATTATGCGGGTTGCAGAAACAGATGCTCCCAACAGTTTTGGGCAAAAAAGAGACAAACCCGCCGCCCAGCATGTCCGTCATGGGAGACATGGTAATCAGGCGTGTCGATGCCGGAACGTTCAACAATCGACGCTAAAAGGTTCCGGGCATGGTCAGCAGGGATAGTGATTCCGTCTTAATCAGCGCATCCGCTTTTCCCCGCTCAAATTCCGCCAGAGTTTCAAAATACGCGTCCGAATCGGAGGCTCTGAAAATCTGCATCAGAGGCCGGCATAGACGCAGATACCGCGTAAACTCCTCCGCGAAGGAGGCCACGGCCGCGCGGTCCCGGTATAAAACGTTCGCGGCGGCGCTTACCCTCGTCGGCGTAATAGATCGACACGGTGTCCTCGGGAAAAAGCAAATCCAGTTTTTCGGCAAAGTTCACGGCAATCCCTCCTCATTTTTAAAATATCGGACAATCAAATCGATTTCAAGAAAAATGTGGCATGAAACATGCCACATTTTTGTCATTGCCAGATTGCGCCGCGCCATTGCCGAGTTCAGACCTTTCCGATATTCTCAATATGAGGTGATGCACATGGATTTGATCGTACGACTCAAGACCGGATTCTTTGAAAGGACGCCTTATCGGTTGGAAAACGTGGAAAAGGGCCTGCTTCTGATTCCTATTAAGGCGGGCGGCGGTGAGAGGATCGTCATTAACGGAAATGACATTCTCTCCGTCACGCTGGCGGAACAAAGATATCCGGAGCTGGAGATCCAGACACGAGACGCGGTATATGCCGGCATTCTTGGTGATGAATACCTCTTTGGCGAGGCGGTAAGCTACTTCAATAAGAATTTGAACGTAAAAATCACCTGCGAGTATAATGGAAGAGCGTACCATGTGTAAAAAACACTTTCATGGCTATTGGCAGTCTCTATGGTGGGATCGCTGGTTGCACCCCTGACAAACCTTACGAATGGGAGCGATCTGCTGATCCAATTGGTATTTATATCTGAAGAATAATCATAAGGGGGAAAAATATGAAAGTCAAAAGGCGTATATATCTATCGCCGAACCTGCTCTTATCAATTGCAGCGGGGTTAATGCTGGCGCTAAGCGCCTGCGGTGGAAATGCCTCTGCCGGCGTAAAAGATGGCGCTATCGAAATAGCGCAGGCAAAACTTGATTTTGGAGAAAACCAGGTTCTGGATTCATCTCAGTCAACGCTTACCGTCGTTAAGCTGGATGATGCGGAAAAGCTGGACGGCCTCAGCTCCGACCTGTTTGAGCTGTATTTGGATATGACCTGCGATTATCCGGTCACCATTAATATCCCGCTTACAAATACGGAAACGCCGGAGGACGAGACGGCCAGGCCAATGCTGGGGATGGGCACAGAAATAGTCCTAGCCGACGGAAGCCGCAACACGCTCTATTCCTACATACCGGCCGAAGTGGTTGACGGTATGGTGACGGCCTCTTTTGTTCCCTCTCAATATTTGGAGCAACTGTCGGTAAACGGCGCTTCCGGCTCAGCCAAGCCATCTAAAGAAAGGCTTCGCTTGGGCATCTTTTGGTGCTCAACGACCTTAACAGACGGCGGACATTTTCTGGTCAATTTCCCGGCCCAGGCATGGACGACCTTTATTGATTACAATGACCGCAGGCTCCTGCTTGATGATCTTGAGGCCGTTTATAACGACTACCTAGCCAAAGGGTATGCTTATGCCAAACGCAGCGAATGGCCGATGACGGTGAACATCCAGTCGCTGGATGCCATGGGTTATTATTCTCATGGCTGGGACAGTGCCGGCGGGAAAATTTCCCTCAATCGCAATTTATTTGAGGGCGGCTACAAGGCGGGCTCGGTAAAACCGCTGCTGGCACATGAATTCTTCCATTTTGTGCAGGGGAATTATATTGAAACCGGCAGCGATCTGCTATGGTTCGATGAAGCGACCGCTACTTATTTTGAGGGTCAGGCCGGCGGCAATACGCCCAGCATTGTTGCCGAATATAAGGAGAAAATCTTTTCCGGTGTTTTCCCGGAGGATAACAGCGCCGCCAATGGTTACGCTCGCATGCCACTGATTAAATTTTTAGCCGACAGGCTGGGAGAACCGTTTATTTTGAACGCCTACACCATTGCCGGCTCCGGCGCCGACTGGGAGAGCGCGCTGCTCTCCTCCACCGGGCCGCCTGCCGGTTGGGCGGCGGATTTCTATGAAGCCCTTGTCAAAGGCGATGTGGGCGACTACTCGCCTTATACGCTGCACTCCAATCTTGCCGGCGGCGATTTAGCTGAGGCCGGGACATCTCTCGCGCTGGATATACCGCCCGCGGATGAAGTGGTGGCAATGCTGGGAAATGATGAAATCCCCTTGCTTGGCAGTACCACTCTAAATATCGGCCCATATGGCGCACAGCTGGTAGCGCTTACCATTGATGCAGAGAACCTGGATCGCCTCACGGATAAGAATGATCCCGCGGTGTCGGTTGACGGCGGCAATCTTAAGGTATTCGCCATCCGGGGCAAAGAGGTTACCGTGCTTAGCGGCGGCGTGCTGAAAGATTTCAAGAAGCTGGCTAAAGATAAAACCGTGTTTCTGGCGCTGGTAACCGGACTGCATGACAGCGGTAAGAAAGACTATACGCTCAAGGTGGAGTTCGTTCCTTATCCCACGCTTGATGAATTGGTTGGCCAATATCCCGATGGAAGCCTGTTCTTCTCGAAGGTTTATGTCGCGGCGGAACTGCTTCAGGAGGAGGCCGGGTCCAGCAGTGACGACGATGAAGCCGGCTGTGACATAGATATATACCGGGCCATTCTGTCTTGGGAGGGGCAAACCCTGCCATATCCGCTGGTAATTGCCAAGACCGGGGAAGACAGCGGAACGCTGTCCTGGATTGACGAAGAGGGTGAGGAGTCTGATCCGCTTCCTTTTACCTACACAAATGGGCAGCTGATCTTTGATTATAGCGCAGAAGGAGCACACCTGACCGGTTATTTACAGGCAGCTTACGGCCAAAATGTAGACGTTGTTATCAACGGCGGTCTCAACATGTCGGGAGAAGGGGGCGACGTCTCCATTGACATTGAATTTAACGGTTCTAAACCGTTGGAAACAGTATAATGCAGCCGGAGCTTGCCTTTAGCCTGTTCGGCATGTCGTTTACCCTGAAAGCCTATGTCCTTTTTGCCTTATCAGGCGCACTCGCAGGCATTGCAACAGCCCTTCCCCTGCTTAAACGGGAAGGGCTGCCGATTCGGCGCGCACTCGTGTTATTGCTCGCTATGGCGGCAGCCTTTCTGATTGGCGCGCGGCTGTTTAACTATGCCATAAACCCGAGGGCTTATGACGGCGCGCTGCATATTTATACCCTGCGGCTGGTCGGGCTGTCCGTATACGGCGGCATCCTTGGCGCCTTATGCACGCTCTTGCTTTATTCAGGCTTGGCCCATGTCCCGGCCCTGCGCCTGCTGGATGCTTTGGTGCTGCCCGCGGGGCTTGCCTTTGCGCTTGCCCGCGTCGGCTGCTACTTAAACGGCTGCTGCGCCGGTGTTGCCACCCATTCGCGCTGGGGCGTGGCCTTCCCCCTGTCGGACGGTGAGCTTGAGCTGTTAAACGGCCTGCCTCCCCTGATCGGGAGCATCAAGCCTAAGCTATCCTTTTTCCCGACGCAATTATTTGAATTGTCGCTGGTCTTATTAGGGCTGGTCCCCATATTATGGTTATATTTCCGGCGGCGTCTACCGCACGGCGCGGCTTTCCTGTTTTATGGCATTTGGTTTTCTGCCATGCGTTTGGCGATACTTCCCCTGCGCAGCCTGCCGTATTCTCCTGCAATCGTCCATATTTTCTACCCTTTATTCTACGCCTTTCTGATAACGATCGGTCTGTTGGCTCTTTCGCTGCTTTATAAAAAGAATCGCGGCCGATGAGACGCTTCCCGCATCAAATCACTGTTTTCCCCTACTTGCTGACATTACTGAGCTGCTATGCTTGGATGCAGCTTTCCCCATAACGTATGTATAGGATGTTTTAAGCCCTGCAACAACGGCATCTAGGATTTTCCCCTGGTATATGTTATTCCCTATTTGAGCTACAGAAAGAAGGCGCCCTATGCTGCCCGGGTGATCACCGACAGTTGACATTACGTCGTCTCCATATGCAAGGTAACCCGCGCTCTGACCAATATTGCCAAGGATGTCTCCGCCAAGCTGCATAGAATCGCCTACAGCCCTGTCAAGCCCACGATTGAGATACCACACAGAAAGTGAGAGTGTCAAGCCTAGAGGTGTCTTACTGTCCGAAATTTCAACACCGACCCCATTCATTTTGTCTCACCCTCCCAATAGCATCATTAATCATTATATAAAAAACAAGCTCCCTTACGGGAGCTTGTCGCCGGTTTATGTACCCCGGCAATAAATGGAGAGTAAGGAAGAGTATTCACTTTCAGGATTTGGAGAAATACTGCTTATCATAATTGCCCTGGATGCATCGGACGACCTGACACAGGACCTTGCAGACAGGGGTGTCGATGCCGAGCTCTTCTCCGTATTCGGCGATTTTGCCGTTGAGGACGTCGATTTCGGTCTGACGCTGGTTGAACAGCATATCCTGCGCCATGGATGGGTAATAGTCAGCGACATTGGTGACTATATCCTGATGATCATGAGCAATGAACTCGTCAGCGTCCATGGGGATACCCTTTGCGGTTGCAACTGCACAAGTCTCGCGGATGACGCCGTGGAACAGCCACTGACCGAACGGATCAGCCTCGACCTCGCCGATCTTCAGGCGCAGAACTGCGCAGACGGTATTGACGGTCGCATTGACGCAGACTTTCTTCCAGATGAACTTATAGATGTTGTTGTCTGTACAGGGCTCACCATCGCGCCAACGGGCATCGCAGCCGCCGACATGGTAGTACTTGAGAAGCTCTGCGCATGCTGCGTCGTTGAGCTCGCTGCGGACAGCGCCGCCGAAGTTCATCTGAACACCGCCGGCGGG
>DIRC01000022.1:32087-35441 GCA_002427465.1 Clostridiales bacterium UBA5446 | reverse complement strand
TCTATCTTGATTTGCAGACCTGTGACCGCTGCATTGGAACGGACAACGTTCTTGACGAGGTTATGCTGACTCTTGCTCCCGCCCTTAAGCTTGCAGGTTACGAAGTTGAATACAGAAAAATTGAGATGGAAACGGCGGAGCTTGCCGCGCGGCACAGGTTTCTTTCCTCCCCAACGATCCGTGTAAATGGTCAGGACATCTGCCAATCCGTTGCGGAAAATAGCTGCGGCTGCTGCAGCGAAATCAGCGGAACCGATGTTGACTGCCGGGTATTCGAATACAATGGGGGAAACTATGAAGTGCCACCGAAAGAAATGCTTGCGGAATCTGTCCTTCGAGCTGTATTCTGTCAGTTCGAAATTAGCTGCTCCTGCGATAGATATGAGCTGCCAAAGAATTTGAAGACCTTTTATGAAGGAAAGAAAAGCAAATCCGGATGCTCCTGCGGGGGCAGCTGCTGCTAAACAACAGCACCAACTTATATAGGAGTATAATGAATATGTCATTGTTCGGAAAGAAAAAGGAAGAAACAACCTCCTGCTGCGGAGGAAACTGCGATGCGGAAAATATGGCAAAGGCAGAGTGTGCGAAATCTGAGGGCGCAAATGTAAAAATTCTTGGAAGCGGATGCGCAAAATGCAACCAGCTTGAAACGGCTGCAAAATCAGCACTTCAGCAACTTGGCATGGATACAACGGTTGACCATGTAACTGATTTCTCACAGATCGCGGCCTATGGCGTCATGACAACGCCCGCCCTTGTCGTAGACGGGAAAGTCGTATCTTATGGCAAAGTCTTGAAAGCCGAGGAGGTTGTGAGAATTTTGCAAAAAGTCCGCTCCTGAGAGAGGATGCAGTATGAACTCGCGGGGTAGTGTCAAGATTTATGCGCAAATTAGTTTGCAGTCTCTGAGGGAATAAAGTCAGCCGGCAATGGAAGCGTCCTCAGCCGCCACCTCCAGGTGCTTCATGTTCATGTACTTCTTGTTGCCCCATGTGTACCGGCAACATGCCGAAGTCTGGCACAAACCAGCATGAGAGCGGAGTTCCCGTCAGGGGAGCAGCCAACCACGCGGGTGCGCCTGCGGATCTCCCGGTTTAGCCGTTCAATTACATTGTTGGTACGAATCCGCGTCCAGTGTTCCGAAGGAAAATCCGCATAGATTAGTGTTTCTTCCACGCCATCCTCAATCTTCCTGGCTGCCTCTTTGAGTTTCATTGTCTGAAGCTCAGCCACCACCGCATTTGCCTTTTCTCCGGCGTCCTTTTTGCTCTCCTGGGCGTGGATCGCCTTGAGCATTTTCGCCACCGGCTTCACCTTGGAGCGTGGAACTACCGAAAAATATTGCGGTAGAAGTGGACGGTGCAGCGCTGATACTTTACCTCCGGGAATACTTCTCCAATAGCCTCCAGCAGTCCATTCAGGCCCCGATCTCTGAGCCATTGGAAGAAGCCGACCCAGCTGGCCTTGTCCTCCTTCATCCCCTCGGCGGCGCCCAAAACCTCACGGTAACCGTCCTCGTTAACTGCAATTGCCACCAGAATGGCCACATTTTCGTATTCGCCGCCCCGGTTACGGCGCAGATAGATGCCGTCCACATAGACGTATGGGTACCGCCCGCCCTGCAATGGCCGATTGCGCCAATCCTCGATGTGGACATAGGCCTTCTTGTTCAGCTCACTGATTGTGGACGGAGAAACCTTGCTGCCCCAGAGGGCCTTCGTAATATCTTCAACCCGACGCACAGAGACACCGGCCAGATACATCTCGATGAGCGCTTCTTCCACGCTGCTTTCCCTGCGGCGGTACCTCTCAATGATGGCCGTCTCGAAAGAGATTCCCTTGAGCCGCGGCACATTGAGCGTCACATCGCCGGAGGTGGTTGCGAGGTTTCGGTTGTAATGGCCGCTGCGGTACCCCTGGCGCTCCTCGCTGCGCTCGTATTTAGCTGCCTGGGTCAGCTTCTCCGCCTCGGCCTCCAGCAGGCCATTGAGCATTTCTTCCACGCTGCCGCGGACCAATTCTTTGATTTGCCCCTTGATTACTTCCTCGTTTAACTGTACAATTTTTTTGGACATGGTTTGCTGTCTCCTTTCAGAATGGTGTGTCGCAACTTCATTCTAACAGAGATCTGCAAACCTTGTCTCTTTTTATCCCTTTTGCAATTTGCGCATCTTAGTATACCTTATCGACTTCGGAACTGATGTGGGAATGATACCTCTTCAATTATTCTTCCAGCTCAGCGATGATGTTTTTGCCGTTCGCAATGCACTATAGCATTACGAATCTTACATCAATGCAAATCCTGACCGAATATGACGACTATATGATATTTTTAGTTTTCTGGTTATGTTGAATACAGGCAGTCTTGTTTCGTCCAGTATTCTTAGCATCGTAAAGAGCCTTGTCGCTTGCCCGAAGAAGTTGTTCGAGCGAGATGCTGTCTGCCGTATATTGGGTGAGGCCGATACTCACTGTTGAATGAACCGATCGACCATCGGGGAAGGTCAACTGATTGCAATCAAAAGCTTGGCGTAAACGTTCAACGACAGTAAATCCATCATCCAGCCCGGTTTCCGGTAACAGGATAACAAATTCATCTCCACCGTAACGAAAACAGATGTCGCTGCTTCGTAATAGTTTTTTTGTCAAATCGGAGAATGCCTTTAACGCAATGTCCCCGTTGTTGTGACCGTATTGATCATTTATCAGTTTGAAATGATCTATATCAATCATAAGCCACCGCATCCACAAAACAAATCTATAAATTTAAGTTTATTTACTGGTTCATTCATTATTCACACCTCAAAATTCTAGTCTATGGCACTTTTCCCGCTGTTTACCCACTCATCTAATTCCGAGCGCTTGAATTTCCACAGCTTTCCTACTTTGTGTGCCGGTATATTGCTATTTTGCTTCTTTATCCAATTCCTCAACGTAACTGGTTTAATCCCAAGATACTCAGCGGCATCATCAAGGTTTATATAATTATCTTTACTCATATCTTTCATCTCACTACCTCAATTCACTTTAATCAAAGTTATTAAACGCCTATATTATTTTACACCTAAAAACGATATTTTTCAAGTGGTTTGCTGATACTTTCTTATATTTGTTGATATTTGATGAGTAAAAACACACCCCTCAATCCATTAACCTTTAGACGAATTGAGAGTCAAACTCAACCGCATTTTTACAGTAATAATATCCACTCACCACATTTTTGACAGTAATTTCGTCAACTCAGTAGGCAAATAGTAATAATGTCCACACAACCTTGTGTTTTCATGGTTTTAGATATGTTCTTACAATAAAAAAGTCCGCGACCTTGAACCCAGCTTGAATATGAGTTCA
>DIRC01000022.1:27910-31828 GCA_002427465.1 Clostridiales bacterium UBA5446 | reverse complement strand
TGTGTCGTTCTTGGGAACATGTCTACTGCGATGCCGACGGAGGGAGCGTAGCCGAACTCGGAAAAGCGCTTTAGATCCCGGGCGAGGCTGGCGGGATTGCAGGAAACATAGACCATCCGTTCCGGAGCCATGCGGCAAATTTCGTCAATTACCTCGGGGGAGAGGCCCTTTCGGGGCGGGTCAACAACCACGGCATCGGGATGGATGCCACGGTCGGCAAGGTTTTTTGCAGCCTCTGCTGCGTCGCCTAAGAGAAATTCTGCGTTTGTAATTCCATTGAGCCTTGCGTTTTCCCGGGCATTTTCCACAGCTTCGGGTACAATCTCCGCACCGATTACCTTTTCGGCCCGCCGGGCCAGGCACAGGCTAATGGTTCCGGCGCCGCAGTACAGATCCAGTATCGTGCCCCCGCTGTCCGGCATCGCAAATCCAACGGCAAGGTCATACAACTTTTCGGCCTGAACGGGATTGATCTGAAAGAAGGACTGGGGAGAAAGCAAAAACTCAAACCCGCAAAGAACGTCCCGAAGTTCGGCATTACCCCAGAGCGTATAAAAATCTCCCGCCAGCATGGTGTTACCCCGGGTTTTGTTGATGCAGAGAACAATGCCGGTAAGCTCCGGACAGGCCTCTCTCAGGGCGGATACAAGGAAAGCCGTGTGCTTGCCGAAGCCCTCCGCGGACACCACGCAGCAAACGGCGCTGCCGTCCCGGGCGCTTCGGACAAAAACATGGCGAACGGCCCCTTTGCCGCTTTTATCGTTATAGGCGCTGATTTTATGGGATTTCATCCACGCGCACACCGCCGCGGCCGCCGCGTCGGCTGTTTCAGACTGCAGGGGGCAGCCTTGGGCCGACACCACATCATGGCTGCCGGACCGATAAAACCCGAACACAGGAACGCCGTTTCCCTCGGAAATATTATAGACAGACTTGTTGCGGTATCGCAAAATGGCGTCTGCCGGTATAATCTCCGAGGCTTCAATTTGGAGTCCGCCTATCCGTCGGAATGCGTCGTTTACCCGGGCCAGCTTCATTTTCAGCTCTTCCCGGTAGCTCATATGCATCAGGCCGCAGCCTCCGCACCTGCCGAACAGGGGACAGCCCGGCTCGGTCCGCTCTGGAGAAGCGCCGAGGCAGGTCTCGCCCCGGGCGTATACCGCCGTCTTGCCGGCCTTAACTATGCGCAGCCGCCAGGTTTCGCCGGGCAGCGCGCCCTTGACGAATACGGCCCGTCCGTTTATCCGGCACACGCCAAGTCCTTCGGAGGTAAAACCTTCGATTGTAGCTTCATAAATCTGATTTTTATTAATATCAACCATAGTAATAATTTTACCATACATGATTATTAGATTCAACGCGCAACGAAAAACTTTGATTTTTGGCCAGATATGTGCTATGATGAATCAATTTTACTTGAGGAACTGATGACATGAGCAAAAGAAACCGGATCATTCTGATAGCGGTTATTTCCACACTGCTTGTCGCAGCGGCCGCGGTGGCCTTAGCGCTGGCCTCACGAAAGGCAGACCCGACTCCAACCCCGGAGCCTACCGCCGCGCCGACGGCCAGTCCCGAGCCGACCTTGACATTGGAGCCGGAGGAGACCGTGAGCGCCTCCATAGCGGTTGGCGGGGACGTGGTGATGCACACTGGCCTGAACACTGAGGCCAAAACTGAAACCACCTATGATTATACGCCGATTTTTGGAATTGTCACCGACGAGATTGCCAGCGCGGACTATTCGGTCTGCACTCTTGTGACGACCTTCGATACCGGTGCGGATTATTCCAGCTTCCCGCTGTTTAAATCCCCACATGCCCTTGCAGATTCCCTGGCCGGCGTGGGCTTTGATCTGGTTAACACGGCCACTTCGCACGCGATGGATTCATACAAAACCGGGCTGGACAACACACTGGATGTTTTGGACTCCGCGGGGCTTGACCACGTGGGCACCTATCGCACCAGTGAGGAGCGGGACGCCGCAAACGGCATAACGATGGTGGACATTAACGGCATATCCGTCGCGTTCATGGCCTATACCTGCGATACGAACGGTATCCCGGTGACGGGCTTTGAACACGCCGTGAACTGCTGCACGACCGACTACCTTTCGGGGCAGAGCCGGATCGATTATGACCTTCTCGCCGCCGACATGGCCGCCGCCCGGGAAAGCGGCGCGGACATCATTTTTGTGTTCATGTCATGGGGCGGAGAATTTGAAACCGCACCCTCCGAAATGCAGAATGATCTGGCGGACTACCTGTTCGAGCAGGGGGCCGACGTGATTATCGGCGGCCATACCCGCGTACCCCAGCCCATGGAAATGCGGGAAGTCACCGATATCGCGGGCGACACAAAAACGGGATATATCTGCTATAGCCTGGGAAACCTGATATCCTGCCAGAACGACATTTATACTAACATCTCGGCTATCGTGAACATAGAGCTGACAAAAGGCGCTGATTCCGGGAAGGCCTGGGTGTCCCAAGTGACGTATGAGCCGATTTATATGGTTGACCTTTATGATTACGGGATAGACGATTACGGCTGGCATTACAGGCTGGCAAACCTGCATGCCGCCATAGACGCATACGATTCCGGAGAGCCTTGGGCATTTATGACAGGAGAAATATATGTTGATATGGTCTCGGCGCTGGAAGACCTTCACGGTTTTTTCGGGGCGGAACTGGATCGACAAAATGTTGAGGAGGGATAAAAATGAAGTATTCAAAACGGATGGACAATTTTGGAGAAAGCATATTTACCACACTTACGGCGATGAAGCGAGCACGTGAAACGGCCGGGGGGTGGGTATGCGATTTTTCAATTGGCAGTCCCAATGTACCGCCCGCTCAGCATATTATCGACACAGTTGTCAGGGAAGCCGCAGATCCGGTTAATTACAAATATGCCATCAAAGATCTGCCCGAGCTTCAGAATGCCGTGGCGCAGTGGTATCAAACGCGGTACGGCATAGCTCTGGATCCCGGAGCCGAGATATGCTCTCTCCTTGGTTCCCAGGAGGGGCTTACGCATATTGGAATGGCATTTCTGAACGAAGGCGATATCACCCTGGTTCCCGACCCTTGCTATCCGGCCTTCGCCGACGGCGTGGGGATAGCCGGCGGAAGTGTGCATTATATGCCTATGAGGCCTGAAAACAACTGCATCATACAGTTGTCCGATATCCCGGCCGACGTGGCAAAGGCAGCGAAGATGATGATCGTCTCTTACCCCAACAACCCCACTTCGGCCTTGGCGCCGGACGGTTTTTACCGGGATCTGATCGCCTTTGCCCGCGAGTATGATATCATTGTGATCCATGATAACGCCTACAGCGACCTGGTATACGACGGCAAGACGGCCGGAAGCTTCCTGCGGTTCGAGGGAGCGAAGGACGTCGGCGTCGAATTCAACTCGCTTTCCAAAACCTATGGCCTGGCCGGCGCGCGGATAGGCTTTTGCATAGGAAATGCGGATGTGGTCAAGGGTGTCCGGAATCTGAAGTCAAATATGGATTATGGTATGTTTATCCCTGTCCAGAAAATGGCCATAGCGGCGATCACCGGGGATCAGAACTGCGTGGCGGTGACCCGCGCCGCATATGAGCACAGACGCGACATCCTGTTTGAAGGCCTCAATTCCATCGGCTGGAAAATCGATAAGCCCGCTTCCACCATGTTCGCATGGGCAAGGATACCGCAAAGATATGATAGCTCGATGGCCTTCACCAAGGAGCTTTTTGAAAAATGCGGTGTGCTGGTCGCCCCCGGCAGCGCGTTTGGTCCCAGCGGCGAGGGCTTTGTCCGGATGGCGCTGGTGCAGGATGACGATACGATAAAGAAGGCGATTTCCGGAATGGGCGCTTCCGGAATATTTGACTAAAGCGCGGCTTAAATAAAAATACCCTGATCA
>DIRC01000022.1:25026-27737 GCA_002427465.1 Clostridiales bacterium UBA5446 | reverse complement strand
TGATCAGGGTATTTTTATTTAAGCGGTCAAGCGGCGCGGCAGTGACAGTCTTCGTGTTTTCCTTCGGGCGCGCGCCGGATTGCTCAGTAGTTTTCGGCGCGGAGCTCAAAATACGCCTTAGGATGCGCGCAAACCGGGCAGAGGTCCGGCGCTTGCGGGCCAACATGGATATGGCCGCAGTTGCGGCAGATCCAAACCTGCTCGCCGGAACGTGCAAAAACCTTGCCCTGCTCTATATTCTTCAGAAGGGCGAGATACCGGGCCTCATGGGACTTTTCGACAGCGGCCACGCCATCAAATTTCTTCGCGATTTCCTCGAAACCCTCCTCCCGGGCCACGCGGGCAAATTCAGCGTACATCTCGGACCACTCGTAATTTTCGCCTTCCGCAGCGGTTTTCAGATTGGCTGGGGTATCCAGGATTTTTCCGCCGATCATGTATTTATACCAGAGTTTTGCATGTTCCTTCTCGTTTTGCGCGGTCTCTGCAAAAATCGCAGCAATCTGTTCATAGCCGTCTTTCTTTGCCTGTGAGGCGAAATAGTCGTATTTGCTTCTGGCCTGTGCTTCACCGGCAAAAGCGGCGGCAAGATTCTTGTATGTTTGGCTGTCTCTAAATTCCATGATATACCTCCTTGGAAATTTCTATATAAAATTGTATAACATTTTTTAAAAAATGCAACATAATTTTAAGCCGAACGGCAAATAATACAGCAGCAAGAACTATTTCGGAGGAATAGAAATGAAAAAAACAGTCACATATCTGTTGTGTACGATCATGCTGCTCTTCACGATTTCCGCCTGCGGAAAAACCACCCCTGCGCCGAGTCCCACCGGAAAGCCCAGTCCGACAAACAGCCCAATTATCACCATGTCCCCGTCGCCGACCGACACAATTACCCCCACGGGCTCGCCAACCGGACAGCCGAATGGCGGAGTAACCGGCTCTCCCAAGATTACGACGCCCTAACCTAAAAATGCAGCAGGAAAAAATATGTCCTGTTGCATTTTTTAATTAATTGCATTATTATGGCAGAAAAGCACTTTGGAGGGAAGATATGAGTTACATACCTACGCCCGAGCAAGCCCTTGAGCTGACAAAGCGGTATAACAGGGAAGACTTCCATATCCAGCACGCCATGACGGTGTCCCGAGTTCTTGGGTATCTGGCAAAAGAATATGATCCGGGCAACGAAGACTTCTGGAGAACCGTGGGCCTGCTCCATGATATCGATTTTGAGATGTGGCCGGAGCAGCACTGTGTAAAGGCAGCCGAGCTGCTAAAAGAACTCGATATCGACGCGAAGGTTATCCGCGCGGTAGTGAGTCACGGATATGGCATATGCGCCGATGTGGAGCCTGCCGAACCCATGGAAAAGGTCCTTTTTGCCGTGGATGAGCTGACCGGGCTGATTGGCGCGGCGGCGCTTATGCGCCCCACCGGTATGGAAGGGATAAGCGCCAAGTCCGTCATGAAAAAATTCAAGGATAAGAGCTTCGCAGCCGGGTGTTCCCGGGATGTCATTACCAGAGGCGCGGAAATGCTGGGTATGAGCGTCTCTGAGCTGGCCGCCAAAACCATTGAAGCCATGATTGCCGCGGAACAAAACTGATAGAAAATCCCGCCCTAAAGAAGTTTATTAAAGGGGTTAAAAAAACACGACACAGCCGGTAAAAATATCGGCTATGCCGTGCTTTTTTTGAATGCGGCGGTGTTACGGCGTGAATTTTTGGAAAATCTATGTTATAATAACGTTAATATAAAACTTTTTTGCCAAGATAAATAAAGATTAGGAGTGATCGCTATAGACGGATTATTTTTTGTTGTAGTAAGCCGTGGCAAGGCGAATACCGTATTGCGAAAAGCAAAAAAATGTGGCGTAACGGGAGGAACGATATTTCTAGGCGAAGGTACAGTACAAAACAGACACTCGGATAAGCTGGGTCAGACTGAGATACACAAGGAAATTCTCATGCTGTCGACATCAGACGAGCTGTTTGATCAATTATACAGAGAGACCTTAATGTTCTTAAAAAAGAACGAAGGAATTGCTTTTTCTATACCATTCAAGCGTTGGCAATTGCCAGCTGATGGACAGGAACAAATGAACATATCAACGGATGTCCATCCCTCGCACTTTTGTATTATGACCATCGTGGACAGGGGACGGAGCAAGGCTTGTATCAAAGCGGCAAGAGCTGCCGGAGCTATGGGCGCAACGGTGATTCACGGACGCGGGGCCGGTATCCCCACGGATTTTTATTTTCCATTGGTAATAGAACCCCAAAAGGACATGGTAATGATTATCACGAAGAAAGATAATGCTTCGCTGATTCGACAAAGAATTTTGTCCGATCTGAAGCTTGAAAAAGCCGGGAACGGCATCATATTTACTCTTCCCGTGAACTGGACCGGCGGTCTCCTTGAAAGCAGGTCTGAAGAGAATGGGGAGAGGACAACATGAATCTGATTTTCGAAAGAACCAAAGAAGTCACCCGAACCCTATTGCCGGTTGTTGTCTTAGTGTTGGTGATATGCTTCACTATAGTCGATATTGAAACAGATATTGTCATACGTTTTATTGTCGGCAGCGTGATGCTTTTAGTAGGGCTGTCAATTTTTTTATGGGGCGTAGATTTGGCTATGGGCCCAATTGGCGATCACATGTCTCAGGAAGTAGCTACTTCAAGATCACCCATTAAAATTACGAT
>DIRC01000022.1:0-24632 GCA_002427465.1 Clostridiales bacterium UBA5446 | reverse complement strand
CAGGAGTTTCTTGCCATCTCTTTTGATGCCTCCGGTGCAACCACCGGCGCTCTTACCACTCCGTTTGTTCTCGCATTATCGCTTGGGCTTTCTACAGTGAAGGGCGGAAAGAGCGCGCGAGAAAATTCTTTCGGGCTGGTTGGCATTATGAGTGCCGGGCCAATACTGGCCGTGATCATCATGTCCATCATTTCAGGGCAAAAAAACATACAAGGGGATGTGGGTGAGTATGTCATAGCAGAAGGTATCCTCGATCCCATAATAGCCGCAATTCCGTCAATTTTCATTGAATCCCTCGTCGCGCTTTTGCCGATAGTATTATTATTCTTTATTTTTAATTTTGCCAAGTTCAAATTACCAATTGATGAGCTTCTTGGAATAATAAAAGGACTTGTCGCCATTCTGCTGGGACTTACTCTTTTCCTGACTGCCGTAAACTCCGGATTTATGGACATGGGTCGAATTATCGGTATGGAGCTTGCGAAAATGAACCATTGGCTATTGATCGGGGTCGCCTTCTTGATGGGGCTTATTGTGGTTCTCGTTGAACCTGCGGTGCATGTATTGGGCGAGCAGATTGAAGAAGTTACCGGTGGCCATATCCCCCTTCGGCTAATTAGAATAACGCTTTCCCTAGGGGTGGGCTTAGCGATTGCCCTTTCCATGGTAAGGATTGTCGTTCCGGAGGTTCAACTGTGGTATTTTCTCCTTCCGGGATTCGCCATTTCCGTGTTGCTTTCGTTTCTAGCCAATCCGGTTTTTGTTGGGATTGCTTATGATGCCGGCGGAGTTGCTTCGGGGCCGATGACGGCAACCTTTGTACTGGCTTTCGCTCAAGGAGCCGCTACGGTTATAGATACGGCTAATGTGCTGGTGGACGGATTTGGCGTTATTGCAATGGTGGCAATGGCTCCCGTTTTTTCGATCATGGTCTTGGGAACTGTGTTCAGACATAAAAAAGTTGCATACCCTGTACTTGAAAAAACAAGTGCTTCAGCCCCGCTTTTGCAAGAGGAGATCAGCATGCAGCATGACTGTATTATGGTGGTGGTAAACAGGGGGTTTGCTGAAAAGGTCGTAGAAGTAGCCCGCCAATCCGGTGCGACAGGAGCTACCATCATACACGGAAGAGGCACGGATGCGGATCATCAGGTTTTGTTGCCTATTCTACATGTCGAATTGCAGCCGGAGAAAGAAATCATATTATTAATTACGGGTATCCGCGTGAGCGCATCCATAGCAAATAGTCTATTATGTGATCGACAACTGGATCAGGATGGTGAAATAGCAGTTTTCATATCCCCTACTGAAGCGATGGAGGAGACGCTTACAACACAAGGTGATTTTGACTCAGAACCGATAATATGATATAGATCGCAGCAAAAAAGACCAGATGGGAGGTGGTTATTCCCATCTGGTCTTTTTCTGAGTATCAGCCTGGTCGCATGTCCAGCGCTGCTAATCGTTGAGTTCTGCCCTCAAAAGAGCGGGATTTTTTATTTCAGGATACTGGACAGCGCGTCGCTCATATCGTAAAGCCCGGGGCTTTTGACCCCCGTCAAGAAACGGGCCGCGGCAACGGCGCCGTTGGCAAAGATATCCCGGGACTGCGCCACATGCCTGAGTTCCAGCACCTCGTCCGGCCCGGCGAAGATTACGTCGTGCTGGCCTACAATGGTTCCGCCCCGGACAGTGGAAATGCCGATTTCTTTTTGATCCCGCCTGCGCCTGACGCTGTGGCGGTCATAAACATAGCTGGCCTCATAGGGCAGGACGCTGGCAGCGGCATCCGCCAGCATTAGGGCTGTGCCGCTGGGCGCATCGACCTTCCGGTTATGGTGCCTCTCCACAATTTCAACGTCGAAACCGTCGCCCAGCACCTGGGCCGCGCGGCGAACCAATTCCAGCATCAGATTAATGCCAAGGGACATATTCCCGGACTTGAATACCGGCACTTTTTCCGACGCCCGGATGATGGCGGCATCCTGCTCCTCCAAATACCCCGTTGTGCACAGAACGATTGGAATGCTTTTCCTCACCGCGTATGCCAGCAGGCCGTCAAGATTCGCCGGGTTGGAAAAGTCGATAATCACATCCGCCGGGCCGGCATATTCCATCGGGTCCGCGTAAACTGGAAAATCATTCTTCTTGACGGGAGTCCGGTTAAATCCCGCCACAATCTTAATATCGCTTTTCGACGCACAGATATTCACGACGGACTGCCCCATATGGCCGTTGCATCCGGATACAATTATCTTTTGCATGTCGGTTCCTTTCCTGTTCGGAATTTATTTGATTCTCAGGCCGATCCCTTCCATGGATTCCTTAAGGATTTGAAGATTGGCAGGGGAGATTTCAACCAGGGGCAGGCGAAGCTTCCCCACGTTCATGCCGGCCAGGTTCATTGCGGCCTTCAACGGGATCGGGTTGGTCTCGATAAAAAGCTTCTCAAAGAAATCAGCCAAGGTGAAATAGTATTCGGAGGCGGCCTTAAAGTCTCCGGACAGGCAAAGCTTGCAAAGCGTGGAGACCTTATCCGGAATGATGTTCGATGCAACTGAAATCACGCCCCTGGCACCCATGGCCATCATGGTCACGGTATCCGAATCGTTGCCGCTCCAGAAATTCAGGCCGTCTGCGCATATGGCGCGGGTCAGGCCATATTCGGCCAGGTTGCCTGAGGCTTCCTTCACGCCGTTGATATTGGGGTGCTCAGCCAATATCTTATATGTATTCGGCTTGATGCCTATACCCGTGCGGCTGGGCACATTGTAGACGATCATGGGGACGTCCACCCGGTCAGCCACATAAAAGAAATGCTCCACAAGGCCTTTCTGTGATGTTTTGTTATAATACGGCGTGATCATCAGCAAGCCGTCCGCCCCCGCCGTCTTGGCATGTCTGGCATTCTCAAGGGCGTGCTCCGTGTTGTTGGAGCCGACGCCGGCCACGATCTTCATTCTGCCGGCGCTCTTTTCGCAGCAGAATTCAACCAGCCGGTCATGTTCAGCCTGGGTCTGAGTCGCGTTTTCCCCGGTGGTTCCGCAGACAATGATGGCCGCCGTACCGCCTGCGTACTGAAGTTCCAGTAGCTCTGCAAGTTTATCGTAGTCAATGCCGTTTTCCAGATACGGCGTAATGATCGCCGTGCCGGAACCCACAAAAATTGGTGCTTTAGCCATGGTTTTTCCTCCTTATTATTTATGTGTGATAAGACCTTCGGCACAGAGGAGTTCGGCGAGTTCTACGCCGCCTCCCGCCGCGCCTCTCAGCGTATTATGAGAAAGGCAGACAAACTTGTAATCATACTGCGTATCGGGGCGCAGGCGCCCTATCGAGATCTGCATCCCGCCTTCGTTCATCCGGTCCAGGCGGGTCTGGGGCCGATCGTTTTCAGTAAAATATCTCAGAAAATGGTCAGGGGCGGAAGGGAGGGCCAGGGCCTGCGCGCGGCTTGTATAATTGGTCCAGCGTTCTATGATATCCGCTTCGGAGGGCTTCTTCTTAAATTTGACGAACACCGCAGCCATATGTCCGTTGGAAGCCGCAACGCGCAGGCATTGAGCTGTAATATCAGGCGTTTCGGCGTTTTTTATCACGCCGTCCTGAAGGCTGCCCCAGATTTTCATAGGCTCGCGCTCGGATTTCTCCTCCTCGCCGCCAATATATGGTATGACATTGTCCACCATCTCCGGCCAGGTTTCAAAGGTTTTCCCCGCCCCGGAAATTGCCTGATATGTGCAGGCCAGAATTTTTTCCAGGCCGAATTCAGCGCGCAGCGGGTGAAGTGCCGGAACATAGCTCTGTATGGAACAGTTGGATTTTACCGCGATGAATCCCCTTTTGGTGCCCAGGCGTTTTTGTTGGAAGGGGATTACAGCCAGATGTTCCGGGTTGATCTCCGGAATGATCATGGGAACGTCCGGCACCCAGCGGTTCGCGCTGTTATTGGAGACAACGGGACATTCAGCCCTGGCATATGCCTCCTCCAGAGCCAGAATTTCCTCTTTTTTCATATCGACCGCGGAAAAAACGAAGTCTACGTCCTTCACGACGGAGGCTACGTCCGAAGCGTCCCGGATTACAAGATGTTTAGCCTGCTCCGGCATGGGCGTATCAAGTGCCCAGCGCGCCCCTACCGCTTCTTCGTATGTTTTTCCGGCGCTGCGGGGGCTTGCGGCGATAACGGCCAGCTCGAACCACGGGTGTTTCTCCATGAGAGAAACAAAACGCTGCCCGACCATGCCTGTTCCGCCAATGACGCCTGCTCTTAATTTGCTCATGATGACATCCCTTTCCGCATACGATTATATTTATTCGTATGGCAGTAAAATAATTCCGGGTAACCCAATACTTGAAATCTGTCGTTTTTTCTTATATAATGACAGAAATGGCTGGAAAATGCAATTGACGGCTCATCTACTTATAGATAGCCATAATATCACGCTGATTGTGCGCCGTCAACAAATCCTATGAGGGTATTATATGAAAAAAATACTACATATCCGGGCTGTTTCCATCGTCGTATCTTTGGTGATGGCGGCTGCATTATTGTCGGCTATCCCGGCTCACGCGGCAAAAAACATTTACGTCAACGACTCATCCGGGGTTCTTTCCGGCAAGCTCGACTCCGCTTATGCCATCGGCGGCGGGGGAAGCATATCCAGGCTTTCGGATTCATCTGCCTACGTGATGACCGGCAGCGGTCTTACCACCGTCGGAGAGACTGATGCCACTATACCTTCTCACCTTAACGTAAGCGGTTCTATTTCACTGAAGTATTCAAAAATGCGCGTCGGCCTGTATTATTATGACTCTGCCAGCAGCGTCAGAAATCCGACTCTAGATTACGCCAACCTGGAAAATGCCGTGGGCAGCGGGTACCAATTTGGCTGGTACGACGCTTCCAGGAATTTTTACGAGGTGGGATACACCTCTGAAAAGCAACTGACTATGGCTATAGACAAAAATGTCGATACCGGCGGCGGTCATATCGGCTGCTACCATATCCTGCTTAGCGGCTCTTATTCGGATTTCACCCTGGCCAGCGCGGCCGCCGTTCAGTACAGCGACGGCTTTCCGGCCTATTACAACGGCGTCTATCACGTCCTGGTCGGCAACTACGATTCCGCTGCCGACGCCTCCGCAGCCGCTTCGGCCCGGGGCATCGCGGGAACCCCGCATTCGGCAAGTGAAAAATGTGTTGTGATTTCCCGAACCTCCGACGCAAAAATCCTCTTTGAGTTTGACGGCGGAGGCGTAAAGAACCTGGCTGTCAGGCCGCAGTCCTCCTCGGGCAAGGCCGTAACCTGGTTTAAGGGATACCGATACTATGGCGACTTCGAATACGTCCGCCGCACCGGCGGGAAACTCACGGTAATCAATATTGTGGATATCGAAGACTACGTCAAGGGCGTCCTGCCCTATGAGATGAGCGGCACCTGGCCCTTGGAAGCGCTCAAGGCCCAGGCGCTCTGCGCCAGGACGTATGCCGCCGCCCATTTTGGGGTATACGGTTCCTACGGATTTGACGTCACCAACGATACCTACAGCCAGTGCTACCGGGGCCTCAATTCCGCCACGGCTATATCCGACAGGGCCGTGGATTCCACCGCGGGCCAGTACATCACCTATAACGGCGCACTGATATCGGCGCTGTATTCTTCCTCCTTTGGCGGCGGTTCCGAGAACAGCGAAAATATCTTTAACTCAGCCTATGCGTATCTGCGCGGAAAGACCGACCCTTTCGAGGCGGCTGCCGACAGTATCAACAGGAAAAGCAGCTGGACATACAGCTTAAGCAAGGCGGACATTGCGTCGCGGCTGAAAAACTACGGGCGGCCCATTTCTACGGTGACCGCTCTGGATGTGACCTATTCCGATACAAACAATGCAATCAGCCTTAGATTCACCGATGCCGGCGGAAGATCGATATCTCTGGAAAAAAGCGAGTGCTACAAGTTCTCCACATCCTATCTCGCCCTCCCCAGCGTCCATTATACCGCGGCGGATATGGGGTCTTACATTGTATTCAGCGGCGGAGGATATGGGCACAATGTAGGCATGAGCCAATACGGGGCCTACGCCATGGCCACAACCTACGGCCTGACCTATGACCAGATCATCAACTTTTATTTCACGGACATTGCCCTCTCCGCCGGAAAATACAACTGATCGAAGGACTCTATGAAAACATCCGATTTTTATTACGACCTGCCCCAGGAGCTGATTGCCCAGACCCCCCTTGAAAAACGCGATTCCTCCCGGCTGCTCTGCCTGGACAGACAAAGCGGGGCGGTGACACACAGCGTGTTTACCAGCCTGCCGGAATATCTGCGTCCCGGCGATTGCCTGGTCATGAACGATTCCCGCGTATTACCCGCAAGGCTTCTGGGTGCCCGGACTACCGGCGGCGCCGCGGAAATTCTGCTGTTGCGGGATTTGGGAGATGGAAAGTGGGAATGCCTTACCCGGCCCGGCCGAAAGATGCATCCGGGAACGGAGCTGACCTTCGGGGGAGGGGAGCTTACCGCAAGGATTCTCTCCGTGGCGTCCGACGGCAACAGGATTATTGAGTTTTTCTATGACGGGATTTTTCTTGAGATTCTTGAAAGACTGGGGAAAATGCCGCTGCCGCCGTATATTAAAGCGGAGCTTCAGGATAAGGAGCGCTATCAGACCGTATATTCCCGCGAGCCGGGGAGCGCCGCGGCTCCCACTGCCGGGCTTCATTTCACCCCCGAGCTGCTGCGGAAAATTTCCGGCATGGGCGTAAAAACCTGCTTCATTACCCTTCATGTCGGCCTGGGAACCTTCCGTCCGGTGAAGGCGGAGGAGATCCAGGATCACGAGATGCATTCCGAATTGTGCGTCATCCCGGAGGAAACGGCCCGGATCGTGACGGAAACCAAAAAAGGCGGCGGCCGCGTCATATGCGTCGGAACCACCTCCTGCCGGACTCTTGAGAGCTTTGCCCACGAAGACGGTACTTTGGACCCCCGGTCCGGCTGGACGAATATTTTCATCTATCCGGGATATAAATTTAAGTGCATGGACGGGCTGATCACGAATTTTCATCTGCCGGAGAGCACGCTGGTGATGCTTGTATCGGCCTTTGCCGGGCGCGAAAATATTCTTGAAGCCTATCGGGCTGCCGTCGCGGCGCGTTACCGTTTCTTCTCCTTCGGTGACGCGATGCTGATTATATAAGGAGGCCCGATCCGGTGTACGAAGTCATGAAACAGGAGGGCCGCGCCAGGCGCGGCCGATTTATATGCCCCCACGGCGCCGTCCAGACCCCCGTGTTTATGAATGTCGGGACACAGGGCGCCATTAAGGGCGCCCTTTCCGCCCGGGACCTTGGCGAAATCGGCTGTCAGGTAGAACTATCCAACACGTATCATCTGCATGTCCGCCCCGGAGATACCCTGATCCGGGACATGGGCGGTCTCCACCGTTTCATGACCTGGGACGGCCCGATCTTAACGGACAGCGGCGGATTCCAAATATTTTCTCTTGCCAAGCTGCGGAAAATCAGCGAGGAAGGCGTTCAATTCAATTCCCACGTGGACGGACGCCATATCTTCATGGGTCCGGAGGAAAGTATGCGAATCCAGTCCAACCTGGGTTCCGACGTAGCTATGGCCTTTGACGAGTGCATCAAGATCCCCTCGCCATATGCCTATGTCAAAGATTCCTGCGAGCGTACTTATCGCTGGCTGGTGCGATGCAAGGCGGCTCTTGACCAGTACAATGCCGAAGATGGTGCGGTCAATCCGGGTCAGGTGCTTTTCGGCATCAATCAGGGCACGGTGTTTCACGATCTTCGCATTGATCATATGAAAAAAATCTCCGAGCTGGAGCTTCCCGGCTATGCCATCGGCGGACTTGCGGTGGGGGAGACTGCCGAAGAAATGTATGATACCATCGAAGCTGTAGAAGAATATATGCCGAAGGATAAACCACGCTATCTGATGGGCGTGGGCACGCCCGGAAATATTATTGAAGGCGTTTACCGCGGCGTGGATTTTTTCGACTGCGTGATGCCCGCCAGAAATGGAAGGCATGGCCATCTGTTTACCTGGGACGGCATTATCAATATTAAAAACGCAAAATACGAACGCGATGAAAATCAGATTTCAGCCGATTGCGGGTGCCCGGTATGCCGGAGGTATTCGAGAGCCTATATCCGCCACCTTTTTAAGGCCGAGGAAATGCTGGCAATGCGGTTTTCCGTCATGCATAACCTTTATTATTATAACGATCTGATGCGCCGCATCCGTCTGGCTATAGATATGGGTCAATATGAGGCTTTCCGCCATGAATATGCGCAAAAGCTCGATACCCGGATTTAACCAGCGAAAGGATACAAAAATAAGATTTTCTTGCAATCATTGGCAGTTGATTATATAATCATTTCAAATCAAGTTGGAGGTTATAAGATGTTTGACTCAATCCTAACGGGCGCGGCGTCCGGTGGCATGGGAAGTTATTCTTCAATATTCTTCCTGATTATCATTTTTGTTGTTTTCTACTTCTTTCTTATCCGACCGGAAAATAAACGGAAAAAACAGCTGCAGGAAATGCGCGGCGCATTGTCGGTCGGCGATGAAATTGTCACGATCGGCGGTATAAAGGGCAAGATTGTTCAGGTCACCGAGGAAACGATCACCTTCGAGACCGGTGAAGACCGCGTTCGCATCCAGGTCGCCAAGTGGGCGATCTCCACTAACGTCCGGGAGGAGGCCAAGGCCCAGGCGCAGCAGCAACAGGGCGGAGGTCTTTTCGGGCGCAAGAATAATAAAAACAATTCGGACAACACCTGAGAGTCAAGCATCAAATATGTAATGAAACCCCCTCCGGCGCAATAGTATGTACCAACACACTATGCGCCGGGGGGATTTTCATGTTTAACAACGTTTTCAAAAAAAGGGAAAAAATCAAAACAGGACGGTGGTACACACGCGGTCCGCTTACAGGCATTCTCTTTGCCGCGATTATGCTCTACATATGCTCCCTGCTGTTGTCAAAAGAAATCATACCGTCACAGCTTATGAGCGAATGTGTGATCGCATCCGTATTTATCGGCACCTCGGTTGGCGGCGCGGTGGCGGCCAGGTCAAAGAGGGAAGGGGTGCTGACGGCCGGCGTGCTCACCGGCTTAATTGTCCTGGGTGTGATAGTCCTGGCGACCATTTTGCGGCCAACCGGGAAGGTGCTCAGCGACACAATGCTGAAAATGGCGATATGCACTGTGGGAGGCGGGACTTTCGGAGGCGCCATGTGCTTAAACAGATCAGGGGGCAAAAAGCACAAAAGAACGGCTGCCATTCGCAGAAAATAACTGAGAGTATTCACGGGTTTGGTAGACATAATATTGATCTGATTACCAATATGTTGTGCGCGCAATTCTGGGCGATACCAAATATTGTTGGATACCAAGCCATACCTTAACGCAGGAGCGCGGTGAGTATCGTTAGTTAACATAATACAGTTAACATAACCTATAGGCATAATTCACAAAAATTAACTAATTATGACAAAGGACTTGATTACTGATGGAATTTGTATTATATTGTGCCTACTCACATTATGTAAATTGTAACATTATCGACCGCGCGAATTTTCCTTGCGGGGGGTGATGTACAATGAAAATCAACGGTTACAAGCTGCGCGGTATTCGTGCGCGTACAGCAAGAATCGATACCCGTCTTTGGCAGTCTCCGCTGCTGTTTGTTTCATTTGTTGTAGGTGCGGTTCTGGGTTCGCTGACAGGAACATGGCAGTTTACGGTTTCCGCCGCTGAACAGGTTCTTCTGGGAAACGGCAACATCTATGAAGCCAGCGGCTTTTGGGCGCTTTTATTTTTTTGCTCCAAATATCATATCGCAGTGCTTTTGCTGGCGACCTCATTGCTCGGTGCGGTACTAATCCCCGCCGTGTTTGCTCTGCGCGGTTTCGTGTTGTCCTGCACTGCGGCCTCGATTGCTTCAATATATCCTGACAGCGGCCTTGTACTTACCGCTGTCATTCTGGGCTTACCCTCGCTGCTCACCGTGCCGAGTCTGTTCATCCTCGGAAACAGCAGCTTTCGCTTTTCCGCAGGGCTGCTTTCCCTGTACGACAGAAGGCCGGCGGCGCCATCGTCGGATTCCGGGCTATTGGAGCTTCTTGGGTGCGCATCGTCTTTGGTGCTTGCCGCTGCGATAGAATATTCGCTTATACCGCAAATTGTTGATTTTCTGATTTAATAATGAGAGGGAGGTGGGGACACATGACGGATCAGGAATGCCTTGAGCAGTTTGAAACCTATCTGGCAAACGTGAAAAAATCATCGGCAAATACGTTGGCTTCATACGTGCGCGACGTCAGGCAGCTTTCCGATTATCTCTCCACCCATAAGGGAGACACACTGGATACGGCCGGGGAGAACGCCCTCGGCGAATATGTCGCCTGGCTGAAAAACAGCGGAAAATCTGTGGCGACAGTATCCCGCTGTATCGCATCCCTCAAATGTTTTTATTCTTTTCTGGTTACGGAAGGCGTTATTGATTTCACCCCCACAGGGCAGCTGGTTCCGGAAAAAACCACTCAGAAACTGCCTCAGATATTATCAAGCAAAGAGGTTGAGCTTCTGCTGGAACAGCCGGAATGCACGGATATGAAGGGCTACCGGGACCATGCGATGTTGGAGCTGCTTTATGCAACGGGAATCAGGGTGAGCGAGCTGATTTCCCTCAATGTCACCGACATCAATCTTTCCGCCGGTGTAATACGTTGCGCCAGTAAGGAAAAGGTGCGAATCATCCCCCTTTATCCCAAGGCGATACGCGCCCTTTCTGAATATATCGAATTTATCAGGCCGCAAATGATCGGGTCACCGGAGGAACAGTCCCTGTTTGTGAATGTCAGCGGAGACAGGATGTCGCGCCAGGGCTTCTGGAAAATCATAAAGTCCTATCAGAACAAAGCGAAAATTGAAAAGACCATCACCCCTCACACGCTGCGTCATTCTTTTGCGGCGCACCTGCTGGAAAACGGGGCGGACCTTCGGTCCATTCAGGAGATGCTTGGGCACGCGGACATTTCATCTACCCAGGTATATTCTCAACTGGTCAAGAAGCAGTTGAAGGATGTATATAACAAAGCCCACCCCAGAGCCTGAACTTTTTTATAAATGCCTGAAGCGGGCGCTGTTTATAACGGCGGCCGCTTTTTTCTGCCCCGCGGCGGTTGCGCTTGCCTTGATTTTGCAAGTATGATAGAATATCATTTTAAAGGAGAGAGGGTTATCATGCGTATTTTAGGTATCGATCCCGGGATTGCCACCATCGGCTTCGGCGTGGTGGATTCAGGAAAAAACAGCCTGTCTCTCATAAACTGCGGCGTGATCACTACCCCGGCGGGAACGCCGCTTTCAAGCCGCCTCGATCTGATCTACAGGGATACCAATGAGCTTATCAAAAGCTTTTCTCCGGACGCCATGGCGGTGGAGGAGCTGTTTTTCAACACCAACATCACCACCGGCATTTCCGTGGCCCAGGGCAGGGGCGTGATTCTGCTGGCCGGATACCGAGCGGGGGTCCGGATATTTGAATACACTCCGCTGCAGGTCAAGCAGGCTGTCGTCGGATACGGCCGCGCGGAAAAAAGGCAGGTTATTGACATGGTGCGCCGCATCCTCAACCTTAATGCCCCGCCGAAGCCGGACGACGCGGCAGACGCCGTGGCCATCGCCATCTGTCACGCGCGCAGCGCGACCTCGCTATTAAACAGGCAGGGAGGTAGTCCCACATGTTCCACCATATAGAAGGGATCGTCTCAGAGCTTGAGCCTTACGTTGCGGTTGTTGACTGCGGCGGTCTGGGTTTCAGGCTCAATACGACCCTCAATACCATTTCCCATGTGAAGCTTGGTGAAAAAACAAAATTTTATGTGTTTGATTATATTCGGGAGGATTGCTTTGACCTTTACGGCTTCTGGTCAAAAAGTGAGAAGCGCTGCTTTGAATTGCTGATCGGCGTTTCAGGCGTCGGCCCTAAGGCGGCTGTATCAATTCTCTCGGCAGGAACGCCGGAGACTCTGGCAACAGCTATCATTTCCGGCGATGAAAAGGCGCTGACAATCGCGCCCGGCATCGGCAAAAAAATTGCCCAGCGGGTCATCTTGGAACTGAAAGACAAGATCGCCAAGGAAAGCACAAATCTTGCCATGCCGGCCCCGCTGGATTCCGGCGTGCCGGTATTTGGTCAGGATCAGACGCTTGCTGACGCTGCCGCGGCCCTGTCCGTCCTGGGCTACGGCGCCGCTGAGATTAATTCGGCGCTGCGCGGCGTGGAAATCTCCGGCCTGAAAACCGAGGAGATCATAAAAGCGGCCCTTAAGAACATAATGAAATGAGATGACACGACATGAGCATCAGCTTTTCGGGAAACGACGGTGAACAGCTTGTCACCTCTTCGGTAATTCTGCCGGAAGACGCCAACGAAGGTTCCCTTCGCCCAAGACAGATGTCTGAGTATATCGGGCAGGATAAGGCGAAGGAGAATCTGAACATCTTCATACAAGCGGCCAGAATGCGGGGCGAATCCCTGGATCACGTCCTTCTGCACGGCCCCCCGGGGCTTGGCAAAACGACCCTGGCCGCAATCATCGCCAACGAGATGGGGGTGAATATGCGCATCACTTCCGGCCCCGCCATCGAAAAACCGGGCGATCTGGCCGCGCTGCTGACAAATCTTCAGGAAAACGACATTCTGTTCGTCGACGAAATACACAGGCTCAATCGCGCGGTGGAGGAGATCCTTTACCCCGCGATGGAGGATTATGCCATTGATATCATCATCGGCAAAGGCCCATCGGCGAATTCGATCCGGCTTGACCTGCCGAGATTCACACTCATCGGCGCCACCACCCGTTCCGGCCAGTTGACCGCGCCCCTGCGGGACAGATTTGGCGTGACGCTCAGGCTGGAGCTGTATACGGACGACGAGCTTCAGCAGATCGTCAGGCGCAGCGCGGGTATCCTGGGTGTTGAGATCAGCGGGGACGGCGCTATGGAAATCGCCTCCCGCTCACGGGGGACGCCGCGTATCGCAAACCGCATGCTCCGGCGCGTGCGGGACTTCGCCCAGGTCAAGGGTGACGGCATCATCACCCAGTCCATTGCAAACCAAGCTCTTCTGAGACTGGAAGTGGATCAGCAGGGGCTTGACGCCATTGACCGGCGTATGCTGAGAAGCATCATTGAGTTTTATGGGGGAGGGCCGGTTGGCATCGAAACCCTGGCAGCTACAATAAACGAAGAGGCCATAACCCTTGAGGATGTTTACGAGCCATATCTTTTACAGCGGGGATATCTGACCAGGACGCCCCGAGGGCGCTGTGTAACAAAACGCGCTTATGAACACCTTGGTCTGGAATACATCGGGCAGGAGCAGCTTACCCTATAAGTGTTTTGCAAAAATTAGCGAAATTGCTCAAAAAAATATTAAAATAATTGCTTAATGTATGCTGAAAATCAATTTATCCCCTTGACTTTTACTTGCTTTGCTATATAATGGTTTTGTATATTTTTAGGATATAATCAAAGTTATGATAGATTATGCCACTTTATCAGATACGGCGCTGCAGAGGCTTGCGGCAGGCGGTAACAGCGAGGCTGAAGAACAGCTCGCCATGCGCTATAGCAGGCTGGTTCGCATTTGTGCGCGCCCATATTTCCTGGCGGGGGGGGACAGTGAGGACCTCACTCAGGAAGGTATGCTCGGTCTCCTATCGGCAATACGACAGTATGATGACAGCTCCGGCGCATCTTTTAAAACATTTGCGGAACACTGTATCAGAAACCGGCTTAAATCCGCTATTAAATCAGCATCCCGGCAAAAGCACATTCCACTCAATGACGGCGTGTCATTAGAGTACATCCTCTCGGACGAAGCCCAGACTCACGCTGCGGCATTTCCAGAAGCGTTCAGGCGCACCCCCGAGGAAAAGGTTCTTGCCAGAGAGAGCGAAATAGAATTTTATTCCACCTTTTCACGGTGTTTATCAAAATTTGAAACACAGATTCTCTTCCTTTATTTGGAAGGACTGTCTTATCGCGAAATTGCCGAGAAGACAGACAGAACGGAGAAATCTGTGGATAATGCCGTGCAGCGAATTCGCCGTAAATTGGCGAGGGAGTCCAACCTTGGCGATTTCAGCAGGAGCTGAACGCATATAGCCGCAAGGCAAGACTATCAAAAGAGAGGGTACAAAATGTACGAAGACAAAACCCTAGTGTGTAAGGAATGCGGACAGGAGTTCGTGTTTACCGCCGGAGAGCAGGAGTTTTATGCTGAGCGTGGTTTCCAGAATGAGCCTCAGCGCTGCAAGGCCTGCCGTGATGCCCGCAAGAACGCGGCTCGCGGTCCCCGGGAGTACTTCACCGCCGTTTGCGCGGGGTGCGGCGCCGAGGCGAAGGTTCCTTTCGAGCCCAAGTCTGACCGTCCCGTCTACTGCAGCGAGTGCTTCGCGAAGATCAGGGAGCAGCAGGACAGAGCCTGACTGGCAGTAATCGAACGAAAACAATTGGGATGCCGGCGGGCGTCCCAATCGTTTTCTTCGTTTCTGGATAATCTTACCGTCAGAAAGAAATGTGCGAAATGCACAGGAGGTCGCTATGTTTGAAATCACCAAGGAAACGCTGATTTCCGAAATAATCGAAAACGCTCCCCAGGCAATGCCCATTTTTCAGTCTATCGGTATGCACTGCATGGGTTGCGCCCTGGCAAGCGGAGAGAACATCGAGCAGGCTTGCTATGCGCATGGGGTAAACCCGGATGAATTTATCTCAAAGCTTAAGGCGTTCCTTCAGAGCGCCTGACTGAAGGATTCGATAGAAAGCCGGCCAATCACCGGCTTTTTATTATATATTATATATGAAAGAATTCAGACTATCCCCCAGGCTTTACGCCATTGCCCGGGCCGCCGAGTCCGGCAGACATATTGTTGATGTGGGCACCGACCATGGGTACATTCCCGTTTGGCTGGCTCTGCGGGGACAGACGGAGCGGATTACGGCCACTGACATCAGGCCCGGCCCTCTTGAGAGGGCAATGCGCTCGGCCGAAGCCCACGGCGTTGAAAGCCGGATCCGTTTCGTGCTATGCGACGGATTGTCGTATGACGGCGCATCGGCGGCAGACAGCGTGATCATAGCCGGAATGGGCGGCGAGACCATCATATCCATTCTGGCCGGCGCACCTTGGACAAAATCCGGAACTCGGCTTATTCTTCAGCCCCAGACAAGGCACGACGAGCTATGCGTCTGGCTGGCAGGGGAGGGGTACCCCCTGGACGGCGCGGTTCTGGCGGAGGATGCCGGCAGGCTATACGCCATCATTTCCGCCCATGGGGACGGCGTTTCGCGCCGGCCTGTGTTTATCGAGGATGTCCTGGCGGAAAACCGCGATCCTCTGTTGCCGTGCTGGCTGGACGCGCGCATAGCCGTCCTCCAAAAGGCTGCCGGGGGACTGGCCCTGGCCAGGAGCGGAACAGATGGCCTTTGGGTGGGCGGCAGGCTTCAGCGGCTGCAAAGCATAAGGGAGGGAATATAACATGGCAACGGTAAGAGATATTGAGGCTTATCTTTGGCAACTTGCTCCCCGGGAGCTAAAGCTGGACTTTGACAATGTGGGGCTTCTGGCGGGATTTCCGGAAAATCAGGTATCCAGAGTGCTGGTGTCCCTTGATATCACCGACGCGGTGATCGAAGAGGCTGTGTATATGGGCGCGGAGCTTATCGTGGCCCATCACCCCCTGTTTTTGGATGGGCAAAAAAACATCCTGACGACGGACGCCACCGGCCGGAAAATCATCAGCCTAATTGAAAAAGGGATATCCGCCATATGCATGCACACGAATCTCGACGCCGCTGAAGGCGGTGTAAACGATGCCCTGGCGCATAAGCTGGGCGGCCGGGTTTCCGGGATTCTGAACGATGAGGATCGGATCAGCCGGATTGCCGAGCTGTCCGAGGCCGAGGCGTTTCCGGATTTTCTTGCCCGGGCCTGCGCGGCCCTTGACAGCAATGGTCTCAGATATCACGACGCCGGCCGCCCGGTGCGGCGTATGGGTCTTTGCGGCGGCTCCGGGGGGCAGGACCTTGAACTTGCCTTCCGCAAGGGATGCGACACCTTCGTCTCCGCCGATATTAAATATCACCAGTTTCTTCTGGCTGAAGAGCTGAACATCAACCTGATCGACGCGGACCATTTTTGTACGGAGAACGTCATCGTCCCGATTCTGGCCGATAAAATAACCAAGCACTTCGGCGGAAAGATCCGTGCGGCGCAGTCGCGTGTCCACCGGCAGACGGCACAGTTTTATATTCCCGACATGGCCTGACCATAACTTCCGATATGCGCGTTAAAGTACTTGAACTTGACGCGCATATTTTTGTCCCTCTTTTCATATCGTTTAGCAAGAGTCATTGGGAAAAGAGGGCAAAGTATGACAAACACTTCAATATATCAGGATATAGCGACCCGAACCTCCGGCGATATCTATCTCGGCGTGGTGGGTCCCGTACGTACCGGCAAATCCACGTTTATCAAGCGCTTTATGGAGACGCTGGTAATACCGAATATTGACAACGTATATGCGCGCGAAAGGGCGAAAGATGAGCTGCCCCAGTCCGGCTCCGGTAAAACGATCATGACGGCCGAGCCGAAGTTCGTGCCGGAAGAGGCCGTATCTGTGGAGTTGCCTAACGGCGTTGCCTTTTCGGTGCGGCTTATAGACTGCGTCGGCTATATGGTGCCCGGCGCCACCGGACAGTTTGAGGACGGCGAGGAAAGAATGGTGACGACCCCCTGGTTTGACGAGGAGGTAACCATGACCCTGGCGGCGGAGGAAGGCACCCACAGGGTCATTTCCGAGCATTCGACCATCGGAATCGTGATGACGACGGACGGGTCCATATGCGATATCCCGCGGGAAAACTATGTGGCGGCGGAAGAGCGGGTCATATCGGAGCTGAAGGCGATCGGCAAACCCTTTGTGCTTGTGCTCAACAGCACAACCCCTTCCAGCCAGGAGACCCTGGCGCTGCGTGATGCGCTTTCCGAAAAATACGGCGTCAGCTGTCTGACAACGAATTGTCTCCAACTGGAAGCCAATGATATCGATGAAATCCTCAAAGCAGCTCTTTATGAGTTCCCCATAGCGGAGCTTTGCATATTCCTGCCGTCCTGGGTAGATGCCCTGCCGGCCGACAATTCCCTCAAGTCTGAGCTGTTTTCCGGCATATCCGAGGCTGTGCACGAAATGAACCGGGTGCGGGATGCTTTCAACGTGGTGGATACCCTGGCCGTCCAAGAGGGGATACAATCCGCCGAAATCAAGCGCGTGGACATGGGAACCGGTTCTGTCTCCACCGTAATCGACATCCCGAGGGAGCTGTATTACAAAACCATCAGCGAACAATCCGGTTTTGATATCAAAGACGATGGGGATCTTATGGCTTTGCTGACTGAGATTCACGGCATCAAAGCGGATTACGACCGCATAAGCCAGGCGCTGTGCGACGTGCGCGAAAAGGGGTATGGCGTAGTAATGCCGTCTCCGGAGGAAATGCGCCTGGAGGAGCCGAAGATTGTCCGGCACGGGGGCAGGTACGGCGTTAAGCTGAAGGCGAGCGCCCCTTCGATACATATGATAAAAGCCAACGTCGAAACCGAGGTATCGCCTGCGCTCTGCGGGGAAACCGCCTCTGAAGAAATCATAGGCTTCCTGTTACAGGGGTTTGAAGGCGATGTGAATTTGCTGTGGGAGTCCAATATTTTCGGCAGATCCCTCTATGACATCGCCGAGGAGGGTCTGGCGACAAAGATAAAACGAATGCCGGAAAGCGCCCGGGGAAAACTCCAGAACACCCTGCAGCGCATCATCAACGAAGGCGGCGGCGGTTTGATCTGTATAATTATCTGACAATTGCGGGGGCTTGCCCCCGCAATTATTTGTTGTTGCAAAGTCGGGGATAGGGTAATATAATACCAAAAAGATGTAATAGTAGGCGAGGTATGATAACATGAAACCGATTTCTAAAATTGCCAGGAACGTCCGGGCGTCCACTACCCTTGCCGTAGACGCCATGGCCAAGCAGATGAAGGCGGATGGACTCGATGTGGTCGGCTTCGGCGCCGGAGAACCGGATTTCGATACGCCCGACAATATCAAGCAGGCCGGCATAGCGGCAATCCGTGAGGGCAAAACCAAATATACGCCGATAGCGGGGATCATTCCGCTCCGCAAGGCCGTGGCCGACAGGCTCCTTGCCGATTGCGGCGTTAAATACGACTATACGCAGATCGTGGTCGCCAGCGGCGCCAAGCATAGCGTTTATGTGACCCTTGCAATCCTGACCGACCCCGGGGACGAGATCATCATTCCCGCCCCTTATTGGGTCAGCTATAGCGAGATGGTTGGCATAACCGGCGGCGTTCCGGTCATTATCAGCGCGCCGGAATCCCAGTCCTTCAAAATTACCCCGGCCCAGTTGGAGGCCGCTATCACACCGAAAACCAAGGCATTCATACTCAACAATCCGTCGAATCCCACCGGCATGTATTATACGAAGGCAGAGCTTTCCGAAATTGCCCAGGTATGTCTCCGCCACGATCTCTATGTCATCGCGGACGAGATATACGATAAACTTCTTTATGACGGGCGTGAATTCACCAGCTTCGCTTCCCTGGGCGAAGCAGTCAGGGAGCGCACGATACTCATTAACGGCGTTTCAAAGTCATACGCCATGACGGGCTGGCGGATTGGCTATGCCGCCGCGAACCCTGAGTTGGTGAAGGCCATGTCCAATTACCTCAGCCATTCGACGGGTGCGCCCTCCACCATCAGCCAGTGGGCGGCGGCAGAAGCCCTGAGTGGCCCGCAAGACAGCGTCGAACACATGCGTCAGGCCTTTGAAGCCAGAAGAAACTATCTGGTCGAGCGCATGAATAACATTGAGGGCGTAAGCTGCCTCAAGCCTGACGGAGCTTTTTATGTTATGATGAATATTGAAAAGCTGATCGGCAGAACCCTGGGCGGAAAGGAGATCCGCAACGGCGACGATTTCGCCTTGGCTTTTTTGGAAAAAGGCCTTGTGGCGGTTGTGCCCTGTTCCGGATTCGGCTCGCCAAACTTTGTTCGCTGGACTTACGCTACATCCATGGAAAATATCAAAGAGGGGCTTGACCGTCTGGAATTATTCCTGAAAGCATGATTGAAAAGCCGCAGCCACGCATATCCATATATCATCAGGAGGGATGTGCGTGTTTGTTGCGATTCGCTTAAAAAGACTGCCGGCGCTTCTTTTGGCGCTGGCTTTGGTGCTGTTGAGCCTGCTGTACCTGCGCAGCGGCGGCAAAACCGGCGGCGGGACTGCCGAAGCCCTGTCCAAATATGACCGGGCGGTCATGATCATCGACCCGGGCCACGGCGGCGAGGACGGCGGCGCCCAGACAGCCGAAGGCCTGCTGGAGAGCAAAATCAATCTGGATATTTCCCTGCGGCTGGACGCCCTGGCGGGATTGTACGGCATACCCACCGTGATGACGCGGGCCACCGAGGAGATTGCGTATCCGGAGGAGGCGAACACCACGGCCAGGCGGAAAGCGGCAGATCAGCGGGCGAGGCTTGCCCTGATCAATTCATACCCGGAAGCCCTGCTGATCAGCATACATCAAAACTGCTTCCCGGATCGCCGTCCCTCAGGCTGTCAGGTACTTTATGCGGAAACCGGCGGAAGCGAGGACTTTGCAAAGCTGGCCCACGAACTGCTGTGCCAATCCCTGTGTCCCGATAACCGCCGTGTAGCAGCGCCGGTGCCGGACAATATCTATCTGATGCGCAATGCCAACTGCACCGCCATACTTGTGGAATGCGGCTTTTTGTCAAACGCGCGGGAGGCGCGGCTTCTGACCGAGGAAAGCTACCAAATCAAAATATCCGCTGTGCTGCTGGCCGCCACTTGCCAATACGCAGCGCAGTCTGACGGGATGATCTGATGAAACAAAAAACCCTGTTTTTCTGCACGGAATGCGGAAATGAAACCGCTAAATGGTCCGGAAAATGTCTGGCCTGCGGCGCGTGGAACACCATAACCGAAGCGCCCCCCGCCGCTGCGGCCGCGGCCGCAGCGGGCAAGGGCAAGGGCACTACAAAACCTCTGGGCAGCAATGCGCCGAAACTGATCTCTCAGCTGGATACGCAGGAGGAGATCCGGTTTTTCACGGGCGTCGGCGAGCTTGACCGCGTGCTTGGCGGAGGAGCCGTGCGCGGCTCCATCGTTCTTGTGGGCGGCGCGCCCGGGGTGGGGAAGTCCACGCTTCTTCTCCAGCTCTGCGGCCTTGTGGGCTCCCGTGAACGAATTTTGTATGTGACCGGCGAGGAAAGCCGCCGCCAGCTGAAGATGCGCGCCCAGCGTCTGGGCGTATCCCAGGGGGAAATCTATGTGCTGGCAGAGACTGAGCTGGCGGAAATCACCGCGGCAATTGACCGGCTCGAGCCGACGATTGTGATCATCGACTCGATACAGACCATGTTTGACGGCGACGTTTCCGCGGCCCCCGGAAGCATCAGCCAGGTGCGGGAATGTACCATGGCGGTGATGCGGCAAGCAAAAACCGGCGGATTCACAGCCTTTGTCGTGGGCCACATCAACAAGGAAGGCAGCATCGCCGGCCCGAAGGTACTGGAGCATATGGTGGACTGCGTCCTTTATTTTGAAGGGGAACAGAGCATGAGCTACCGGATTCTCCGGGCAGCAAAAAACCGTTTTGGCTCCACCAATGAGATCGGCGTGTTTGAGATGGCCGACAGCGGACTGCGGGAGGTGCCAAACCCCTCGGAAATGCTCTTATCGGGCCGCCCGGAAAATACCCCGGGCACCTGTGTGACCTGTGTGATGGAAGGCAGCCGCCCAATTCTGGCGGAGATTCAGGCCCTGGTCACAAAATCCGGATTTGCCGCGCCGCGCCGCAACTCCAACGGCATCGAATATAACCGCGCCATGCTCCTGCTGGCGGTTTTGGAAAAGCGCGGCGGCCTGGGCGTTTCCGGCTGCGATTCATACATCAATGTGGTCGGCGGTCTGGAGGTGGACGATACGGCGGCGGATCTGGCCACAATCCTGGCCATTGCCTCCAGCCATAAGGATATCCCCGTCGGATTTGATCTAGCCGCCATCGGTGAAGTTGGCCTGTCCGGGGAAGTGCGCTCGGTCAACGCCTTGAACCATCGGCTTTCCGAAATTGCCCGGCTGGGCTTCAGGCGCTGCCTGATCCCCGCCCACGTGAAAGGCGATATTCATAAGCCGGACAAGCTGACCCTGATCAGCGTCAAGAACGTCCGGGAAGCCATTGCCGCCGCCCTGTCATGAATGCTTCGCATGTCATCAAAACTCCGCATCTTCCGAAAGGGAAGGTAACCCGAATTTTAATCGGGGAGCGATACCGGAGCAGGCTGGAAGCCCCTCTGAAATGCCGGGGGATAGAGGTACTTTGGATTCCGGATAATCCTGATGTGGACCCCAGGCTGGGCGGCCATGCCGATCTTTCCGTAATCCATATGGGCGATAACCTGCTTGTGGCCGAGAGGTATACTTTTGTTAATTTATTAACTATTGAGGGGCTTGAAATTAAACTGGCCGCCGCGGCCCAGGGCGCCGAATATCCGGCGGATTCGGGACTTAACGGATGTATTTTGGACGATGCGCTGATCCATAATCCGCTTTACACGGATCGGGCGGTTTTAGAAAATCTCAGCGGAAGAAAAATCATCACGGTCAACCAGGGATATGCCAAATGCGCTGTATGCGTTATCAATGAGCGTGCCATCATAACCTCCGACGCCGGCATTTGCAGAGCCGCGGCGAAATTTGGAATTGACGCGCTGCTGATCAGCCCCGGACATATTGTTCTGGACGGCTTTGACTGTGGTTTCATCGGCGGCAGTACGTTCAAGCTTTCCAGGCATGAGCTGGCATTCACCGGAAGGCTGCATGGTCATCCGGATGAAACCGCGATCCTGAATTATCTTTCCGAAAAAGCGGTTTCCCCGGTTTTTCTCTCGGAGCGGCCGATTTTTGATATCGGGTCCGCCATCCCGCTTTTTGAGAGCTGACCCCTACCCCTAATTCGGCAAAATCTTTATTTTGCCGAATTTTTGGGCAATGTTCCAATTGACACGCAGCGCCCCCCTCGTTTAGAATATCAGGCGTGGGAGGAATTTTTTATGGACTATAGAACTGAATCCCCGGAAGTTCTGCGCAGCTTCCTGAACTATCACGAAACCATAAAAGGACATTCTCAGGCCACTATTGACGAATACTTTTTGGATTTGCGCAATTTTTTCAGATTTCTTAAAATTGAACGCGGAATCGTCCCACGCAAGACCGAGCTGGACGATATCTCAATCATGGATGTGGACGTTGCCTTTGTCGGCGCTGTAACCCTCAGCGAGGTTTATGCATATCTGACATTTCTGGCACGGGATCGGGTTAAGCATGAAAACAGCCGCAGCCCCCGGTATGGCCTGTCGGCAGCCTCCAGGGCGCGAAAAGTGGCTGTGATACGCAGCTTTTATAAGTATTTGACTGTCAAAGCGAAGCTGCTTAAGGACAACCCTGTGGCCGATCTGGATTCCCCGAAATTGCCCAAGTCCCTGCCGCGCTACCTCTCCCTGGAAGAAAGCCAACGGCTGCTTTCCGCTGTAGACGGGGCCAATATGGAGCGGGATTACTGCATCCTGACGCTTTTTTTAAACTGCGGGCTGCGCATATCGGAGCTTGTCGGCCTTAATGTTGCCGATATTGCCGCCGACCACATCCGCATTATGGGCAAAGGCGGCAAGGAACGAGTCGTTTATCTGAATGACGCCTGTGTCCAGGCGATAAACGCGTATATCCCCGCCCGCCGAATGATGGCGCCTCGGGACTGCCCGGCGATGTTTGTCTCAAACCGTAAAAAAAGGATCAGCTGCGACAGCGTTCAGATCATGGTCAAAAAAAACCTGCTAAAAGCCGGGCTGGACGCGAGCAAGTATTCCCCGCATAAGCTGCGGCACACGGCGGCCACGCTGATGCTCCAGAATGGCGTCGATGTGCGCACGCTTCAGGAAGTTCTGGGCCATGAGCATCTGAACACCACACAGATATACACCCATGTGGACAATTCGGAGCTTCGCATCGCTGCGGCCGCGAACCCGCTGGGCTCTTTTTCGACGAAAAAAAAATAGGCTGTTTAATTTAAGGCCCATTTGATATATAATCTTAAACTGTGTTGAAATCCTTTATGCCAATAATTCGGAGGACTCGGTCTCATGGTCTTTTCCAGCATATTGTTCATGTTCAAATATCTGCCTGTGGTGCTGGCAATCTATTATATTTCTCCGGTGAAATGGCGCAATCCCGTACTTTTTGTCGTAAACATGGTGTTTTATGGCTGGGGTGAACCTGTTTACCTACTTTTAATGCTCTTTTCTATCACAATTAACTATGTGAACGGCCTTCTCATTGACAGATTCCGCGAAAACGATAAAAAAGCCAGGCTGATCCTCACCGTAAATATCGTCATCAACCTTGCGTTGCTTGGCTTTTTTAAATATTATGACCTGATTGCCGAGACCCTCAGCCTGCTGCCTTTTATCAGCCTCCCCCCTCTTGGCATCAGCCTGCCCATCGGAATTTCCTTTTATACTTTCCAGACCATGTCCTATCCTATCGACCTCTACAGGGGTGACGCCGACATCCAGAAAAGCTTCATCAGCTTCGGCACTTTTGTCGCCCTCTTCCCCCAGCTGATCGCCGGCCCGATTTTGCGTTATAAGGACGTGGCCGACCAGCTGACTTTTCGGTCTGAAAGCGCCGCGCAGTTTGCCTCCGGCGTCCGCCGCTTTGTCATAGGCCTGGCAAAAAAGGTTTTGATTGCCAATAATGTGGGCCTTCTTTGGGATACTTACGCCGCAATGGGCGCTTCCGAGCTGACCCTTGTCGGCGCATGGCTGGGGTTAGCCGCGTTTACGTTCCAAATCTATTTTGATTTTTCCGGCTATTCCGATATGGCGATCGGCCTCGGCCGCATGATTGGATTCGAATTTCTTGAAAACTTCGATTATCCTTACATTTCCAAAAGCATCACGGAGTTCTGGCGCAGATGGCATATCAGTCTGGGCACCTGGTTCCGGGACTACGTCTATATTCCCCTGGGCGGGAACCGCCATGGCCTGCGCCGTCAGCTGGTGAACATTGTCATTGTTTGGGCTCTCACCGGCATCTGGCATGGCGCAAACTGGACTTTCCTTCTCTGGGGGCTGTATTATTCGGTTTTTCTCATCCTGGAGAAAGCCTTTTTGCTCAGGCGCATGGGAAAATGGCCGGCTGTTGTCCGGCATATCTATACTATTTTCATCGTCATGGTCGGCTGGGTGATTTTCCAGCTCGATACGCTGGCGGAGGTGGGGACATACATGGGCGCGATGTTCGGCCTGAGCACCGGCGGCCTTGTTTCAGGGCCGGATCTGTATTACCTCGGCAGTTACGGAGCGCTGCTTGCGGCGGCAGCCATCTTCTGCACCCCCGCCGCCAAGCGTCT
>DIRC01000052.1 GCA_002427465.1 Clostridiales bacterium UBA5446 | reverse complement strand
CGTCTTGGACGAGGTGCGGGAATCCATCGGCTTTGACCATATCAACGTGGATACCAACGTGTCCAAGGTCAGTATTGTCGGCGCGGGGATGATGAGCGCTTCCGGCATTGCGGCGCTCATGTTTGAGGCGCTTTATGACGCGAAGATTAACATACAGATGATCTCAACCTCTGAAATCAAGGTCTCCGTTCTGATCGAAAAAAATCACGCCGATTTGGCGGTTCAGGCCATACACAACAAGTTCTTCGGATAAAAAAAGACCGCCGGCCAAATGGCGGGAAGCCACAAGGATAAATTGTGACCCCACCCCATAAGGCAAACTGAATACGGAAAAAGCGCCCTATTTCTATACAATAAGAGAAATAGGGCACTTTTGTAATCCATACAAACCAATTACAATCCACGATATTTTTCAAAGAATGCCAATAATTTTTCGATAACGCCTTGCTTTTTTTCTGTACGGTTGTTTTTTCTGGCAAACCGAGAAACTGGAGGCAAAATTCTATCAATATCCGTGCCTGTAGTTTTAAGCATGCCATCATGGAATGCGTTTTCGATAAACTGGTATGTTTCTTCAGGTTTTAGTTTTTCCTCTTCAATAAGTGCCGTCAAGTCTGCTTCCTTTTGCGCAAGAACAAAAGACCCCCAATCTTGATCTACATTACTTTGAATGTTAATTCGAGAAATAAATTCTTCTATAAGTCCCTTCTTGCTCCGAAGCTCAATGCTGGAATCAACCGCCTTCCGTATGTCAATAAGTAAACTTTTGTCAGTGCAATTGGATTTATGATATTTTGCAACCAGCATGAGAATGTAATCGATATTGACCTCAATCTGTTTTACCAGTTCAATTTCAAAGACAATGTCGTCATTGATATTCTCTTTTTCTGAATCCGTTCGCTTGCCAAAGCTCTGATACAAGTCCAGATAAACGCTTTGGTAATCTTGAAAATCCCGGACGGATAAAATTTCATTTCCGGCAAAATCGTCAAAGGAAGTCAGTATGTTTTTAATCCGCAGAATGGCTCCAAAAAGACGAATGAAATTCTTCTGTTCGTCCTCTCCGACAATGGCAGTACCTAAGGGATAAGTGGATAATAGCGTTTGTATGAGTTCCACATATCCCAGTTTATGTTTGCCGTTTTCCTCGTATCCGTTGTAATAGTCCGCATAGGTTTTCAACAAGACAATACCGCCGGCTTCTTTGTCTCCAAAAAGAGCAATAGCATCATCGGTGGCTTGTTTCAAATCACGAAAACAGACAATATTCCCGAAGGTTTTAACGCTGTTGAGTATACGATTCGTACGGCTGAACGCCTGAATCAACCCATGCTGGCGCAAATTTTTATCCACCCATAGAGTGTTCAACGTCGTTGCGTCAAACCCTGTAAGGAACATATTGACAACGATCAATAAATCAATTTCACGATTTTTCATCCGCAGGGATACGTCTTTGTAGTAGTTTTGAAACTTGTCGGCAGAGGTATCATAATTGACGTTGAAGGTCTCATTATAATCAGCAATTGCCAATTCAAGAAAGTCTCGGCTGGTTTTATCAAGTTTGTCATTGTCAAAATCCTCGTCGGGATCTTCTTCATTTGGCGTATAGCTAAAAATAGTGGCAATAGTCAGGCGTTTCCCTGTTTCCTCCATTTGCTTTTTAAACTCATTGTAGTACTTCATCGCCATAGGAATTGAAGCAACAGCGAAAATCGAGTTAAATCCATTGACTTGCTTTGTGATCTTTTCTTCGCTTACAGTGTTGTTTTTGGACTTTGCCATTTCCTTGACATTTTGAATCACCCTATACTCATAAAATGAGCGGTTTTCGTTGCGTTTTGTTTTCTGCTCAAAATGCTCAAGAATATATTTGGCAATCTCTCGTACACGTTCAGGCGCAGCTAAAGCTTTTTCCACATCAATCGCACGAACCTGCTCATCCTTGATATCTGACGCCATTTTAATTGTGTTGATGTAGTCGATGCGGAAAGGCAAGACATTCCCATCGTTGATAGCATCCACAATGGTATAGGTATGGAGTTTATCTCCAAAAGTCTGCGGAGTTGTTTTGAGCGTAGGATCACCGCCGGAACCTGCATTTACCGCAAAAATGGGGGTTCCGGTAAATCCAAACAAATGATATTTTTGGAACGCCTTCGTAATACGGCGATGCATATCGCCGAACTGCGAACGATGGCATTCGTCAAAAATAATCACAATATGCTTTTTGTAAACATCGTGGGTCTTATTGTTTGTAATAAACTTATCCAGCTTTTGTATCGTTGTAATAATAATGCGAGCGTCGTTGCTTTCCAACTGCTTTTGGAGGATTCTGGTGGAAGTATTGCTGTTTGCGGCTCCCTTTTCAAAGCGGTCATATTCCTTCATGGTCTGGTAGTCCAAATCCTTGCGGTCAACCACGAACAGCACCTTATCAATATAGGATAGACCACTGGCAAGCTGCGCCGTTTTAAAGCTTGTCAAGGTTTTGCCACTGCCAGTGGTGTGCCAAATATATCCACCGCCTTCGATTGTGCCGTATTTTTTATAGTTCGTTGCAATAGCAATGCGATTTAAAATCCTTTCGGTTGCGGCAATTTGATAAGGCCGCATGACAAGCAGCAAATCTTCTGACGTAAAGACGCAATAGCGGGTAAGGATATTGAGGATTGTATGCTTCGCAAAAAAGGTTTTGGTAAAGTCCTTCAAGTCAGCAATAATCTTATTGGTTGAATCCGCCCAAAAGCTTGTAAACTCAAAACTGTTGCTTGTCTTTTTTCGGTTTTGCCGATTGTTTTCATCCGCTTCCTTAATATGCTGGCTGCGAGTGGTGTTGCTGTAATATTTGGTGTGGGTACCATTGCTGATCACAAAAATCTGCACATATTCAAACAACCCGGAAGATACCCAAAAGCTGTCCCGCTGATAGCGTTTGATTTGATTAAAAGCTTCCCGGATGGCTACGCCGCGCCTTTTCAGCTCGACGTGTACCAACGGCAGTCCGTTTACAAGAATGGTTACGTCATAGCGTGAAGAATACGTTCCGTTTGGCTCTTCGTACTGGTTAAGTACCTGCAAACGATTGTTGTGGATACACTTTTTATCAATCAGATAAATGTTCTTGGTGGTTCCATCGTCCCGCTTCAAAATTTGGACATGGTCAGTCTGAATGCGGCGGGTTTTCTCAACAATGCCGTCATTGGCACCGGAAATACATTTTTTGAAAAACCAGTCCCATTCTGTATCGGTGAAGGCATAATCGTTCAGCTTTTCCAGCTGGCGGCGAAGGTTTGCTATCAACTCGTCCTCACTGTCAATCTGGATATACTCATACTGCTGTTCCTGAAGCTGCTTGATAAAATCCCGTTCCAACTGAGCCTCCGATTGATAAGAATCCTCACGATGGGATATCGGGGTATATTCCGCGAGAACGGTTGACTCATTGTCTGTCGCAACTATATTGTACTGATTCATGCCCCGGCCTCCTTAAACGTGAGTAGTTTGTCACGGTAGTATTCATATTGCTTGCGTCTTGCCTCAATTTCGGCGGGCAGGCCTTCGCTAATGTCATTGCAAAGTTTGTCAAAGCGGTCGAGTACCTCCACAATTCGGGCTTGTTCTTTAAGTGATGGTAAAGGAAATCTATATTTTTTCACCCGAGAATCTGTTATTGCAGGATAACTCGCACCTTTTTGATTGTTCTCAACATATATGCCGAAATTTTTTGTTGAGATTGTGTAATAGAGAAATTTTGGCATAATCATTTCAGGATTTGCCCTTAATATGCAATACCCAGTACTACATATTTGCCCATCATATTGTTCAGGCACAAAGCAGTACCTCTGTAACGTTGGCCGCGTTGTTGCAAATAAAACATCATTTGTCTGGATAATCTGTTGCGCTCGGCTTGGTGCGTTATGGGCGTTGATAATTTGTTCTGGGCGAATCTCATTTGTTTCTCTATCCACGGACGTTAGGTCAATATAGTAATACTCACCGTCTGTGTCTTTCCAAGTTATGTTCCTTGTTTTTACACAAACATCCCCTAATGCCACCCTCGGCACCTCATCCCCAAATGTCAGCAACTTGTCCCGATAATATTCGTACTGCTTTTTTCTTGCTGTAAGCTCTGCTGTAAGCTCTGCTGTAAGCTCTGTAAAATTGTCCAAAATCAGAACAATCTCCCGCTGAATTGTTAGTGGTGGAAGAGGAAGTAAAAAGTTTTCAATCATTGGTTTTCGGATGGATGTTACCGTTGCACTTACTGCTTTCATCATAATAAATTTCTTAAAATGTTCAGCAAGATAATAATATCCATATTTTGTATTCACTTTATCACTAATAAAGTGAATACGATATGCTCTTTGATGCAAATCATATTTTCCATTGACATAATGAAATATTTCACCTATGCCACCTTCTCCAGGTATCACTATGGATTCTTCATCAAAAAGATATATATTACTACGTAAAACCGTTTTTGAGCGCACATAAAACGGATACTCTCCATCTTCATTTGCGTTAATACGATCACTACTGCCAGTTCCAATCTGTGCTATCGCTTTTAACGGTACATACTCCACCCCATTAGGGCAAAGCTCTTTTATGAGCTGTTCGAGCTTGGTCATCACTGCTCACCTCCATCATTATCCCAACCTAAAGAACCAATCGCCGTCATCAGTTCTTTGTTAATCTTTACATTATCAAGAATTCCGACAATAAGCCTATATAAGGAATCATACTTTTGCAATGCTAATTCCTCGTTATATTCACCATGTATTATTTCACTTAGCTCACCAAACAACCTATAGCCATTCGCAGAAAACTCACGTGGGATAATTGAGCATTGCCTATCTACTTCTTCAAGCAGGTTTCTAAATGGTTTTCGTTTACCATTATCATAAGAACAAGATATTCTTGCGGCTGTTGCAGTTTGTTGAGTAATTTTTTCAAAAATTTTACGCAGATACACTACAGCACCGGCGCCAAGTCGTTCACGATGAGCTCGCTGCGCCTTTTCCAAAAGCTCTGAAAACTCACCGTACTGTTCTGTATTTAATAAAGCATCAGGTGACAATTTTTCCGTACGCTTTAATATACGAACTTCAGGTGCGCGTCCGCTTATCTCTCCTTCGCAGTCCACCAAAAACCAAATTTGCACGGAAGCACCGCAATGGCAAGTGAGAACGCAATCAATGCTTACAAGAGGCTCATTTACCCCAATGCAATAAATTTCTTCTGCTGAGCAAAAAGTACGAACGTCAGCACAATGCTTACAAAAGTAATTTAATGCAATTCTGCCCACTTGTATTTTTTGCTGCTTGCCCGCTGCAAGTCTTTTTTCTTTAAGAAATCCTTCCACTTGCTTGAACTCAAGTGTCGGAGGTTTGGACAACACTTCAGACAATCGCATTACTGGGCACCCTCAATCTCTGCGATAATGGCATCAATTTCACGTCGTAGCACATTTTCACGAGCTACGATGTGCTCGATTTCAGCATTCAGAGTGGCTATATCGATAACCTCCCGCTTCTCCTCCTTCTGAACGTAGGTAGAAACCGAAAGGTTATAGTCCTGCTCAGCAATTTGGCTATTCGGTACCAAGCAGCTAAAGTGGTCTTCCTCTTGGCGAGCTTTAAAAACTTCAACTATGTTATCAATGTTTTTCTGTGTAAGCTTGTTATTGTTTGTAATCTTTACGTATTCCTCTGAAGCATCTATAAAGAGCGTCGAGTTTTCGGCTTTGGACTTTTTTAATACCATGACACATGTGGCTATGCTGGTTCCGAAAAACAGATTACTTGGCAACTGAATAATGCAATCTATAAAATTGTTATCAATCAAATACTGGCGAATCTTTTTTTCTGCTCCGCTACGGTACAGAATTCCCGGAAAGCAAACAATTGCCGCAGTGCCATCAATGGCAAGCCATGAAAGACTATGCATGATAAACGCAAGGTCTGCTTTTGATTTTGGGGCCAGCACTCCCGCAGGAGCAAAACGAGGATCATTGATAAGCAGAGGATTTTCGTCACCAGCCCATTTGATCGAATAGGGTGGATTTGAAACAATTACCTCAAACGGTTCGTCATCCCAATGAAGCGGATCTGCTAATGTATCGCCATGGCCAATACTAAATTTATCATAATCAATATCATGCAAAAACATATTGATTCGGCATAAATTGTATGTAGTGATATTAATTTCCTGACCAAAAAATCCAAGACGCACATTATCTTTACCAATAATCTGCGTGGATTTTAAAAGTAACGATCCTGAACCGCAAGCTGGGTCGTAGACCTTGTTTACTTGTTTTCTATCTCCCAACGCCAGACGAGTCAGAAGTTCCGAAACTTCTTGAGGCGTAAAATATTCGCCGCCGCTTTTTCCGGCATTAGAGGCATACATTCCCATCAAATATTCATATGCCTCGCCGAATGCATCAATGGTATTGTCCTTATAACTGCCAAGTTTCATATCAGCAATGCCGTTCATAAGCTTCACAAGCCTTGCGTTGCGTTGTGCAACCGTCCCCCCAAGCTTATTGCTGTTTACGTCAATGTCATCAAAAAGCCCTTTGAAATTCTTTTCGCTGGGTGTGCCCTGCGCAGAGGCTTCTATATTTTTGAATACTTTTTCGAGCGTTTCATTAAGGTTTTCATCCTTATTGGCCTTTTTTCGCACATTTTCAAAAAGCTCACTTGGCAAGATAAAAAAGCCTTTGGTTTTTACCATATCCTCACGAGCTTGCTCGGCCTCTTCGTCAGTAATTTTTGCGTAATCAAAATCAGCATTCCCTGCTTCAATTTCATCTTTATTAATGTAATGTGCCAAATTTTCTGAAATGTAACGATAGAACAGCATCCCTAAGACATACTGCTTAAAGTCCCAGCCATCTACGCTTCCGCGCAGGTCATTGGCAATATTCCATATGGTACGATGCAGTTCTGCTCTCTCTTGTTCTTTCCTATTGTCAGTCATTGTTTTTATTCCTCCCATTTTTACAAGCGATCCAGCTCTGCAATCATGTCTTTTGACAAATCTTTTTGGATGCAATAATCTTTAACCCGCATATATGCCAACCGGCTCGGTTTGGAGCGGTTATTCTCCCAGCGGTTCAGCGTTGTATAACTTATGTTCAAATCACGAGCCAGCTGTTCCTGGGATATATTCAGTTCTTTTCGTATGGATTTCAGGATTACATCGATGGTCATTGAATTCCACCTCCACTTCCTATATTATAGCGTATGCTATAGCGGATGACAACGGTTGTGGTAAATTTTACTTCCGTTTTTCTCTGACTTCAATCCAACCGGATCCTCGCCAGCATTTCCTCGCCGAAGATTTTTCCCTCCACATACTTCCGCCGGGCCTGACTGGCGGCGGCAGACCAAGCCTTGAACTGCTCTTCCGTCAAATCCCTGCCGCTGTGTTCTCCGTCATATTTTCCCGCCGCCCGGTATCGGCGGGAATAAACCTTGTTGTACTCGGTGAGGTATTGCTGCAAAAAGGCATCGGCCTCAATTCCTTTTTCAAAGAACAGCTTGGCTCCAACCTGTTTGCAGGTTCGCTTGCCCTTGTAGGGTCGGTCGCAGAAATCACGCTTGCGTTTATCAACCAGCACGAAATACCGACCGCAGAGCTTACATCGCTTCACATACTGCCCGTTTTTCAACATCTCGGTAAATTCAAAGAACAGCATCTCGTCCAGATACTCGATCAGGTAATAGGGCATCAGGCTCACGCCCTCGCCGTCCTGATGCATGATCTCCAGCAGGTCGTCCAGCTCGGTTAGCTTCCAGTCGTGGATATCCCGCAAGGTATCGATATCCACCTTGCCCTTCTTTTTTGGCAGCAGTGCATACTGCATCTTCACCGCGGCACTCCCGAACTCGGGATGCCCCACCATAAACTCACATAACCGCTCGGACATAATTTTGTCTGGGCGGTTTTCTTTGTTCAGGCACATATCCACCGCTTCCCGGAAAATCTCCTGCAATTCAATAACACGTCCCAACTCCTCCAGGCAAACGGCAAGCTGCTTGAGACGTTCGGCATCGATATCGTCCTTGTAGTAGATGGGCGTGTTCACAATGTTGTTGAGCAGCCCCACAAGGAAGAAGAACACATAGCTGTGCTTGTGCTTGAGTGTCTCCGCCGCGTCATAAACGGCGTCTCTGACTTTTTGATAATGTTGCGTCGTAAGCGGAATGCTCTTTGCCGCCTCCAGCCACAGCCGGTATTTGCTCAAATCCAGTTCGACAAAATCTATCAAGCCCTGCCCGATATGCTTTTCCGCGTACTGCCCGTTATGCTCGGAGTCGGCAAACGGCATGAAATGGACAAGTCCGTCGCTGCCGTAAAAGACGCGGATGTGTGGATACTGCGCCATGCTTTTCACCTTTCTGCAAATAATCGAATTTCGGAAAAATTCATCATTTGCGCTTCCCTGTGTACTCCGGATTTTGTCTGTACGATAATGATATCACAGTGAATGGAATATTTCAAATTTCAATTCATTATCGCGCAGGAGGTGAGTCCGATGCACAATATGAAAACCCTCCCGTTGGGAGGGGCAAGCATAGCGTTCGGCTGTACGCCGACCGCATAAAAAGCGGGGCGCTGCCCCACACCCCGTGGAACGAAAGGAGCGCATGAGCCATGAAAAGCGAACGATTCAATATCCGAATGACACCGCAGGAAAAGTCGGCGATTCTCGGCAGGGCAAAACGAGCGGGCCGGACGGCCTCGGAATTTATGATAGACACGGCGCTAAACCGGAAAATCATCGTCATCGATAGTCTGCCGGAAATGGTACGCGAGCTAAAAGCTCTGGGCAGAAATCTCAACCAACTGATGATTCTCTGCAACATGGGAAAGGTACAGGCTGTTCAGCTGAACGAGTTCGAGGAAACCCTTGCGGACATCCACAGTGAGCTTCGCAAACTGACGGAGGTGCTGTGATGGCCACCTTCACCCCAATCAAAAATCAGAAGCAGACCAAGGGAGCGCTGCTGGGCACCATTCTCTACGCCATCAACAAGAGAAAAACCACCCATGAAGGGCAGAGCTTGGTATCCGGGTTTAACTGCAATGCCTACACCTCTTATCTTGAGATGATGACCACCAAGCAGCAGTACCGGAAAACCGACAAGCGGCAGTTTTTCCAGTTTGTCCAGTCGTTTACCGAGGATAGCAACCTGACACCGCAGGAGGTTCACCAGATCGGTCTGGAGTTTGCCGCCCGGCAGTTTCCTGATTATGAGGTGCTGGTAGCCACCCACTGCGACACCGATAATCTCCACAACCACCTGCTGGTCAACTCGGTCAGCTTTAAAACGGGGAAGAAGTTGCATCAGAATCACGATGATCTGGTACTGCACCGAAAGATTAATGATGAAATCTGTCTGGCGCATGGCCAGCCGGTATTGGAGAGTTATCACAAGGGTCAGAAGAAAAAACGCGCGCTGGCGGGAGAATACCGCGCCGCCGAGCGCGGCGAGAGCTGGAAGTTTACGCTTATCAAAGCCATCGAGGACGCCCTGCTGTACAGCCCGGACAGGGAGAGTTTTATTCAGAACATGGAGTACGAAGGCTACAAGGTGCAGTGGAGCGACAGCCGGAAATATATCACCTATACCTGTCCGAATGGGATGAAGTGCCGCGATAACAAGCTTCACGATGAAACCTATCTCAAGGAAAATCTGGAGCAATTGTTTGCCTACCGCGCCCAGCATGGCTTTATCCCCCTGACACCGGAGCCACCCGAAGGCTGGCTGGGACAGCTGGAGCAGGCCGGGCACTTCACTGAGAAATTGCTCTCTCTCGGTAAAAACCTGGAGAATGTGGGTGATGTACCGCCTCCCCTTGCACCTCCCACATGGACGGACAGCAAGCAGCGTCAGCGGGAAACGCTGAAAAAGCTGGCACAGGGACACAGGCTCCAGAGCGAGCAGGAACAGGAAATGGATATGACAATGTAGCCCCCTATGGGGAGAAAGAGGAATCCTATGGACAGAGAAAAAATGATCGCCCGGCACTATCTGGAAACCGGTGTTCTCGGCGCTTATGAAACCACAGAGGTGGAATGGGACGAAGTCGTGGACGGAAAATGCGCTCCCTGCTTTGAGGACGCCACCGTTTTCTTTGGAAAAAACCAGACCACAACCGTCCGCTCCATGTGCATTGAGGGTCGGCGGTTCCGCATCCGGTCGGTACTCCCCGCGACAGGGAATACCCCCACGGACAAAATGCTTGCCCTGATCGACGCAGAGCTTAAAAATGGTACACATTTCGCCTGAAATCAATAGACTTGCGGCAGTCGATACGGTATGATGTGTGGTACCGTATTCGGTTTGCCGCAGGAAAAGGAGGATTTTTAAAATGGCAAACCAAGAGAAATATACGATTTTATATGGCAGGCTCAGTCAGGAGGACGAGCGCGAGGGAGAGTCCAACAGCATCCAAAACCAGCGCATGATGCTGGAGAAGTACGCGGAGGACAACGGTTTTACCAACACCAAGTTTCTGTACGACGACGGTTATTCGGGCACCAACTTCAACCGTCCGGCATGGAAGGAGGTGATGGAGCTGGTGGAAAGCGATCAGGTCTCCACGCTCATCGTCAAGGATATGTCACGGCTCGGCAGGGATTATCTGCTGGTGGGACAGTATACGGAAATGATTTTCCCCAGCTATGGCGTCCGCTTTATCGCCGTCAACAACAACGTGGACAGCCTGTACGGCGACAACGACTTTACCCCGTTTGTTAACTTATTTAACGATTTTTACGCCAAGGATACCAGTCGGAAAATCCGGGCAGTGAAAAAGGCACAGGCGGAACGCGGGGAGCGGATCGGCACCAAACCGCCCTACGGCTACAGCAAAAGCGAGAATAACCCCAAGCAGATTGTCCCCGACGAGCAGACGGCGGACGTTGTGCGGCATATTTTCCGGCTCTGTGCCGAGGGCAGAGGCCCCAGCCAGATCGCCAAGCAACTGAAAGCGGAACAGGTTCTGACACCCACCAATTACTATTACCGACAGACCGGTGTGGCACTGGTGAATCTGGATACGGAAAGGCCGTATAACTGGAGTGACACAACCATAGCAAGTATTCTTGGTGACATTTCCTACCTCGGGCACACCGTCAACATGCGTTACACCACCGTATCCTACAAGAACAAGAAGCAGATTGAGCGCCCGGAATCTGAATGGCTGAAATTCGAGAACACCCATGAACCGCTCATTTCTCAGGAGCTGTGGGATATCGTGCAGGATATCCGGAAGCATAAGAAGCGTCCGCCAAAGCAGATGGATATGCCGAATCTTTTTTCTGGAATGGTGTTCTGCGCAGACTGCGGCGGTACTTTGGTGCTGCACAGGGCGCATACCATGAAGGAAACGCAGAACAATTTCATGTGCTCCACCTACAAAAAACGCGGCAAAGAGGAATGTAGCGCCCACTACATCCGGGAAACACAGCTCAAAACTATTGTGCTGGACGATCTGAAACGGGTAACCCACTATGCCCGGCAGAAGGAAAAGCTCTTTGTCGAGCATATCACCCGCAAGAACACCGCCGAAACCCGGCAGGAGATTACCCGCATCCAACGGGAAATCGACGCCGCCAAGCGGCGGGACGGCGAGCTCACTGCCCTGTTCAAGCGACTCTACGAGGACAATGTGCTGGGACGCATCCCGAACGAACACTTCCGGCTGCTCTCCTCGGAGTATACCACAGAACAGGCGGAACTCAGGAATAGGCTCCCAAAGCTGGAGCAACGGCTGGAACATCTCCGGAACTCGCTGACCAATGTGGCGCAGTTTATTGACAAGGCCAAGCGCTACAGCGATATTACGGAGCTCACACCGGAAATTCTGCGATTGTTTATTGAGAAGATCGTGGTGGGAGAAAAGTCGCAGAAATATTCCCGCACTGCCGAGCAGGACATCTGGATTTACTACCGGGACATCGGCCTGATGGACACGCCTGTGGAGCCAGAGGAAGCGCAGGAGGACGGGCTGGACGAGGGGGAGGCCATCTTAACGGACGATACCCCTGCCGCCAGCGACGCTCCAGCAGCCAGTACAGGCCCCGCCGCATAAAAAAGCAAGGCGGACAGCCCAAACTGTCCGCCCCATCACAGGAATTTATACCCGGTTCACTTTTTGTCCCTATGATACCCCGCCTAAAGGCCGGCGGTCTTTTTCATATAGGCGGCCTTGGCTGCGGGCTATCCCTGCTGAAGCTCCCCAGACCTGTATGCGGCAAGGAGGGCATAAAGAGCGTCGATTTTCCGTTTCAGCTTTGCGCCGTGGTCGGTGTCGGAGATATACAGCCGCCGGGGGAAAGTCTCCACAGGGATGGATTCCGATTCGATATCCGCGTTTTCCCTGATCACAGAGGCGAGTCCGTCAAAAGGCCGGTGGGATTTGAGCCGGATGCCGTGGGAGCTGAAGATCAGGGTGTACCCGGCGATGCCGGTGGTGGGCTGATATGCCTTGCAGAACCCCCCGTCAATGATAAAAAGCCTGCCCCCGGCCTTGACGGGGCTTTCACCCTTGCGGGCCTTCACCGGCGTGTGCCCGTTGATGATTCGGCCGGATTTAGGGTCAAGGCCGAACTCCCGCAGGATTCTGCCCATGGCTTCCGGGTTCTCCCAAAAACTGAAATAGGGATTTTTCGGCTCCTCCCAGGTGGCCTTATCGTCCAGAAAAGCACGCTCGAAGGTGTGGAATTCCCGCCCCGAGAAAGGACTGTTCTTCCCGCACCACAGATACCACATCATATCAAGTGCGCTCTCGTCGCCATTTTTACAGGCGCTGCCGACGGCCCGATCCGAATAGTCCATTAAAGCCCGGCCGGAATACCATTTGCCACCGTGGCGGACGCGGGCGAAGCCGCCGTTCTCCGTCATAGGAATGCAGCCGTGGTAAAGCAGGTTGCCGTTGTAGCAAAGATAAGTGCTGCCCTTCCGGTATATGAAATCCATATGCCGGCGCAGCTCGCGGCTTTCACGGAAGGCCGTGACGTATTCCTTGACCAGGACCTCCTCCTCGGGGGACAGCCTGTAGGGATCGGCCGGGTCTACGGTGGGAAAGGCCCGGGTGTTAAGCGGGTATTCCACGCCGTCGAGCTTCACGGTGAACCGGCTGAAATCCACGTCATTGAAGAGCAGCCGGTCGTCCATGCCGTAGCCCGGGTGCCGCCGGATTACCTGGCCGTCCAGCTTGGTGCCGATGATGTCAAGGGCCTGACGCAGGGCTTTTTGCCCGGCGCTGCCATAGGTTTTTTCGGAGAAGGCCAGCAGGCGGCGCAGGGGGATTCCGTAACCCCGCTCCAGTACCGCCATATTGCCGTAATCCAGAGAAATGCGCAGAACCGTGAATACGCAGGCGGCGCTTCCGGCGGCCGCGCCCATCCAGAGAATATCGTGGTTGCCCCATTGGATGTCCAGGTTTGAATAGGTCATGAGCATATCCACGATCCGGTCGGGCTTCGGCCCCCGGTCGAAAATGTCGCCCACCACATGGAGCCTGTCCACCGCCAGGCGCTTGATCAGGTCCGCCAGGGCGGCAATGACGTTTTCCGCCGAGCCGGTGGAGAGGATGGACTCCATGATCGCGTCATGATAGCGAAACTGATTTTTGTCCTCGTCCTGCTGGACATGCAAAAGCTCGTCCAGCACGAATTCATATTCCTCCGACATTTGCTTGCGCACATAATTGCGTGTATATTTACTGGAAAGCTGCTCCGCCAGCGTCCGCAGACAGTCGATGGTCTCCCGCAGGCGGAGATTGTCCAATTCACCCAGGGCGCGGAGCCAGGATAGCTCCTCCGCAGGATAATAGATGATTGAGCAAAGAGCGCGGCAGCGCGCCTCGCCGAGGCTTTCTCCGAAAAGCGCCCGAACCTTTTCCTGAATCACGCCGGAGCAGTTGTTGAGGATATGCCGCACGGCGGCGTATTCCCCATGAAGGTCGCTTATAAAGTGCTCCGTCCCCTTTGGCAGGGCCAGAATGGCGCTGAAATTGATCAGCTCGCTGCATACGGCAGACTCGGTCGGATATTTTTCTGCCAGCAATTCCAGATATTCGCGGCTGAATTCAGACATGGGATTTCCCCCCTCACCGTAATCTGGCGCAAAATTCAGCCCCGCGGGGCGGGTTCTGATTATGCTGCCAAGCTTACCTTATTCTACCACGGCGCGCCCGCAGTTACAAATTAATTCCCCGGCAGGCTTAGAACAGGCCGCTGATCACGCCGTTTTCGTCCACGTCGATCCGCTCCGCGGCAGGGGATCGGGGCAGCCCCGGCATGGTCATCACCTCTCCCGTCAGGGCGACGATAAAGCCCGCCCCGGCCGAGACCTTCAGATTCCGCACCGTCAGGGTAAAGCCCTCCGGCGCGCCTTTTTTATCCGGATCGTCGGAAAAGCTGTATTGGGTTTTGGCCATGCAGACGGGCAGGCAGCCGAAGCCCGCCGCCTCCAGCTGAGGCAGCTGCTTGACGGCGCTGCCTACCAGCTGCACACTGTCGGCATGGTAAATCCGCCTGGCGATTGCCTCCAGCTTCTCAGCGATGCCCATGGACGTGTCGTAGGCATAGGTAAAGGCGTTGGGGATTTCACACAGGCGTACGACCTCCCTGGCCAGGGCCTCGCCACCTGCCCCGCCCTTGCCCCAAACCTCGGAAAGGGCGGTGTTTACGCCCAGCTCGCGGCATTTATCCGCCACGAGGCGCAGCTCGGCCTCGGTGTCGTCAGGGAAGCGGTTTACGGCCACAACGCAGGGCAGCTTATAGACCTGCGTGATGTTCTCAACATGCCGGAGCAGGTTTGGAAGGCCTTTTTCAAGGGCGGCAAGATCCTCCTCCGCCAGTGCGTTTTTGGGTTTTCCGCCGTGCATTTTCAGGGCTTTCACCGTGGCGACGATCACTACGGCGGCGGGGCGGAGTCCGGCCGCGCGGCACTTGATGTCCAAAAATTTCTCCGCCCCAAGATCGGCGCCGAAACCGGCCTCCGTCACGCAGTAGTCGCCCAGCTTCAGCGCCATGCGGGTGGCGGTTACGCTGTTGCAGCCGTGGGCGATGTTGGCAAAGGGGCCGCCATGGACAAAGGCGGGCGTGCCTTCCAGCGTCTGAACCAGATTGGGCTTCAGGGCGTCCTTTAAAAGGGCGGCCATGGCCCCGGCGGCCTTGAGGTCGCCTGCGGTCACGGGGTCGCCGCCATAGGTATAGCCCACGATGATCCGGGACAGCCGCAGTTTAAGATCGGTGATATCCGTGGAAAGGCAGAGCACCGCCATGATCTCCGAGGCCACGGTGATGTCGAAGCCGTCCTCCCGGGGGCAGCCGTTAGTCCTGCCGCCCAAGCCGTCCACCACGAAGCGGAGCTGGCGGTCGTTCATGTCCACGCAGCGCCGCCAGGTGATGTTTTTCGGGTCGATTCCCAAGGCGTTGCCCTGATAAATGTGGTTGTCCACCATGGCGGCCAGCAGGTTGTTGGCCGCGCCGACGGCATGGAAATCGCCGGTAAAATGAAGATTAATATCCTCCATGGGCACCACCTGGGCATAGCCGCCGCCGGCGGCTCCGCCCTTAACCCCGAACACCGGGCCCAGGGAGGGCTCCCGAAGGGCGACGACGGATCGCCTGCCGATTTTGCGCAGGGCGTCCCCAAGGCCGACGGTGGTGGTGGTCTTGCCCTCTCCTGCAGGGGTGGGCGTGATTGCCGTCACCAGAATAAGCCGTCCGTCCGGCGCGTCCTGTTTGTCCGCCAGCAGGGAAAGATCAATCTTGGCCTTGTACCGTCCGTAATGCTCCAGGTATTTTTCCGCCACGCCGGCGAGTGATGCGATTTCATTGATAGGACGAAGGGGAGTCGCCTGTGCGATTTCAATATCCGTCATGCTTTTGCTCCTTATCTGAAGAAATTTACCGCCGAGCGGAAAATGCCCATGTCGTATCTGCCGGGCACGTTTTTGTAAAGGCTGTCTCCGATGCGCTCCGAGTGGCCCATCTTGCCGAATACCCGGCCGTCCGGGGAGGTGACGCCTTCCACGGCGGCGGCGGAGCCGTTGGGGTTAAACAGAATGTCATAGGTGGGCGCGCCGTCCCGATCCACATACTGGGTGGCGATCTGTCCGGCGGCGGCCAGCTTCTCGATCAGCGCGTCGGAGGCCAGGAACCGTCCTTCGCCATGGGAAATCGGGACGGTGTAAATTTCGCCGGGTTTGGTTTCCGCCAGCCAGGGGGACAGGGAGGAGGCGATCCGGGTGCGAACCAGGCGGGACTGGTGGCGGCCGATGCTGTTATAGGTCAGGGTGGGGCAGTATTCGTCCGTATCGATGATCATACCGTAGGGCACCAGGCCCAGCTTGATGAGGGCCTGAAAGCCGTTGCAGACGCCGCCGATAAGTCCGCCGCGGGCGTCCAGCAGCCTGGCCACGGCACATTTCACCGGGCCGCTCCGGAAGAAGGCGGTGATGAACTTGGCGGAGCCGTCCGGCTCGTCGCCGCCGGAAAAGCCTCCGGGGATGAAAATGATCTCCGAGCGGTTGATCTCCTCCGCGAAAGCCTCCACAGAGCGATCCACATCCTCGGCCGTCAGATTCCTGAGGACGAAAATCCGCGCTTCGCCCCCGGCATCCCGGAAGGCCCGGGCGGTATCGTATTCGCAGTTGGTGCCCGGGAAAACGGGAATCAGCACCGTGGGGTTCGTCTTTTTGATGGTGGGGGCGCAAAGGGATTTGCCGGTAAAGGTATAGGCGGCCGGGCGGCCTTCGGGGACGGGGGCGGCGGCGGGGAACACGGGCTCCAGCTTATCCTCATAAACCTTCAGCAGGTCGGAAAGGGGCGCGCCCTCGCCGCCGAAGGCGATTTCAGGCTGCTCGATAGTCATGCCCAGAGGCAAGCCGGCCTCGGCGCCGTCCGCCAGCTCCAGAATAAAGCTGCCGTAGGCATAGCCGAAAATGTCCGCCGGGGAGAGCGTGTCGGAGTATTGAAAGCCCACGCTGTTGCCAAGGCACATTTTCATAATCCCCTCGGCGACGCCGCCGAAGCCCGGGGTCCAGGCGGCCACGGCTTTGCCGCTGCGCAGGAGCGCCGTGACCAGGGAGAAAACAGATTTGAGAGACTTGCCCTCCGGCAGGCCGTTTTCACCATATTCGGGCCGGATCAGCACGACCCGATGCCCCGCCGACTTGAATTCAGGGGATACGGCGTCGGCGGTCTTTCCCGTCGTCACGGCAAAGGAGACGAGGGTGGGGGGGACGTCCATGTCCAGAAAACTGCCGCTCATGGAGTCTTTTCCGCCGATAGCGGCGATGCCCAGAGCCCGCTGGGCCATGTAGGCGCCCAGCAGCGCCGAGACCGGCTTGCCCCAGCGCCGGGGATCGGTTCCAAGCTTTTCAAAGTATTCCTGGAAGGTCAAATAAACGTCCTCGAAGGCCGCGCCTGAGGCGATCAGCCTGGAAACGGACTCGACCACGGCCAGATACGCTCCGTGATAGGGGCTTTTTTCGCTTATATAGGGGTTAAATCCCCAGGTCATGAAGGAACAGTCATCCGTTTCGCCGTTTTTAACGGGGAGTCTGTGAACCATGGCCTGAATGGGCGTCAACTGATTCTCGCCGCCGAAGGGCATGAAAACGGTTCCCGCGCCGATGGTGGAATCGAAGCGCTCCGAAAGCCCGCGCCTTGAGCAGGCGTTCAGGTCGGAGGCCAGGGAGAAAAGGCCGGAACGGAAAGCCGCCGGAATCGGTTTGTCAAAGGCTTCCGGCGCTTTGAGGTGCGCGTCGGCGTGTTTTTCAGCGCCGTTGGTGTCCAGGAACTCTCTGGAGATATCCACGATGACCCTGCCCCTAAAGCGCATGGTCAGCCGGGAATCGGCCTTGACCCGGGCTATCACGGCGGCCTCCAGGTTTTCAGCGGCGGCCAGATCCAGGAACAGGGGCGCGTCTTCGGCGGAGGTGACCACAGCCATGCGCTCCTGGGATTCGCTGATGGCAAGCTCGGTGCCGGTCAGCCCCTCGTATTTTCGGGGGACGGCGTCCAGATCGACGTCCAGTCCGTCCGCCAGTTCCCCGACGGCCACGGAGACGCCGCCGGCGCCGAAGTCGTTGCAGCGTTTGATGAGCCGCGCCGCCATTGGGTTCCGGAAAAGCCGCTGGAGCTTGCGCTCCTCGGGGGCATTGCCCTTCTGGACTTCCGCGCCGCAGGTTTCAAGGGACTCCAGATCGTGGGATTTGGAGGAGCCGGTAGCCCCGCCGCAGCCATCCCGCCCCGTTCTGCCGCCCAGAAGGATGACCGTGTCGCCGGGGGCGGGGCGCAGGCGGCGGACGCAGGCGGCGGGGGCGGCGGCGATAACCGCGCCGATCTCCATACGCTTGGCCGCATAGCCCGGATGGTAAAGCTCGTCCACCTGGCCGGTGGCAAGGCCGATCTGATTGCCGTAGGAGGCGTAGCCAGCGGCGGCGGCGGCGGTGAGCTTCCGCTGGGGCAGTTTGCCCTTAATGGTTTCCGAAACGGGGCGCAGGGGGTCCGCCGCGCCGGTGAGGCGCATGGCGGCGTATACATAAGCCCTTCCCGAAAGGGGGTCCCGGATGGCGCCGCCGATGCAGGTGGCGGCCCCGCCGAAAGGCTCGATTTCCGTGGGGTGGTTATGGGTTTCGTTTTTAAACAGCAGCAGCCAGTCCTGGCTTTCCCCGTCCACATCCACCTTGATTTTCACGGTGCAGGCGTTGATTTCCTCGGATTCGTCCAGCTTATCCAGCCGCCCTTCGGCCCGCAGCAGCTTTGCCGCCAGGGTGCCGATGTCCATCAGGCTCGCCGGCTTTGTCCGGCCTATGGCGGCCCGGCCGGCGATATAGTCCGCCCAGGCCCGCTCCAGCAGGGGGTCTTCAAATGTCACCTTGTCCAAAGTCGTGAGGAAGGTGGTGTGGCGGCAATGGTCTGACCAATAGGTGTCGATGACACGGATTTCCGTCTCGGTTGGGTCCCGTCCCTCCCGGGAGAAGTAAGCGCGGCAGAGAATCAGGTCGTCCAGGCCCATGGCAAGGCCGTGGGCGGCGCGAAATTCATCCAGCGCCGTATCCGAAAGCGTTGTAAAGCCGTGAAAATACGGCACGTCCTCCGGCGGCGCGGCCGCCGTTTCCAGGGTGGCGGCCTCGGTCAGGGCGGCTTCTCTGGCTTCCACGAGGTTGATCAAATAGGCTTTGATGCGGGAAACGTCCTCTCCGGTCAGCGCCCCGTAAAGCAGGTAAACCCTGGCGGTTCTGACCCGGGGGCGCTCGCCCCGGGAGATAAGCTGGACGCACTGGGCGGCGGAGTCCGCCCGCTGGTCGAACTGTCCGGGCAGGTATTCCGCGGCAAACACCGCGTCGGCTCCCTCCGGAAGCGTATCATACACAGTATCAAGTTGAGGTTCGGAAAACACCGTCCCCTTGCAGGCGTTGAAAAGGGCGGGGCTGACGTTTTCCACATCATATCGGTTGAGCAAGCGCAGATGCGTCAGCGCGCCGATGCCCAGCAGTGTGCGGATATCGGAAAGCAGGGCGTCGGATTCCGGGGAAAGCCCGGGCTTTTTTTCCACATAGAGCCTATATACCATTATTTCGCCTCCAGCGCTTTCCTGCCGATGTCCCGCCGGCAATATGCGTTCTTAAAATGAATCCTGTCCGCCAGGGCGTAAGCCCGGCTCACCGCCCGGGCCAGGTCGCCGCCCGTGGCGGAGGCGCCCAGTACGCGGCCGCCGCCCGTTACCAGCACGCCCTCATCCAGCTTTGCCCCGGCGATATAAATTTCCTCGTCCGGGCCGGTTTCCGGCAGGGTGAGGGGGAAGCCCGTTTCATAGCCGCCGGGATACCCCTCCGAGGCCAGAATGACGCAACAGGCGGCCTTGTCCGAAAACCGCACGGGGCAGTCAGCCAGTCTGCCCTGTGAAACCGCCAGCATGATCTCCAGCAGGTCGGTTTCCAGAAGGGGCAGCACCACCTGGGTTTCCGGGTCTCCGAAGCGGCAGTTGTATTCGATGACCTTGGGGCCGTCCCGGGTCAGCATCAGGCCGAAATAGAGGCAGCCGCGAAATTCCCGCCCTTCGGCGTTCATGGCCTTGACAGTGGGAAGGAAAATCATTTCCATGCATTCGGCCGCGATCTCCGGCGTATAAAACGGGTTCGGGGCGATGGCGCCCATGCCGCCGGTGTTGGGGCCGCTGTCCCCGTCCCCGGCGCGCTTGTGATCCATGGCGGACACCATGGGAACAAGGGTTTTCCCGTCTGTAAAGGCCAGAACGGAGACCTCCGGCCCCTCCAGATATTCTTCGATTACGATGCGACTGCCGCTGTTTCCGAAGACCTGCTCCTCCATGGCGGCCCGGACGGCGGCCACGGCATCCTCTTTGGTAAAGGCCACGGTGACGCCCTTGCCCAAGGCGAGGCCGTCGGCCTTGACCACGGTGGGTATCCGGGCCGTATCCAGATAGGACAGAGCTTCCCCCGGATCGGAAAAAACCGCGTAGCCCGCCGTGGGGATGCAGTATTTTTTCATGAGATTCTTGGCGAAAACCTTGCTGCCCTCAATTTCCGCGGCGGCTTTGCGGGGGCCGAAGCAGGGGATGCCCAGGGCTTCAAGCTCATCCACAGCCCCAAGAACCAGCGGATCGTCCGGAGCGACGACGGCGAAATCCACCTGGTGGTTTCGGGCGAAAAAGAGGATGCTGTCCAGATCCTTCGCGCCTACGGGGACGCACTTGGCCTCCTCCGCGATCCCGCCGTTTCCAGGAAGCGCCCAGATTGTCTTTACCTTCGGATTTTTTCGTATCGCCTTGATGATGGCGTGCTCACGCCCGCCGCCGCCGATAACCATAATGTTCATTTCCATACCTCCTGGAATTTCGTCTTCCGTAGCCTTGCTCCGGAAAAACACCGACGCCTGCGCCTTGTCCGCGCCTAAAACGGGGAGCAAGGGAGAGGGTGCGGAGCCGGGCGGAATTTGCGGTGAGTCAGTGATGGAACAGGCGCACTCCGGTAAAGCACATCACCATGCCGTATTTATCCGCCGTCTCGATCACGTGATCGTCCCGGATGCTGCCGCCCGGCTGCGCCACATACTGGACGCCGCTCTTCCTCGCCCGCTCAATATTGTCGCCGAAGGGGAAAAAGGCGTCCGATCCGACGGTAACGTCCCTTTGGGTTTCGATCCACGCCTTTTTTTCGGCCGGAGTGAGGATTTCGGGCTTTTCGGCAAAGCGCGTTTGCCAGACGCCGTCTTTCAGCACATCCTCATATTCGTCGGAGAGATAAACGTCTATGGCGTTGTCCCGCTCCGGGCGGCCAAGCCCTTCGGCAAAGCGAAGTCCCATGGCCTTCGGGTGGCGGCGGAGATACCAGCCGTCGGCTTTGTTCCCCGCCAGGCGGGTGCAGTGGATGCGGCTTTGCTGTCCCGCGCCGATGCCGATGGCCTGGCCGTTTTTCACATAGCAGACGGAGTTGGACTGGGTGTATTTGAGGGTGAGAAGGGCGATGAGCATGTCGGTTTTCGTCCCTTCGGTCAGGGCCTTGTTCTTAGTGACGATGTTTTCAAGAAGGGCCGCGCTGATGCTCAAATTGTTGTGCCCCTGCTCGAAGGTGATCCCGAAAATATCCCGGCGCTCCACTGGCCCCGGGACGTAGGCGGGGTCGATACGGATAATGGCGTAGCCGCCCTTTTTCTTGGTCTTTAGGATTTCCAGAGCCGCGTCCGTGTATCCCGGAGCAATGATGCCGTCGGAAACTTCGCTTTTCAGATACAGCGCCGTGGCCTCGTCGCAAATATCGGAAAGGGCGGCCCAGTCGCCGTAGGAGGAGAGCCGGTCGGCGCCCCGGGCGCGGATATAGGCGCAGGCCATGGGGGAAAGCGCCGCGTCCGGAGAGACAAAATAAGCGGCCCTGTCGGCGGCGTCCAGGGGCAGGCCCACCGCCGCCCCGGCGGGGGAAACGTGCTTGAAGGAGGCGGCGGCGGGAAGGCCGGTGGACTCCCGCAGTTCCCGAACCAGCTGCCAGGCGTTCAGCGCGTCCATAAAATTGATATACCCGGGGCGGCCGTTCAGTACCGTAACGGGCAGCGCCCCGTTTTGTACGAAAATCCGCGAGGGCTTCTGGTTGGGGTTACAGCCGTATTTAAGTTCCAGCTCCGTCATATCAGCGCTCCTTGTTTTTATTGATGAGAATTTCCCGGGCTCCGGCCGCTACATAAAGGGAGACCCTGTTGTCCGCGTCCAGACATGCCCAAAGGCGCTCCGCCAGCGGCTCCGCCTCCAGACCGGGAACGGCAAAGGCCGGAGGCTCGCCGGAGAAGGACGGCAGCGGCCCGCCGAACCCCTCGTAGGTGCTGATGAAGCGGCCGGTTCCGGTCCTGGGCGGATAGGTGAAATAAAACCGTTCGCAGGCCGGGGCCTCGGCGCCGTCCGCCCGGAGGATGGAAAGCAGGAAGTCTCCGCCCGGAAAAACGACGCCGGAGATGCGGGGCGTGTAGTTGGGCGCGTCCGGCTCGAATTCGCGGGAGGCCAGCGCGTCATAGACGCTGCCGCCGCTCTCTAAATAATCCCGGATCGTGTCGGTCTGGTCGCCGTTGGTGACGACAAGCGTCCTGCCAAGGCGGCGCACGGGATGATAGATGATCAGACTGGGGTCTTCCATCTTTGCCTCGTCAAAGGCGCGGGTGCGGATGCCGTCCCCGGTTTTTTCAAAAACCCGGTTGCGGCTGTTGGCGCTCCTGCCCATGATGAAATAGGCGCACAGGGGTGAGCCGTCCGGACTTGTGCCGATCAAAATGCCGCGGCCGGGATAGGGGCGGGCGGCAAGATATTCAAAAATATCGGTCATCTTGATTCCTCCAGCAGTTTTTTCGAGACCAGTTCGGCGGCCTCCGGCAGGATCTCCCATTCCGCTTGGCGCATGACCCGTTCCTGAAGGGTTTCCGGCGTATCGCCCGGCAGTACGGCAACGGGCTTTTGCAGAATGATTTCGCCGCCGTCGGGAATTTCGTTGACAAAATGAACGGTGGCGCCGGTCACTTTAACGCCCCTGGCCAGGGCTGCCTCGTGGATGCGCAGGCCATAGTACCCTTTGCCGCAGAAGGCGGGGATCAGGGCGGGATGGACATTGATGATCCGCCCGGCCCACCGGCCCGTAAAGACGGGGCTGAGGATTTTCAAAAAACCCGCCAGCACGATCAGCTCCACGCCGCGGGCCTCCAACAGTCCGCCCAGCCGCGCCTCAAAGCGGTCGCTTTCCAGGTGCAGGGCCGGGATGCCCGCCCGGGCCGCCCGCTCCAGGGCATAGGCATCCATCCGGTTCGAGACAACCAGGACAATCTCTCCGCTGGTCAGACTGCCGTCCGCCTGGGCGTCTATAAGGGCCTGAAGGTTGGTTCCGCCGCCGGAAACCAGGACGGCGATTTTGATTTTACGCATTCTGCCTGACCTCCGCCGCCAGAATCCGCAGAGCGGGCAGGAGCATTCCGCCTGCGGCGTTGCCCAGCAAAACAACTAAAATAAAGAGAAAAGCGCGCCCGCTCACGATGCCTGCGGCGGCAAAATAAAACATATCCGCCACAGAATGCTCAAAGCCCGAGAGAATGAACGCGGGGACGGCGAACAGGACGCCCAGAAGGCTTTCCTTTTCGCGGTATATCGCTACCGCGAGATACATGAGGACGCCGCAGAACACGGCCAGAATGAAAGCCGGCATAAAGGGGAGGGCCAGCTTGGCGGCGCAGATTTCCAGCGCCTTCTCCCCCCTGGCGGGGGTTGCGGCGGAAATGGCAAGGCCGGTGGCCGCGGCCCCGATCAGGTTGCCGGGAAGGCACAGGAGCAGGGCGCGGACGCTTTCCTTTCTGTGGTCAGGGACAATGAAGCCCACCTTGCCCGTAAATAGGGAAAGGCCCAAAAGGCAGACGGAAAGAAGCCCCACGGTGAACAGCGCCGCTCCCGCATACCGGCTGTCGCAGGCCAGATAGGCCGCGCCGCCGATTCCGATCAGGACGCCCGCCGCGACGCCGGAGGCCAGATGCCTGCTCACCATAGGAGAACCCTCTCGTCCGAAGCTGTGATTTCGCCCATGACATACGCGTCCTCGCCGTCATCGGCAAGACAGGCAAGGGCTTTGTCCGCGTCCTCCCTCGCCACCACGACGCTCATGCCGCAGCCCATATTGAAAGTGTTCCACATGTCCCGTTCCGGGATATGCCCGGTCTTTGCGATCAGGTGGAAGATGGGGGGCGTACTGACCGCGGCCTTTTCGATTTTCGCGCCCAGGCCCTCGGGGATGCAGCGGGGAATATTCTCGAAAAAGCCGCCTCCGGTGATATGGCTGATGCCCTTGACGCGCACTTTCTCCAAAAGCCCCAGGATGGGGCGTACGTAAATTTTCGTGGGCGTCAGCAGAGTCTCGCCCAGGGACGCGCCGCCCAGCTCCGCCACGGGAGCGGAAAGGTCGGCGGTTTCCACGCCAAACACACGGCGGACCAGGGAAAAGCCATTGGAATGCACGCCGGAGGAGGGCAGGGCCAAAATCACGTCCCCCGGGCTCATGGCGCTGTTGTCCACAATCTTCTCTTTATCGACGATGCCGACGGAAAAGCCCGCCAGATCGTATTCGTCCGGAGGATAAAAGCCGGGCATTTCGGCGGTTTCGCCGCCGATAAGGGCCGCCCCCGCCTGGACGCAGCCCCGGGCCACGCCGGAGACCACGTCGGCAATTTTCTCGGGGACATTTTTGCCGCAGGCGATATAGTCCAGGAAGAACAGGGGCTTTGCGCCGCAGCAGATAATGTCGTTTACGCACATGGCCACGCAGTCGATTCCGACGGTATCGTGCCTGTTCGTCAAAAAGGCCAGACGGAGCTTTGTACCCACGCCGTCGGTTCCGGAGACCAGCACGGGCTTTTTGATGCCGGTGAGATCGGGCTCAAAAAGCCCGCCGAAGCCGCCGATATCGGAGATGACCCCGGCAGTCATGGTTTTCGCGATATGGCTTTTCATGAGGGACACGGCCCTGTAACCGGCGGTGATGTCAACGCCGGCGGCCGCGTAGCTGTCCGAACGGGAATCGCTCATGGCCCTTACTCCTTTCCATGGGCGATCTCGCCCTCGCTGATTTTTCGCTCGAATCTGGACTTGTTTGCCTGCCCGGGGATTTCCGTGGGGTATTCCCCGCTGAAGCAGGCGGTGCAAAAGCCTTTGTCACAATGGTTATTCGTAAGCTTGGTCACGTTGTCGACGCTCAGGTAGCCCAGGGAATCGGCGCCTAGCTCCCGGCAGATTTCATCCGCGGATAGGCGGCAGGCAATCAGATTGTCCCGGCTATCGATATCCGTGCCGTAATAACAGGGGTTCAGGAAGGGGGGCGCGGATATGCGCAGGTGGATTTCCTTCGCCCCGGCCTCGCGCAGCAGCCGGACGATGCGCCCGCTGGTGCTGCCGCGGACGATGGAATCATCGATGAGGACGACGCGCTTGCCCGCCACGGTTTCGGCCACGGGGTTCAGCTTGATGCGGATCATATCCGCCCGGGCTTCCCCGCCGGGGGCGATGAAGGTTCTGCCGATATATTTGTTCTTGATGAGCCCCACGCCGTAGGGGATGCCGCTTTGCCGGGAAAAGCCGATGGCCGCGTCAATCCCGGAGTCCGGCACGCCAACCACCACGTCCGCCTGAACCGGGTGCTCAAGGGCGAGAAAGGCCCCGGCGCGCAGGCGCGCTTCGTGGACGCTGCACCCCTCGATCACCGAATCCGGCCGGGCGAAGTAGATGTATTCGAATACGCAGAAGCTGGACTCGGTTTTGCCGCAGTGGTCCCGGATGGATCGGACGCCGTTTTTATCGAAAACCAGAATCTCGCCGGGGAGCAGATCCCGCTCCAGCTCCGCGCCCACGGCGGTCAGCGCGCAGCTTTCCGAGGCGATGATATAATCGCCCTCAGGAGTTTTGCCGTAGCAGAGGGGGCGGAAGCCGTGCTCGTCCCGGGCGGCGATGAGCTTGGAGGGAGACATCACGATCAGGGAATACGCGCCCTTGAGCCGGTGCATGGCCCGGCTTACGGCATCCTCTATGGACGTGGCCGAGAGACGTTCCTTGGTGATGATATACGAAATGACCTCGCTGTCCGTTGTGGTGTGGAAGATGCTGCCCTCCAGCTCCAGGGCCTCCCGAAGCTCGGAGGAGTTCACCAGGTTGCCGTTGTGCGCCAGGGCCATCCGGCCTTTAATGTGGTTTACCACCAGCGGCTGGGCGTTTGCCCTGTCGTTGCTGCCCGTTGTGCCGTAACGGCAGTGGCCGATGGCCATGTTGCCACGGCCGAGAGACGCCATCACACCCGGTGTGAACACGTCGTTCACCAGGCCCACGTCCTTATAGGCGGTAAAAATCCCGTCGTCGTTGACGGCGATGCCGCAGCTTTCCTGTCCCCGGTGCTGAAGGGCGAACAGCCCGAAATAAACAGTTCCCGCCACGTCCTGTGTGCCGTGGGAGAAAACGCCGAAGACGCCGCATTCCTCGCGAAGACTGCTCATAGGCGCTCAACCTCCGGCAGGCTGCCCATGGCTTTTTTGGATTTTCTCTTATAGAGCCGAACGGTTTTTTCCATGATCGCACCTCGTCAGTTATTGTATTTCGCCGATATCGTCGAATTTTTCTTCAGGGTCGCCTCGGTGTCCGCATCCCGCATGGCCGCCAGGGCGCGGGCCAGGCCGTCGTCCTCCACGGCCAGAACCTGGGCGGCAAGCAGAGCGGCATTGACCGCTCCGTCTATCGCGACGGTGGCCACCGGTATTCCGGCGGGCATCTGGACGGTGGAGAGCAGGGCGTCAAGGCCGTCCAGGGCGTTTGATTTTATGGGGATGCCGATGACGGGCAGGGTGGTGTTGGCCGCCAGCGCCCCGGCCAGATGCGCCGCCTTGCCGGCGGCCGCAATGATCGCCCCGAAGCCGCGCTGCCTCGCCTCCCGGGCGAAAATCCTGGACTGCTCCGGCGTTCTGTGGGCCGAATAGACATGCACTTCGAAGGGAATGCCCAGCCGGCCCAGAGTATCCAGCGCTTTTTCCACAACGGGCAGATCGCTGTCGCTGCCCATGATTACCGCAACCTTTTTCAAATGGCACCTCCATGAAAATAAAAACGAAAACGGGCAGTCCTATCCCTGTCGGATAGGACTGCCCAGACGGTCGACAAAAGCCGAAGCTTTCTGTTACAGGCTGATTTGCTCCCATGTGGTACTCCACAGATCCGTCAGTTGCAAAGGCCTTTGAATTCAACCACAATCTATCATAACCCGGCAGGATAAGCAATAAGGCATATCGTATGAATCACGGGGTGGAAAATCGCGCTTTTCTTGCTTTTTTCCGCAATTGGCGCAAAGAGGCCTACCGCTCGGCGCGGGTTCCGCAGTAAATGCAGCGGTAGACGCCGTTTTCCCGGTCGGAAAGGCGGAAAACATGGGGCAGCTCCTGTTCGGTGGAGGTGATGCAGCGGGGGTTTTTGCAGAAGATCATGTCCGTGATCGTCTCCGGCAGAGACGGGTGCAGTTTTTTTACGCGGATGCCGCCGCTGATGATATTCACGGTGATGCACGGGTCCCAATAGCCCAGGATGTCAAAATCCAGGCAGAGGATCCCGTTGATCTTTATGATATCCTTTTTTCCGTATTTCTTACTGGCGGCATTTTTAATGAGCGCAACTTCACATTCCAGTTCGTCCAGCCGAAGGTAGCCGTAAATGGCCATGCCCCGGCCGGCGGGGATGTGGTCGATGACGATGCCGTTGATGATGGTGCCGATGATCATTTTCCCTTTCCGCCTTTCCGTCAGTCTATACCCAGCAGCTTGAGGATCAGGGCCATGCGTATGAATTTGCCGTACCGGACCTGCTTGAAGTAACAGGCGCGCGGGTCATTATCCACGGCGGTGGAGATTTCGTTCACCCGGGGCAGGGGATGGAGGACGGACAGGTCGGCCTTTGCCGGCAGGAGCTTTTCCGGCGTCAGGATGTAGCTGTCCCTCAGGCGGAGATAGTCCGGCTCGTTGAAAAACCGCTCCCGCTGAACGCGGGTCATATAGAGGATGTCCAGCTCGGGAATGGCCTCATTCAGGGACTCGGTCTCCCGGAAGTCCACGCCGCCCCGCAGGAGGATATCGGTGCGGACATGCTCCGGCACCATCAGCTCCTCCGGGGAGATGAGGATAAAGCGAACGCCCGGGTACCTGGCCATGGCCCCGATGAGGGAGTGCACCGTCCTGCCGAATTTCAGGTCGCCGCAGCAGCCCACGGTCATGCCGTCCAGACGGCCTTTTTCCAGTTTGATGGTCAAAAGGTCCGTCAGCGTTTGTGTGGGATGGCTCCGGCCGCCGTCTCCGGCGTTGATCACCGGCACGCCGGCGCTTTTGGCGGCCACATAGGGCGCGCCCTCTTTTGGGTGGCGGATGGCGATGATGTCCGCGAAGCAGCCGGCGGTGCGGGCGGTGTCCGATACGCTCTCCCCCTTGGAGGCAGAGCTGCTCTGGGCCTCGGAAAAGCCGATGACGCTGCCGCCCAGATCCAGCATGGCGGATTCAAAGGAGAGCCGCGTGCGTGTGGAAGGCTCGTAAAACAGCGTGGCGATCTTTTTTCCCCGGCATTTCTGCGCATAAGCCTCCGGGCGGCTTACAATGTCCTCCGCCTTTTCGATCAGCTCGTCAATCTCCCGGGTGGTCAGTTCCGTGATGTCGTTTAAGCCTTTCATTGCCTGTCCTCCGTTATCCAGCTTTCATCCGAGGGGTTGTCCCGGAAGGCCAGAAGCCGCTTCACATCCTCGGGCGGGATATACCCCTCTTGGGCGGCGACTCTGGCCACCGTATCGAAATCCGTCAGCGGCACGGCCCGGACGCCGGCCCGATCCAGACGCTCCAGGCCCTTTTTCATGCCGTAGGTGAAGATGCAGACCACGCCCAGCACCCGGGCGCCCGCTTCCCGCAGGGCTTCCACCACCTCCAGGACGCTGCCGCCGGTGGAGATCAGATCCTCTACCACTACAACCGCCGCGCCGGGCTCCAGCCGCCCCTCGATGCGGTTTTGCCGGCCGTGGCCCTTCGCGCCGGAGCGGACATAACCCATGGGCAGGCCCAGTAGGTGGGCAGTGATCGCCGCGTGGGCAATCCCGGCGGTGCTGGTGCCGAAAAGGGCCTCGGCCCCGGGAAAGTGCAGGCGGATCAGCTCCGCCAGGCCGTTTTCCACGTCGGCGCGGACAGAAACGTCCGAAAGGGTAAGGCGGTTGTCGCAGTAGACGGGACTTTTGATCCCGCTGGCCCAGATAAAAGGCTCGTCCGGCCGGAAAAATACGGCGCGAAGCTTCAATAGGCCGCGGGCGATGGCGTCTTTCCTGTCATTCATATCTGCGCACCTCCCATAAATTCCTCCAGGCATCGGCGATAGGCCGCCCGGGGGTCGGCGGCTGCGGTGATCGGCCGGCCGACGACAATGTAATCCGCGCCCAGCGCTCCGGCCGCGGCCGGGGTGGTGATCCGGACCTGGTCCCCCGCGTCCCGGTCCGCAAAGCGGATGCCCGGCGTAACGGTCAGAAACCCGGGGCCGCAGGCGGCATGTACGTCCCCGGCTTCCAGAGGCGAGCAGACCACCCCGTCCAGCCCGGCGGACCGGGCGTTTTCCGCGTAATGCATCACCGTGTCGGAAAGCCTGCCGCCGATGCCCAGCTCCCGGTTCATGGCCGACTCGGAAATCGAGGTCAGCATCGTGACGGCGATGAGCCTGGGCCGGGCGCCGTCGGGGCGGGTCAGCCCCTCCAGAGCCGCCTCCATCATGGCCCGGGAGCCGGCGGCGTGGAGGTTCACCATATCCGCGTCCAGGGCCGAGAGGACGGCCATGGTTTTTTTCACGGTGTTGGGAATGTCGTGCAGCTTCAAGTCCAGAAATACACGGTGACCGCGGGCCTTAAGCGCCCGGACGACGGCCGGCCCCTCTGCGTAATACAGTTCCATCCCCACCTTGACATAGGGCCGGTCGGAGCCGAAGCGGTTCAGGAACGCCAGCGTTTCCGCGGCGCTTCCAAAATCGCAGGCGATGATCACATCATATGGCATTTGTGTGCGCCTCCTGTAAGATCTCCAAGTTTTTCGATGTCCAGACGCGCCATAACGGCCGGCAGGGCCTCGATGATTTTTTTGCAGGCATAAGGGTCCCTCAGATTCGCCGAGCCGATTTCCACGGCCGAGGCGCCCGCCAGCAGCATCTCGATCACATCCTCCGCCGAGGATACGCCGCCGCAGCCGATAATGGGGATTCGGACAGCCTCATAGACCTGCCAGACCATGCGCAGGGCGACGGGCAGGACGGCAGGGCCGGAAAGCCCGCCGGTAAGGTTTGCCAGTATGGGCTTTCGGGTTTTGAGATCGATGCGCATGCCCAACAGGGTGTTGATGAGCGTCAGGCCGTCGGCCCCCGCATCTTCACAGGCTTTTGCGATCTCTGAAATATCCGATACGTTTGGCGAGAGCTTCACGAACACCGGCTTTTCCGACACCGACTTCACCGCCCGGGTCACCTGGGCCGCGGCACGGGGGGACGCGCCGAAGCTCATGCCGCCGCCATGGACGTTGGGGCAGCTTATGTTGATCTCGATAAGGTCGGCGCCGGGCGTCCGGTTCAGTTTTTCGCAGCAGGATACGTATTCCGCCACGGAAAAGCCGCTGATGTTGGCGATGACCGGCCCGCCGAAGGTCTCCCGGAGCCGGGGCAGCTCCCCGGAGACGACCGCGTCGATGCCGGGGTTCTGAAGGCCCACTGCGTTAAGCATACCCGAAGGACATTCCGCGATCCGGGGCGAAGGGTTGCCGAAGCGGGGCTCGGCTGTGGTACCCTTGACCGCCAGGGCGCCCAATAGATTCAGATCGTAAAGAGCCGCGAACTCCGCCCCGTATCCGAAGCAGCCGGAGGCGGGGATCACAGGGTTTTTCAGCCTGACGCGCCCAAGGCTTACGGAGAGGTCTGCCATAGGATGTCCTCCTTTTCAAAGACCGGGCCGTCCAGGCAAATCCGCTTCGGCCCGCTTTTCATCATTCGGGAGCAGCCCATGCAGGCGCCGAAGCCGCAGCCCATCCGCGCCTCGAAGGAAAATTGGCCTCCTGATGGAGAGGCTTCCGCCACTGCCTTCATCATAGGCTCCGGGCCGCAGGCGTAGACATGGGAGTGGCCGATCCCGGCCATGGCGTCGGTGACGAGGCCCCTGACGCCGAGACTGCCGTCTTCCGTAGCGATGATCACCCGCGCGCCGGTTTCGGCGATCTCCCCGGCCAGAAAGACGCCGCCCCGGCCGGCCGCGCCCAGGATGGCGGTTACGGACTTTCCCTCCGACCGGAGCGCTTTGGCCAGGGCCGGAAGCGGGGCAATCCCGCTTCCGCCGCCTACCAGAAGGGGCGAGCCGCCGCTTTTTTTGGTGTCAAAGCCGTTTCCGAGGCCGGTGAGGACGTCCAGCGCCGCCCCGGGCTTCAGCCCGCAGAGGGCCACGGTGCCTTTTCCGGCGATGCGGAAGGCCACGGTAAGGCTCTCCGGCTCCCAGGAGCAGACGGAGAATGGGCGGCGCAGGAAAAAACCGGGGATTTCAATTTCCACAAACTGGCCCGGCGCGGTAATGGCCGAAGTCTCCCCGGCCAGGCGGAGAATATGAATGTCCTCCGCCGCCCGGCGGTTTTCAAGAACGGTAAAAACACCGCTTTTCATGAATCCAGAGCCTCTGCGCAGATGGTCATTTCCTCCAGGACGTCCAGAAGCACCCGGACGGTATCCAGGGAGGTGAAAACCGCGGTGCCGTTTTCGGCGGCGCAGCGCCTGATGCGCATGCCGTCGGTTTCACCGGCGGGGGAATCCGGGGTTCGGGTATTGATCACATAGGTCACGTGGCCGCGGCTGATGGAATCGAGGATTTCGCCGGAGCCGTCGGAGAGCTTGGCGCTGACGTGGGTGCGGATGCCGTTCGCCTTGAGGAAGGCGGCGGTGCCGCAGGTTGCTTCGATATTAAAGCCCAGATCGTAGAAACGGCGGATAAGAGACAGGGCTTCCGTTTTGTCCGCGTCGGCCACGGTGGCGAAGACGGTGCCGTAATTCTGAACGTGCAGGCCGGAGGCCTGGAGCGCCTTGTACAAGGCCCGGGTAAGCCGCCGGTCGCAGCCCAGGGCCTCGCCGGTGGATTTCATTTCGGTGGACAGGCAGGCGTCCGCTCCCGGCAGGCTGGAAAAGGAAAAGGCGGGGGCCTTCACATAGTATTTTTTCCGCTCCTCGGGATAAAGGGTGAAGATTCCCTGCTCCCGCAGGCTCCTGCCGAGCATGGCTCCGGCGGCAATGTCCGCCATGGGCCAGCCTGTGGCCCTGGCCAGGAAAGGAACCGTCCGACCGGCCCGGGGGGCTACCCCGGTAACGTAAACCGTATCGTTTTTATCCACGATGAACTGGACGTTATACAGGCCGACGACGCCCACGGCGGCACCCAGCTTTTTCGTATAGGCCAGTATCCTGCCCTTGGCGGCGTCCGTGACCGAAACGGCGGGATAGATGCCGATGCTGTCGCCGGAGTGGATACCCGTCCGCTCCACGTGCTCCATCATGCCGGGGATGAATACGTCCACCCCGTCGCAGACGGCGTTGACCTCCAGCTCGCGGCCTTCGATATATTTTTCGATGAGAAGCGGCGCGGCCCCGGTAATTTCACAGCCGGAAAAGCAGGCCCGCAGGGCTTCTTCGGAGCCGATGAGCCGGATTGTCCCGCCCGGGGCGTCGGCCCGAACCAGCACCGGGTAGCCCATTTCGGCAGCGGCGGCGGCGGCCGCCTCCGCATCCGCGACGGCGCTGCGGCCGGGCTGCGGAATCCCCTGGGTCAGCAGCAGCTTTTCGAAGCTGTCCCGGTCCTCGCAGAGGGTTATGGCGTTGACGCCGGTGCCGATAAGGGGAATGCCCCTGGCCGCAAGGATCTTGGCCAGGCCGGCCGCCGTCTGCCCGCCGAGAGAGGCGACGACGCCCACGGGGCGCTCCCGCTCGGCAATGTCCGATACGCATTCGGCGGTCAGGGGTTCGAAATAGAGCTTGTCGCCCACTGTGTGATCCGTAGATACCGCGTCCGGGTTGTCGTTTATCACGATCGTCTCGTAGCCCAGCCGTTCTATCTCGCGTACCGAGCGGACGACGGCGTAATCGAATTCCGCCCCCTGTCCGATCCGGGCGGGGCCGGAGCCCAGGATGATGATTTTCTTCCGGCCTGAAATGCCGTGACGCCCCGCGCCGTTATAGGAGGAGTAGAAATATGGGATATAGCTCCAGTCGTCCCTGGCGCAGGTATCCGCCATGAGATATTCCGGGGCGATCCGATTTTTCAGACGGAATTCATATACCGAAGATTCCTGCGCGGCCCAGAGCTTCGCTATATATTTATCGGAAAAGCCGGATTTTTTTGCTTTTTCCAGGACTTCGGCGCAAAATGGCTGCTCCGCCACCTGTGTCTCCAGCTGAACGACGCCGGCAATGGCGCTGAGATATACCGGGTCGATCCGGGACGCAGCGTGGATTTCGTCCGGGTCGGCGCCAAGGCGGAAGAGCTGGGCGATGGCGTGAATCCGGTCGTCAGCGCCGTCCCGGACATAGTTCAGCAGCCGGGCCTTGTCCATGCCGTCAAATTTCGGCAGATAAAGATGACAGGCGCCGGCGTCCAGGGCGCGGACGGCCTTCATCAGGCTTTCCGTAAGGGTCCGGCCGATGGCCATGGCCGCCCCAGCCGATTTCATGCGGCCGTCCAGCCTGACCAGAGCGCCGGGGAACCGGTCGAAGGGGAAGCGCGGCATTTTGGTGACGATATAATTCGGTTTCGGGTCAAAATTGGCCGAGCGGCCGTCCAGCATTATTTCGTCCAGGATCATACCGGCGGACAGCTGCGCCGCCACCCGGGCCACGGGATAGCCTGTTGCCTTGGCGGCCAGGCCCGCGGCCCGGGTAAAGCGCGGAACGGCTGTGACGACCCGGTAATCCGAGGCGTCGGGGGACAGGGCAAACCGGACGCCGCAGACGCCGGAGACGCTAAGGGCGCGGACCAGCCGGGCGGCGGCGTCCCCAAGGCCGGCCAGGATGTGCTCCGGAACTGTCTGGCAGGGAATCACGGCCATTGCGTCCCCCGGGTGGATGCCAAATGGATCAATGTTCTCCGCCGGGCTGAGGGTAACAACGTTATCCTCCTGGTCCCGCAGGAGGGTGAAGCCGATTTCTTTCCAGCCGGGAAGATCTGATTCGGCGGGCGTGATGGGGGCGAGACCCAGGCTTTTGCACAGCCCGGAGAAAAGCCAGGGGTCTTCCGCCAGCTCGGCGGCCTGAGGCCCGATGCCCAAAAGCTCCGCCCGGCATTCCCGCAGAATGCCTTTTCTGTGCAGCTGGAGGGCAAGGTTCAGGGCCGTCCGGCCGCCGAGGGTGGGAATTATGGCGTCCGGACGCTCGCGGCGCAGGATGCGGGCCACGTATTCAAGGGTAAGTGGCTCCGCATAAACTTTATCTGCGGCCGAGACGTCGGTCATGACCGCGGCGGGGTTGGGGTTGGCCAGGATAACCTCGTAGCCCGCCTGACGCAGGGTAAGGCAGGCCTGGGTTCCGGCGCAGTCGAACTCCGCTCCATGGCCGATCACCGTCGGCCCGGAGCCAATAATCATGATTTTTTTGATATCCGGTCTTTTAGGCATGCCAAATTCCTTCTTTCGTATCTTTCCAGATAAGTTTTCCCCCCGACAGGGTTATCATGCAGCGGCCCTTTACCGCCATTCCCTCAAAGGGCGTTGATTTTCCCATGGAGAGAAACTCCCCGGGATCGATGGTATACGTCCTGTTCAGGCAGAACACCGCAATATCCGCCGGCGCGCCCGGCCTTATCGCGCCGCCGCCCAGGCCGAAGCGGGCGCGGGGCGCCCCGCTCATGGCGGCGATGAGGCGGGGAAGGCCGATTTTTCCGGTTTCTACAAGGCCGGTATACAGAACCGCGAAGGCGCACTCCAGGCCGGAGACGCCGTTTTGGCTTCCTGCCAGGCCCAGCGATTTTTCCTGAGGGGAATGGGGGGCGTGATCGGTGGCCACCATGTCTACGGTGCCGTCCCGGAGGGCGTCGCAGAGGGCGGCCCTGTCCCGAGGGGAACCGATGGGCGGGTTCATCTTAAACCGCCCGTCATCCCGAACCATGGTCTCGTCCAGGAGAAGATGATGCGGGGTTACCTCGCAGGTGACGTCCAGACCCTCGGCCTTTGCCTGCCTGATCAGGGCCACGGATTCTTTTGTTGAGAGGTGGCAGGCGTGGTAGGCGCAGCCCGTTTCCCGGACGAGCCCCAGATCCCGGGACAGCTGCCGCCACTCGCTTTCCCCCGGCGGAGCCCCCCCATCATCCTCGCAGTGGGCGACGATGAGCTTGCCGAGGGCTTTTGCCTGTACCATGGCCGCGCGCATCACCGTTTCCGACTGTACGCCGCTGCCGTCGTCCGAAAAGGCGGCGACCTTGTCCGCCAGGCCGGCCATATCCGAAATGGCTTTGCCTTCCCGGTTCCGGGTGATCGCGCCATAGGGCAGGACCCGCACCGCGGCGTTCTCCCGGATCAGCGCCAGCTGGGCGGCGAGCCCGGACGGGGAGTCCGGTGCAGGCGATACGTTCGGCATGGCGCAAACCGCCGTATATCCGCCCCGGGCCGCGGCAAGAGTTCCGGTGCGAATAGTCTCCTTATAAGAAAAGCCCGGCTCACGCAGATGGACATGGACATCCGCGAAGCCGGGGAAAATATATAAATCTTTAAGATCAAGAATCCGGACGCCGGGAACGGCGGATATGCGGGGGGCAACTTCCGCGATGTACCCGCCGCTGATAAGGATGTCGCCCTCTATAAAGGCGTCCTCGGCGTATATCAGTGAATTTTTAAGGAGAAGATCCATATTGCCTCCGTTTCCGATCGCGGGGCGCAAAAAAATGCCCCTGCGGACATCCGCAAGAACACACAGAAGCAACGGGGGCAGCTTTCCCCCGCAGATATGTCCTCTTGCCGGTGTCTCCGCACCGCGCTTAAAGATAATATTTGAATTATAATAGCAGTCTCCGGGGGGATTGTCAACCCCGGAGACCGCTCCGGAAAAACAAATAATCAAGCTGGGGCTAAAGAAAAACTGTTAATTATAAATAACCAGGGCGATAAACTCCAAAGGTTCGTCTTTGTGGTTTTTTAGGGCGTGCCCTTCGCCGTCCGCCGTGAAGCAGACGTCTCCGGCACTGACGGTGGAGACGGCGCCGTTATCGTTGTATTCGCCCTCGCCGCTGAGGATGTAATAATATTCACCGTCGCCCTCGTGGAGATGCCAGCCCACGCCGCAGCCTTTGTTCAGTACGCTGTGTCCGAATATGCGCCCCTTGCCGTAAAGTTCCTCGGGCGATCCGGCGATGTGGTACATGACGTATTCACCGCCGCCGCCCTTGAAATTCTCTACCCTCATGATGGATTTTTCCGCGCTTCTCTTGATCATTTTCCTTGCTCCCTTCGAATTAATTCGTCATTTAATTTCAACGGTTTCGGGGGCCGGGGCTCCGGTGGGCGCCGTTTCCGGCGGGATCGCTTCGTCCGGGATGGCGGCGGCCGCTTCCACCGGGTCGGGGGCAGGCTCCCCGGCGGCTTTTTCCCTGCGGGCCAGCGCTTTTGCGGCGGCAATGGAGAAGACCGCCAGGAGCAGGTTTTGCAGGCCGTCGGCCACGAGGGCCGTTCCGATAAGGAGCATGAGCAGGCCGCCGCTTTCCCTGACGATGAGGACGACGCCCAAGGCGAGGCAGGCGGCGGTCACGATGAGGGGCAGCCACCAGCCGGGGATGCCCAGTCTTTTCGCGTCCAGCGCCGCCTGAAGCTTAAACACGGAGTCCACAACGAGATAGACGCCGATCACCAGCTGGAGCAGATCGACGACCTTGTCCCTGGTGATCAGCAGGGCGAGGCCGGCGATGACCGCCAGCGCCCCTGTGGAAAAATCGTAGTTCAGCGCCACGCCTTTGACTTCCCGCAAGAAATAGGTGATGATTTTGATTATGCCGAATACGATGGTGGCCGCGCCCATGGCGGAGCATATCGCGGCGGAGGTGATTTCCGGCCAGATAAAGGTGCAGATGCCCAGGGCTGTCAAAAATATTGAAATCAGGACATACGCCCATTTTATTCTGCTGAGGCCGCCCGGGGCCTTCGGAGCGGTGGCGCTGCTCATATGAATCCCTTCTTTCAACGAGTGTTCTTTTGTTGAGGTTATTCTACTATGCGCCGCAAAGCTCCGCAATAGCCAGGGCGAATATTTTCGCCGCGGTCAGGGTGTCTTTGATGCTCATGCGCTCATTTGCGCCGTGCAGATACGTCTCAAAGCCGGGCATACACACGCCAAAGGCGACGCCGCCCTCAATATCGTGGACGTAGGTGCCGCCGCCGGTATGGCGGCACTCCCCTTTGGTGCCGGTGAAGGCTTCGTAGGAGGACAGAAGGGTTTGGACAAATTCGCTCTCCGCCGGCGTATGGTGCGGCGGCAACATGGCGCCCGCAATGGAAAACCCGGCTTCGGAAAAGCGCGCCTCCGCAATCTGCCGGCAGTTTTCTTCGCCGGCGCACAGGGGAACCCGGCCGTCGAACTGTCCGCGCAGGCCGGTTTCGTTGATCGTCAGCAGGGTGAAGGACACCGTCAGCTCGCCGGAGAGCTCGTCGCACTGGGCGATCCCCAGGGCCTTTCCCAGCCAATCCCGGTGGGGAAGCAGCGCGGACAGGCTTCGTATCGCCCGGGTTGAGGGGCAGTCGGCCAGGGGCAGGGCGGCGAGGGCCTCCAGAAGCGCGGTTATGCCGTTTATGCCGTCCCAGGGCGTGGCGGCATGGGCCTGCCTGCCGCTGACGGCAATCTCTGTCCCACCCGGTATATCCGCGGCGGTCAGCGTCACGCCCCATTTTTTCGCGGCGGAGGCCGACAGCGTGGAAAGGGCCGCCGAATCGAGTCCGGCCACCGTGGCCCTGGCGTCTCCGGGAATGACGTTTATCCGGAATCCGCCTTCAAAGGCGGTTACCCGGGGCAGGGCGGTTTCCGGCTCCCAGTCTATCCTGAACTTGGGCTTGTAGCCGCCTTTTTCGGTGTTGTAAACGGGAAAACCGGAATCGGGGGTGAAGGTGTGCGGCGCAGCCTTTTCCCGGCTGTAATAATGGGGCAGGTCGCCGGAGCCGGATTCCTCATCAGTGCCCATAATAAGGCGGGTGTTGTATTTCAGGGGAACGCCCAGGTCTTTCACGCAGCGCATCGCCAGCAGGGCGGCCGCGACAGGGCCCTTGTCGTCGTCGGTGCCGCGGCCGTAGAGGCAGCCGTCTTTCACTTCGGCGGTATAGGGGTCCGTGTCCCAGCCTTCGCCCTCGCCCACCACGTCCAGATGGCCGAGAATATCCAGCTTCGGGGACAGGCCGTTCAGGTCGGCCGTGCCGACGCAGCCGCCGTATTCCCTGACCGCAAAGCCGTAACCGGCGCAGATGGCCAGCGCTTCGTCCAGCGCCATTTTCGGCCCTTCGCCGAAGGGAGCGCCCGGGGCGGGGTCTCCTTTTACGCTCCGAATCGCCACCAGGCGGGCAGTATCGCGAATCAAGTCGCTTTCATGGGCATCTATCCATTCGGAGATTTTATTCTTAAGTATCATGTGAAATCAGCTCCATCGTCATTTTTGCTGCCTGGGCCAGGATACGCTCCGGGTCCTCGCCAATAAAAAACTCGCCGTTTTCATATAATATGCGGCCCGCCACCATGGTCATGCGGATGTTATCCTTTGAACCGCTGTAGACCAGGTTGTTCGGGATGTTATGGATAGGCTGCATATTAGGGCGGCTCATGTCGACAACAATAAGGTCGGCCTGTTTACCCGGGGCAATCACGTCGCAGTCGTCCAGGCCCATCGCCCGCGCGCCGCCGGCTGTGGCGGCGGTGAGCAGGGCGCCCGCCGGGCAGGCTGCCGCATCTTTTTGGTCAAGCTTTTGCAGTACGCAGGCCAGATACATCTCCCGAAACATGTCCAGCGCGTTATTGGAGGCGGGGCCGTCCGTACCCACGGCCAGATTTACGCCACGCGCCAGCATCCGGCACAGCGGCGCGATGCCGCTGGCCAGCTTGGCGTTGGAGGCGGGGCAGGTGACTGCCCAAAGCCCGCGCCGGATAAAGATGTCCATATCCGCTTCGGAAAGCCAGACACAGTGGTATCCTCCGCCGCCGTGGTCGAAAAGGCCGAGGCTTTCAAAAAGCTGCGTGGGAGTCATGCCGTGGCGTGCGATGCAGCCTTCCGTCTCGGCGGCGGTCTCGGCATTATGAGCCCAGACCGGGGCCTTAAACTCGTGGGAAAGCTCGGAAAGATATTTCAGCAGGGCCTCGCTGGCGGTGTACTCGGCGTGGCAGCCAAGCCTATATGAGATCAGGGGGTTCAGGCTGTTAAAATACGTGTATCCGCGCTCGGCGCTTTTCCAGTCGGGGTTGGAGGCCCCGATTGCACAGCAGATGACGGTGCGGAAGCCGCAGTCGATGTTTGCCTGGGCGTAAGCGTCGGGATGATAGTACATATCGAAGCTGGCGGTGATCCCGCCGGAGAGATATTCCATGATGGCAAGTTTTGTAAAGGTATATATGTGTTCCGGGGTCAGCCTGGCCTCCAGGGGGAAAACCCTGTCGAAAAGCCAGCTTTCGAGAGGCAGATCGTCCGCGTAGGAGCGCAGAAAGGTCATGGCGGAATGGGTATGGGCGTTTTTGAAGCCGGGCATCAGCAGGTCTCCCCGCAGATCGATTTCCCTGTCGAACATCGGGGCGTCCGCCCTGGCGGGGCCGACGTAGGCGATGAGATTTCCGTCTGTCCAGACCTCGCCGTCCGTCAGGGACAGCCCGCGGGACAGGGTCAGGATAGATCCATTGTAAAAGCGTATCAGTTTACTCACCTCTTAACAGAATAACACTATCATCAGCACCCGGCGCTGTCAATCGAAATTGCCGGAGCCGGCGGCCGGGGCAGCCGCTGTTTCTTCGGAGTCTTCCCCAAATTTGCCTGATTGAAAATTGGGGTTGACTACGCGGTATATATGTGTTATTCTAATTGAGCGCTAAAAATATCGCGGAGTGGAGCAGTC
>DIRC01000013.1:12185-41011 GCA_002427465.1 Clostridiales bacterium UBA5446 | reverse complement strand
ATAGATAGATCTTCGTATGCGAATTTTTCCTGTAAAGGCGCATCAGTTCTCCGGCCAGAGCATCCGGATCGTGGCGGATGAGTCCGTTTTTCCACGAAGCCACCGACGCCTTGCAGAGATTCACGTTCATGGCGGCGACCGCCGCCGCGTCAATATACACCGGCTCCGCGCCTTCCTCCCGATAACGCTCCAGCAGCGCCGGCGGGAACGCGGCGCTGTTAGCCAGGCACCAATCGAAAATCCGCTCGCCGGAATTGCTGAAAAGCGCGGCAATGTGATCCGAGGCCATGTAATGCTCCGTCTCCCCGTCCTGGGTCATGACGTTCAGAACATAGATGCGAAACGCGTCGGACTCCGCCAGCGCCCGGGCGATCCCGTCCGTGACCAGATTCGGCATAATACTGGTATAAAGGCTTCCCGGCCCGATGACGATCATCTCCGCGTCCTCTATGGCTTCGACGGCCATCGGCAGGGCGGGAGGCCGCTCCGGGACCAGCTTGACCTTGGTGATGCGCTTATCCGTGCCCTTTTTGAAATCCGCGATTTTGGATTCTCCCAGCATTTCCGTGCCGTCGTCAAACTCGGCGGCCAGATAGACGTTTTCGTTCGTCACCGGAAGCACGCGTCCCGTAATGGCCAGCACGTCGCTCATTTTCCTGACGGCCTCATCGAAAGTATCCGACATGCCGTTCAGCGCGGCCAGAAACAGATTCCCAAAGCTTTGCCCCTTCAGGCTGCCCTCCGGGAAGCGGTAGGACAGAAGCTTTTCCATCGTGGGCTCGGTGTTTGCCAGGGCCTGTATACAGTTGCGCACATCCCCCGGGGGCGGCATGCCCAAATCTTGGCGAAGTATCCCGGAGCCGCCGCCGTCGTCCGCAACCGCGACAATGGCCGTGATATTCTCCGAATAATGCTTCAGCCCCCTGAGCATAGTGGAAAGCCCGGTTCCACCGCCGATGACGACAATGGCCGGATCATGAGATTTTGACCTGCTCATTGACTCACCCCTTGTCGATATCCCGATAAATATTACTGACCGCCAGATTGCTTTCCGCAAGATGCTCCGACAGCGCCTTGGCCACGGCGACGCTGCGGTGGCGCCCTCCCGTGCAGCCGATGGCGATGTTGAGCATATACTTCCCCTCCTCGATATACAGGGGAATCAGAAAATCCATGAGATTGGTCAGATGTGACATGAAGTCGCGGGCGTCCTCATAGCTGAACACAAAGTCCGATACGGGTCTGTCCAGCCCCGTGCTCTCCCTCAGCTTCTCCACATAAAACGGATTCGGCAGAAAGCGCACGTCGAACACCAGGTCCGCATCCATGGGCAGGCCGTATTTATACCCGAAAGCGGTGACCGTGACCGCCATATCGCTCCGCCGGTCCTCTCCGATAAACAGATCCCCGATACGGCTTTGAAGCATGGCGGTCGTCAGCCCGGAGGTGTTAATAATGTAATCCGCCCGCTCCCGCACCGGGGCCAGAAGGACCATCTCTCGCTCGATGGCTTCCTCGATGGTTTCTCCCTCCGCCATCAGCGGATGGGGGCGGCGCGTTTCCTTATAGCGCTTGATGATGGTCTGCTTATCGGCCTCCAGATACAGAATCCGGTACCCCAGCCCATTTTTCCACAGGGCGTCCAAAATGGAAAACAGCGCCTCAAGGCTCTCCTTCTCCCTGGCGTCCGTAACCAGGGCCACCCGCTCGTATTTTCCCCCCGTCGCCAGGCACAGCTCCGCAAATTTCGGCAGCAGGGCCACGGGCATATTGTCCACACAGTAATAGTCCATATCTTCCAGAATATCCGTAACACGGCTTTTCCCCGCCCCGGACAGGCCGGAAATCACAAGAAACTCCATAATCACACCCCTTTTCCGCGGTTTCCCGCGTCAATTCAGACAAGGCCGGGCCTATCCCCTGATGATCTTCACTTCCGGCTCCAGCATTACGCCGGCATCCCTGAAGACCTTCTCCTGAATATATTCAATAAGACGCAGCACATCGTCAAAAGTGGCGCCGCCCCGGTTAACGACAAAACCCGCGTGCTTCGGCGACACCTGCGCCCCGCCGATCGCAAAGCCCTTCAGCCCGGCCTGATCGATCAGCGCGGCGGCAAATCCCCCCTCCGGCCGCTTGAAGGTGCTGCCCGCGGAGGGAACGTCCAGCGGCTGGGACGCGCGCCGCTTTTCCATCAGCTCCCGCATACGCGCCTGGATTTCCGCGGGCTCGCCGGGTGAAAGGGCTATGCGGCTTTCCAGGATTACCTCTCCGCTTCCCGAAAACGCGCTGCGGCGGTAGGCGAAGCCCTGGTCCGGGCCGCTCCTCTCGCGGATCTCCATGTCATCCCCCAGATACAGCGTGGCATGTGTCACGTCCTTCATCTCCCCGCCGTAAGCGCCGGCGTTCATGGACACGGCGCCCCCCAGGGTTCCCGGAATGCCGTGGGCGAATTCAAGTCCTGAAAGCCCCATGCCCTGGGCCTTTTGCGCCAGGCGCGCCAGGGGCGCCCCGCAGCCTGCCCGCAGGCCGGTTTCCCCCCAGGGGGCAATCCCCGCCATGCCATCGTCCATTTTGATGACGAACAGATCAAGCTCCCCGTCCGCAACCAGCAGGTTGGTGCCCTTACCCACCACCAGGGGGGCCACCCCGGCACGGCGCAGCGCCCGGCAGAGTCCGGCGGCCTCCTCTATGCCGTCCGGCATGGCCATGGCGCGCACCCGCCCGCCGATCCTGAAGGAACAGTGAGCGCTCATCGGCTCGGACGTTCGCAGCCTGAGCCCGGGAATACCGGAACAAATCTCTCGTATCAGCAAATCGGTTATCTGCATCCCTTACTCCTTTTCGGCCTGGTCAATGATTTCGTCATGCTTATCAGCCAGGGTCTGGGCGGCATTATAGCCCATGTTTTTCTGGCGGTTATTCATCGCCGCAAGCTCCAGGATCACGGCAAGGTTCCTGCCCTGGCGGACCGGTATGGTAACGCAGGGCACCTTTACCCCCAAAAGCTCGCAATACTCGGTATTAAGGCCAAGACGGTCATACGCCTTTTCGTCATTCCACAGCTCAAAATTCACGACCATATCAATGTTCGTCTCCGGCTTTACCGAGCCGATGCCGTAAATATGGCGGACGTCAATTACGCCGATTCCGCGCAGCTCCATATAATAGCGGATCAGCTCCGGCGCCGTCCCGACGATGGTGTCTCTGGAAACCCGCCTGATCTCCACGGCGTCGTCGGCAATCAGCCGATGGCCCCGTTTTATCAGCTCCAGCGCCGTCTCGCTCTTTCCTATGCCGGAATCTCCCGTGATCAGAAGCCCTTCGCCGTGTACCTCCACCAGCACCCCGTGGCAGGTGGTGCGGGGAGCAAGGGAGCTTCTCAGAGAACTGATCAGGTCGGCCATGAAGGTGGAGGTGTCCTCCTGTGTCATAAACAGGTTCCGGTCGTACTTCTCCGCCATGGCCACACACTCCGCAAAAGGCTGCATCCCATGGCAGATGATGAGCGCAGCTATGTCGAACCGCATGAATTCCTCCAGGGCGTGAAGGCGCTTGCTATCCGAAAGGCTTTCCAGATATGTACTTTCAACACGTCCCATAGCCTGTATGCGCTTAGGGTCAAAATAGTTGTAAAAGCCGGTAAGCTGAAGGGCGGGGCGGTTGACGTCCGCCGTATATATGCGCGCCTCGCTGAAATCCTTGGAGGCATGGACGACGGTCAGCTCCTGTTCTTTTACGATGTCTTTAAGCTTTACGGAATATTTTGGTTTCAACGCGCAGCGCCCCTTTCCACATTTGCTCAATATTTATATTTTAACCACTTCCAGCCCTTTTGGCAATGGCTTTCCCCAGAAGTACCCCAAAACAAGGGTAGCTGCAAATATATCTTGCATTTTTTCCAGGTCTCTGCTATTATATTAAAGCTGTTCACCAGAAACAAGAGAGACTGGAGGTGCTTCTAAAATGGCAAAATGTGAATTTTGCGGCAAGGGTGTGGCATTCGGTATCCAAGTCAGCCACTCTCACAGGCGCTCCAACCGCACCTGGAAGCCCAACGTTAAGCGCGTCAAAGCCGTAGTGGACGGAAGCCCGAAGCACGTTAACGTGTGCACCCGCTGCCTCCGCAGTGGAAAGGTTACCCGCGCCGTATAAACGTTGTGTAATTCAATTTACCCGAAACAGGCCCGCCTTGTATAAAGGCGGGCCTTTTTCGGCAAAGAAACGGACTTTCACCCCCGCCGTATTTATGATATCATAACCGCGGGGCAGTGAGGATACGGCATCCGCCCCTTTTGAGAGCGCACGCTCTAATCCGTATGAGCCGCGGCGCGGGTCGCGCCGCATGTGAAAGGGAAAGCCGACATGCTTGAACTCATTACCGGCCGCGCGGGAACGGGCAAAACCGCGCGGATCATGAATGAAATCCGCCAAGCCGCCCTCCGTGGGGACGGAAACCGGGTGCTCATCGTCCCGGAGCAGTACAGCCACGAGGCGGAGCGGGAGCTGTGCGGCACTGTGGGAGACGCGGCGTCGCTTTATGCCGAGGTCATGAGCTTTACCAGCCTCGCGCAGCGCGTAGATGAAACCCTGGGTAACGACGGAAAAGTCCTGCTCGATCCGGGTGGGCGGCTGCTGTGCATGGCGCTGGCCCTGGAATCTGTCTCCTCCCGGCTGGAGATCTACGCCTCGGCCCGGCGCGCCCCGGAGCTTCAGGCAGCCCTGCTGAAAGCCCTGGATGAGCTGAAAGCCGCCAATATCACCCCCGAGCTGCTCCTGAAAACCGCGGAGAGCTGTGACGGCGCCCTGGCCGCCAAGCTTTCCGACATGGCCCTTTTGATGGGGGCTTACGATATCGCCGCCGGGGCCCGGCGGATTGATCCGGCGGATCGTCTCACCCGCCTGCTTTCCCGGCTTCCCCACAGCAGCTTCGGAAAAACAGGCCATATCTACATTGATGGTTTCATCGATTTTACGGCCCAGGAGGCCGAGCTGATATCCGCCCTTATGACCCGCGGCGCGGATATGACGGTCTGCCTGACATGCGACGATCTGTATGAAGGCAGCGAGGTCTTTGAGCTGTCCCGGCGGACGGCGCGTTTCCTGCTCAGGGCGGCGAAGAAGCACAGCATCGCCAGCCGCGTCACCGTTTTGGACAGCGACAGCGCCTCGGCTGCCGGTTTTCTTGCCGAACGGCTTTTTACATATACCGACGAAAAATACAGCGGGGACAGCCCCGTTTCCCTTTTCAGCGCGGAAACCGTCACCGACGAATGCGAGCTGGCGGCGGCGCTGGCCATCACCCTCGTCCGGGACGGAGGCTGCCGCTGGCGGGACATTGCCGTCGCCGTCCGCGGCTTTGAGGATTACCGGCCTTCTCTTGAAGCCGCTTTCGCATACTACGGCGTCCCCCTGTTCACCGCCAAAAAAAGCGACCTGCCGTCAAAACCCCTGCCCGCCCTCATCGCCTCGGCATACGAGATCATCAACGGCGGCTGGGAGCCCGACGACGTTTTCGCATACCTCCGCACGGGTCTGGCGGGACTTACGGCGGAGGAATGCGACATACTTGAAAACTACTGCCTGACCTGGCGCGTCAAGGCCGGCATGTGGCTGTCTAAAAAAAGCTGGCGGCTTCATCCCGACGGCTACGGCGTCGACGCCGACGCCGGGTCGAAGGCCCGGCTGCGCCAAATCAACGCCCTGCGCCGCACGGCGGCAGAACCGCTCATCCGACTTTTGGAACGCTCGGCGGCGGCGGAAAGCGCATCTGCTCACGCGGCGGCTCTGGCGGACTTCTTCGAAGGCCTCAATCTATCGGAAAAGCTTGCCGAACGCGCCGAAACGCTGGAGGCGGACGGACGGCTGCAGGCCGCGGCCGAATACGCGCAGCTCTGGGATATCGTCGTGTCCGCGCTGGAGCAGCTTGCCGCGATCCTGGGCGACGCCCGGATGGATACCGCTATGTTTTCACGGCTTTTTCTTCTGACCCTCTCCCAGTATGACGTGGGAGTCATCCCCGTCTCCCTGGACATGGTGACGGCCGGGGACATGGACAGGATGCGCCGCCGCCATATCAGGCATCTGATAGTTCTGGGTGCGTCGGACGAGCGCCTCCCGGGGGAAATGGGCGAAAACGGCGTGTTCTCTCAGGACGAGCGCAGGGCTCTTTCCCAGCTTGGCCTTGCACTGGACGCGGGAGAGGCGGAAATCTGGCGCGAGTTTTCCCTCATCTATAACTGCCTTTCCCTGCCGTCCGAGACGCTGACCCTGGTGACCCCGGCCTATTCCGCCGACGGTTCCCCCGCGCGTCCCGCCTTTGTGATGAACCGGGCTTCAAAGCTCTTCGGCGTCCCCATCCGTCCCGCCGACCCCAAGGCGGCCAGAACCCAGGCCAGATCCCCCGCCCTGGAGCTTGCCCTTTTATCGCGCGCCCTGCCGGAATATCCTCCGGCCGCGGCCGCGGCTGAATATTTCCGCGTCCGGGAACCGGAGCGGCTTCAGGCCGTGCTCCAGGCGGTCTCCCTCTCCCGTGGCAGCCTGTCTTCGGAGAGCGTAAAGGCCCTTTACGGAGACCGGCTGCGGCTTTCGCCGTCCCGGGCCGACAAATTTTCATCCTGCCGCTTCGCCTACTTTTTACAGTACGGCCTGGGGGCAAAACCACGTAAGCCCGCCGAGTTCTCGTCCCCGGAGTTCGGCTCCTTTATACACGATGTGCTGGAAGGAGTCGCCGCCGAGGCCCTCGCCCGCGGAGGCTTCGGCATGATTTCCGGGGAAGCGCTGGACGCCCTCACCGACAGGCATATCAGTCGGTACATATCCGAAGCGCTGGACGATTTCGCGGATAAATCGCCCCGGTTCGTCTATCTGTTCAACCGGCTGTCCGGAAGCGTGCGGCGGATTGTAGCCGACATGGCGGAGGATCTGCGGGATTCCGCCTTTCAGCCCCTGGATTTTGAGCTGGATTTCTCCCGGCTGGGCGATCTGGCTTCCTCACCTCTGCCGGAGGGGGGCAGCCTTACCGTCACGGGCATTGCGGACAGGATTGACGGCTGGGTGAAAGATGGGCGGCTGTATCTGCGCGTCATCGACTATAAAACCGGCAAACGCTCCTTTTCCCTTTCAGACGTTTGGCACGGCATGAACCTCCAGATGCTGCTCTACCTGTTCATGCTTCAAAAAATCGGCGAAAGGCGCTACGGCTTTGAAACCGTTCCCGCCGGGGTGCTCTATGTGCCGGCCAGGGATTTTATCCTGTCCGAAAACACCGATATGACAGACGAGCGGATCGCCGAAAGGCGGGCTGCCAACCTGCGGCGCTCGGGTCTCCTTCTGGACGACCCGGATGTAATCCGCGCCATGGAACCGGGGGACGCGCCCCGCCGGATTCCCGTCAAGTGGAAGGACGGCATCCCCTCCGGCGAGGCCCTGGCCTCCGCCGAGGGGCTGGGGCGGCTTTCACGGCATATCGGCGAAACCCTGGCCGCCCTGGCCAGGGAAATCGGCCGTGGCAACATCGCCGCAAATCCGTATTATAAAAACAGTCAGGATAACGCCTGTCTTTACTGCGAGTATGCCGCAGCCTGCCGGTTTGCCGACGGGGAGGGCGGCGACAGACTGCGATACCTGAAAAAGCTGGAACCCACGGAGGTCTGGGCACTGCTGGAAGGAGACTGTCCCAATGGCTGAATTTTCACCGACCGCCTCCCAGAGGGAGGCAATTGAAAACCGGGGCGGAGCCGTCCTGGTATCCGCCGCCGCCGGAAGCGGCAAAACGCGGGTGCTGACGGAGCGGCTCATGTCCCGGGTCACCGATCCCGAGGCCCCGGCGGATATTGACTCGTTTCTGGTCATCACCTACACCCGAGCCGCCGCCGCGGAACTGAAAGGCCGGATTACCGACGAATTGGCCGATCGGATTGCCGCAGATCCTTCCGCCCGGCACCTCCGGCGGCAGAACGCCCTGCTTCAGCGGGCGCAGATCGGAACCATCCACAGTTTCTGTACCGGGCTCCTGCGTGAAAACTGCCACCTTGCCGGGCTTCTCCCGGACTTTGCCGTTGCCGATGAGGATCGGGCGCGGGCCCTGAAAACCCTTGCCCTGGAAAGGACCCTGGAAGCGGCTTATGAAAACCCGGAGCCGGAGTTCCTTCTGCTGACTGATACTGTAGGTGCCGGACGGGACGACAGGCGTCTGGCCGATCTGGTGCTCTCCCTCCACGACAGGATGCAATGCCACGCCCGCCCTGAAAAATGGGCCGAAAGGCAGGTCGCCGCCCTTTCCGAAACGCCTGAGGATGCGGGGGATACGCCCTGGGGCCTCGAGCTGCTCGACTCCGGGAAAGCCGACGCCCAATACTGGGCCGGCGAGCTGAACCGCCTTGTAGCGCTGATGGCCCCGGAATCCAACGCGTACATCATGAAAGCCTACGGCGGCAGCATCAGCGAAACGTCAAGCGCCCTGGCCGCCTTTGCCGAAGCCGCAGACCGGGGCTGGGACGCGGCCAGAGACAGGCTTCCGATCCCCTTTCCACGCCTCGGCTCCCTGCGGAACCCCCCGGACGCGGAACTGGCGGCCTTCATTAAGGCCCGCCGGGACGCCTGCAAGGAGGCGATGAAAAAGCTGGCCGTCACCTTCGCCGAGCCTTCCGAGAAGCTGATTGGCGACCTTGCCCGCACCGCCCCCGCCATGAAGGCCCTGCTACGGCTTGTCCTGCGCTTCGACGCCCGCTTTGCCGCCGAGAAGCGGCGGCGTTCCCTGGCGGACTTCTCCGATCTGGAGCACCTTGCTCTCAGGCTACTGACCGACGAAAACGGAAACCCCAACGATACGGCCGGGGAGATCTCCCGCAGATTTGCGGAGGTCATGGTAGACGAATACCAGGACGTCAGCGAGGTGCAGGACCAGATTATCCGGGCCGTCTCGCAAAATGGCCAAAACCTTTTTATGGTGGGGGACGTAAAGCAGTCCATATACCGCTTCCGCCTGGCCGACCCGACCATATTCATCCACAAATATCTGCGCTTTAAAGACGCCGCCGAAGCCCGCGACCCGGAGCCCAGGCGCATTCTGCTCCGGGAGAATTTCCGCTCGCACCCTCAGATTCTGAACGCGGTGAACGCCGTCTTCTCTAACATTATGTCAACTGAATTGGGTGAGCTGGCCTATGACGAAAACGCCGCCCTCAGGCCCGGCGCGGACTATTTCGGCGCCGTGCCGCCGCCGGAGCTCATCTGTTTTGAGCTGCCGGAATTTGGTGAAGATGAAGACCGCCCGGACAAGATCGCCCTGGAGGCCGCCGCCGTCGCGGAGCGCATTCTTGCCCTGGTATCCGCAGGGACGACGATAACCGACCGGGGCGCGGAAAGACCGGTGGCCTTCGGGGACATCGCGGTGCTGCTGCGCTCGGCCAAGGTCTCCGGCGGAATCTACCGCCGGGAGCTCGTCCGGGCGGGCGTTCCCGTGCTGTCGGAGCAGTCAGGCGGCTTTTTCCAGTCGCCGGAGGTGACGGTGATGCGCTCGCTGTTCTCTGTCATCGACAACCCCCGACAGGACATTCCCCTCATTTCCACCCTCAGATCCTGCCTTTTCGGATTTTCCCCGGATGAACTGGCCCGCATCCGCATCTGTGACCGGCAGGGCGATTTCTACTCGGCCCTCAGCGCCGCCGCGGCCGGAGGAAATAAAAAATGCGCCGCGTTTCTCAGCACGCTGAACGCCCTGCGCAGATTTGCGCCCGATGCGGAGCTGGAGGCTCTGATCCGCGAAATCTATATTCGGGTGGATTTTATGGCCATCGCCTCCGCCGCTCCGGGCGGCGCTGACCGGCGAAAAAATCTGATGCTGCTTTTTGAGCTGGCCCGGAAATTTGAACAGAGCGGCTACAGGGGCCTGCACCGCTTCATCGGCTGGCTGGACTCCATGGAGGCTCGGGGGGAGGAGCCTCGGGCCGGGGCCGAAGCCCGGGTCAGCGCGGTACGGATCATGAGCATCCATAAATCCAAGGGTCTGGAGTTTCCCGTGGTATTTGTCTGCGATACCGCCCGGCAGTTCAACAAATCGGATGCCCGCGGCAGCGTCCTGATCCATCCCCAGCTGGGGCTCGGCCCTAAGCTCACCGATACGGAGCGTGGCATCGAGTACCCCACGCTGGCCTGGCGCGCGGTGGCCGCGCGCATGCTCCGGGAAACCCTTTCCGAGGAGATGCGACTGCTGTACGTGGCCATGACCCGGGCAAAAGAGCGGCTTTATATCACCTGCGCCTTTGCCTCGCCGGAACAAACCGTCGGCAGAATCGACCAAAGCGTGACGGCCCCCGTAGCCCCACAGGCCCTGCTGTCCATGTCCTCTCCGGCGCAGTGGCTGATCGCGGCCGCCCTGGCGGATAAAGGCCGGAGCCTGCTGCTGAAAATACAGCCTGCGTCCGGCGGACGGAAGGCGGCGGAAGACGACGGGTTCCTGGCGGAACCCACCCACGGCGAAAGGGCGCTGACGGATTTGGCGTCCCGCCTGGACTGGGAATATCCCTATCCCGCCTCGATTTTCCTGCCCTCAAAAATTACCGCCACCGAGCTGAAGAGCCGCGTATGGCAAGACCCGGAGAGCGCCGGGCTTCTTCCGGCCGAAAGGCGCACATTCCGCCGCCCTGATCTGCTCCGGGGCGAAAAGCCCCTGACCGCCGCGGAAAAGGGTACGGCGACTCACCTTTGCCTGCGCCACATCGACTTTGCCAAAACGGGGAGCCTTGCGGAGATCGAGTCGGAAATCGCCCGCCTGCGGGAAAGCGGCCGCCTTTCCGGGCAGGAAGCGGCTGCGGTCGATCCCCTGACCATCCGCAAACTCTTTTCCTCCGGCCTTGGTCAGCGTATCCTGGCCGCGGCCGCCCCGATGCGTGAATTTCCCTTCACGCTGCTCTGCCCCGCCCGAACGCTTTTCCCCGACGGTGGGGACGACGCGCTCCTGCTTCAGGGGGTTGTGGACTGCTGCATTGAGGAAAACGGCGTCCTGACCGTTATAGACTATAAGACCGACCGCGTATCCGCCGGCGGCCTTCCCGCCCGGGCCCGGCTTTACGAAGGGCAGCTCAGAGCATACGCCTATGCCCTGAGGCGTATAACAGGTAAGCCCGTTGGCGAATGCATTTTATATTTTTTGCATCCGGGAGAGGCCTTTTCCTTGAATCTCCAGTCAGAAATGCTCTGATTTTTGAAAAAGATGTTGCAAATACCCCGCCTCCGTGTTAGAATGCATTTTGCGTCTTGTAACCATGCCGTTTTTTCGCCCTGCGCAAATTGGCATACTCAAGACAGCCATATGACGAGGTGAAAGACATGAAGGAAGGCATCCATCCTAAATATTATAAGACAACCATTAAATGTGCGTGCGGCAACGTCATCGAGACCGGCTGCACCAGGGAGAATATCACCGTTGAGATTTGCTCCAAATGCCACCCGTTTTATACCGGCAAGCAAAAGCTGGTGGATACCAGCGGCCGTGTCGATAAGTTCAATAAAAAATACGGCATCAAATAACTTTGAACAGGTTAATTCCCTCCCGCGGAAAATCCGCGGAAGGGAATTTTTTTTGCCTATCCGGCGCGCCCAACCTTGCCGGTAAGCATATGCGTCCCGCGAACCTCGTGTATCCGGACGGATATCGCGCGGTTCGCGGGACGCTGATCACACAGAAAAGCTATTTTTATGTAAGATGCCGGCCTACGCTTCTATAAGGGCGGCTTCTTCCTGAGCTTCCGACATGTTGGTTGTGCTGATGTAAATATCTTCAGCCAGCCTCTGCGCGTTTATCAGGCTGGCGCGCAGATTCAACAACGTATTTTCCGCATCAGTCAATGCGTTAAACAGAACAAGGTATTCTTTTGAAAGTGATTGCATTTTGTTTTCCTTCCCTAAATTTCATTGTATATCGAGTGGATTTTTACCGACACATTGTACTTTTGTAAATCTGAAAAAACGGTCGAATTATGCGATTGTAAAAAAATTAACATTTATGCATAAGATACCCTGCCATAAAAAAACAGATGGGTTCCCAGGCCGCCTTTATGGTCTGCCGCCCATAGCGAAACACCCCCGGCGCCGGGGGTGTTTCGCTGCGGGCGGTAGACAGCCGCTATCCCGGCTGCCGCGCTTTAGAATTCAAGCGGGATATACTCGGATTTAGCCGCCATCCGGTTTTCATATCCGATCTCGGCCAGCAACTCCTGCCGGATCACCCTTATGTTTTGAGGGGCTTCTATACCGACCCGGATCTTGTCCCCTTCCACACTGATAATGGTAACCGTGATCTCCTTGCCAATAAGAATCCCTTCGCCAAGCTTTCTTGTCAATACAAGCATTCCGTCACTCCACCCTCCGCCAGTTTTTCCAGCAGCTCCGAAACCGGCGTGCGCACCCGGTATTTCCTGTCGCTCAGGATGATCTGGCCTCCTTTATTATTGCAGACGTTGATGAGGATCGGGGCGGTGAGATTTATCGTCATGATACCCGTGTTTCTGGGGATCACGAGAACGCTCAGCACGAAAACGTCCCTGACATCCTGTATGCCAAGGGCGTCGATATCGTCCCGTGGGATATCAAAGGAATAGTCCGGGCAGATTTTGAAGGGGTCCGTAACAGGCAGGGATACGTCCTTTTCGTCCAGGGCCTGAAGCCAACTGACAGGCCGGCCTTCTCCGCCGGACAAAAGGACATATCTTTTGTATGTCTCCAGCCCCGGAAGCCCGGTTTCAAAGGACAGGATTCTGCTGCCGTCAATCTCAACTTCACCAAAGTGCGCGGTTTGAATTTTCATATTTCGCCACCATTTCAATTCCTATCGCCTGCCGGGCGCGCCCGATACTCCTGCGCACCTGTGCGGGCCTTTTATGCCTTGGCGTCAATTGCCCCGCCTTTTTCGGGCGGGATTGATTCCTCCACAACGGTCACCGCGATTTGCGGTTCCCGGACCATATCTATATGCACGGATGCTTTCGGCTGCACGGTGATCTGCGGCACCTGGAATTCATCCCATTCGATTTTCAGATCATGCTTCGACCAGTTGACCGTCAGCCGACCGGCGTCGCCCTCCATTTTCACCGGACCATAAGGTACTGGCCCGCCGCCTGCCTCCGGCTCCCGGGTTTCTAACAGCCTGCTTTTTGCCAGCATCCCGATGCGGTTGCCCTCCCCCGGCAAAACGCCGATATAATTGCCATCCGCCACCAGCTCCCGTATACCCCGCGCCGCCTGCGCGTAAGCCTTTGCCGTATTTTCCTTCAAAAAGGCGGAGATATCCTTTATCCCGTTATGATTCCGAAAGGCCCGCATATCCAGCTTTACGCCGGGAGGCTGACTTTTCGCGGTCATCCGCGCATCCTGATATGAGATCTTCATCTTCCGGCGGGGCGCCCGGATGGAAATGGCCGCCATCCGGGAATGCACGCTTATCCGGGCCATTTGCTGCTCAATATGAAGTTTTTGTATTTTCATACAAATCCCCCCTGGAAAAATGCCGGGAAATCATTTTAGAAAATCAAGCAGCGACGTCTGGATAATTTCCGCCCCGGCCGCCAGCGCGGCATTGTACACGGTCTGTGCGTTTTTGAGCTTTGTGATAGCATCGGCCATATCAACGTCCTCGGCCTGGGATTTAATTGCCGTATAATTGATCTTGCTCTTGTCATACCGGCTGCCGATCAGGTTCATTCTGGTCTGCATCGCGCCGATTTTGGTCTGGAAATTCAGCAATTCGCTCTGCTTTTTCTGGATTGCCGTAATCATGCCGCCCAGTCCGCCGGGGTCCGGGGCGCCGCTCAGCATCGCCGCGCATTGATCCAGCACATGATAGAGGTTCCCTTTTCCGGTTCCCAGAATATCCGGCCCGGTAAAGGAAAGGGCTGTGGTCTGGGAGGCTCCGATCCACAGCTTCGTCTGCTTTTTCGACTCGGCGTCCAGCCGCGCCTTAACGCTGTCCGGAACCGTTACCTTCTCGCCAAGGGCCTGAATGGCCCGGCTCATTTCGGAGCCGATCGGATCGCCCATGGCATCGTACTGCGTCTCAAGAAGCTCCGCCATGCCGTTTACAATCAGTCGTGCTCTTTCCTGGCTGTAGCAATTATCAAATTCATCCTCGGTCATGACCGATATTCCGTTTTCCCGGTAATATTCGCTGTCTATCCCGCCGTCGGCGGTGCGTCGGATATCCGGGTCGCTTTCGAGAACATAATCTCCCGCCAGCCGCTTTGAACACTCCTGCTCCAGCCGGCTGTGCAGGTCGGAAAAATCCCTGAGAAAGTCCGAAATTCCCTGATACTCGGCGCAGCCGGGGTCTATGCCGAACTTTTCGGCCGCATGCATGGCCGCTTGCGCGCCGGAGATCAGGCCGGAGGCGGCGTTGCGCGCCTTCTCCGCAGCGCTAAGGGAATTGGCGTCCGTCAGCGCCCCGCCCAATTCGGACGCGAGATCAAGTATGGACGACCCGCAGTCCGACATCAGACCGGCCTTTTCATCGTATGTTTCCTCCCAGGCCAACTGCGACAAATTAATTCCGTTATAGATCAGGTCCCCGGTCACGGCGTCAACGGAAAACGGCGCTGTTTTGGAAGCGCCGTCGCGGCTTCCCGTCAGGTTATACCCGCCGAAAATGTAGCTGGTGCCGATACTGGCATTGCCGATGGCCAGCACCTCGTCCCGCAGGCTGGCCACTTCCTCCGCCATCACCTTAAGCTGCTCTTCGGATTTTGCCCCGCTCTGGGCCGAAATCACCTGTTCATAGACTGACTGGAGAATTTGATTTAATCCGTCCGCCGCGGACTCCGCTTCGGAAAGATAGCTGTTTGCCGTAGAGATGTTGCCCTGATACATCTCCAGATTGCCCAGCCGGTTCCGGGCCTTAAGCGCCGTGATTGTCGCCTGCGGGTCATCCGAGATGCGAGCGTTTTTCTTTGTCGAGTCTACCTGGCTCTGATATTTGCTCAGCCGGTTCAGGCTGGCGTTGGCGTCCGACAGGAAACTGCCGATCATCATTGCATTTGTGATTCTCATTATAATCCGCCTTCCTGCGCCGTCCCCGCTGGCGCCGATTATCTGCCGACAAGCCCGGTGTTGTTCACCAGGGTGTTGATCATCTCATCTATTGCCGTGATCACGCGGGAGCAGGCCTGATATGTCTGCTTGTATACGATAAGGTTGGTCGTTTCCTCATCTGTCGATACGCCGGATACGGAAGTGCGCTGGGTATCAATGCTGCCCAGGAGAGACGCTTTCGTATCCAGGATGCTTCTGCCGGATTTCAGCGTTGTCGCCAGATGTCCGACTATGCTGTTGAGCATCCCGTAATACCCGCTGTTATCCAGATCGGCAATCAGCTTCGAGATAATCTCATGGTTCCCGGACTCGGTGGCGGGATTGGAAAGATCCACCGGTTCCGCAGCGGCGGCAATATTGTAAACGCTCTCAAGCACCGCGTCGCCCAGGGCAAAATTCCCGGCGGTAATCCGCGAATAGTCCTCAACATATCCCCCCGAGCCGTCCGGGATAAGCGCGACGTTGAAGAAATTCACCCCGTCCACGCTGGGCATGCCGTCGGCCGGATACGTAAACCCCATCTTGTGTATCGTGTTGACATTCTGCGCGACTGCCCGCGCCAGAGCGTTAAGCCGGGACATATAATCCGGGATTCCGGCGGCCTTCGCGTCGGCGCCCCGGACCATCTCCATATGTGCGTAAAGCGAGCCGCCGGTTACCGTGCCCGCGCCTATATCCAGGGATGCGCCGTCCAGCGTCAGACGATTCCGATAAAGCTCCGCCCATGCGGTCATATCCGGTTCGACGGCGGACGCGATATCGGCCTGCGCCGATCCCTGCACAAGATAAACGCCGCAAAACAGGATGTTCGTAACACCGTCGGCATCAGCGGCGGTGGAAATCTCGACAAACTGGCTCAGGTCTTCAATATACCCGTCCAGGGCGGCGGTCAGCTCATCCGTCGGATCTCCCGCGGCGGCCGCCGCCGCGATATCGGCGTTCACAGACGCGATCCGGTCGGTCAGCTCATCGATTTGCTCCGTATGCAGGTAAGCGCCGTCCGCCTCCACCCTGTTTACTGAAACGCCTGTAACAAGATCAATTCCGCCGATCTGCACGTCGACCATACTGGGGTTCGTCTCATTGCCGCCGCAGCTGATATTAACCAGGCCGGAAAGCGTATCCAGCAGGAGATTTCTGTCGTCCCTCAGATCGTTGGCCGTTTCACCCGATCTCTCGTACTTTGCAATGGCCGCGTTCAGCGCCGAAATCCGGTCGGCCAGGGAATTTATCTCATCGGCATCGGCCATTATGGAATCATTTTGATCCTGCCAGAGATCCTTCATCTCCGTATATACGATGTTGAAGCCTTCCGTCAGGGCCAGGGCCTGCTGCTGAACGTTTGTCCGGTACTCCAGGCTTGATGAATCCTGAGTCAGCGTATTCAGGGCAGAGTAAAAATTTTGAATCGCCGCGGTGAGCCCGCCGTCCTCATCGCGTTCGTCAAAAAGCCCCTCAAGATAGGTGAGGGCCTGGGTCCTGTATTCGCTGTAATTAAAATCCGCGTTCAGCTCCCTGAACTGATCGTCCAGATACAGGCTGCGTATCTGCTTCACACCCAAGGCCTCGACGCCCCGGCCCGCACCGGCGCTGTCAGCCTGGGAAAGAAGATATGCGGACACCGACGGGTCGATGGCGGAAGTATTCAGCCTTTGCCGCGTATATCCGGCAGTGTCGGCGTTTGCGATGTTATGGCCGGTGATTTTCAGATTCTGCTGCGCCACCGACAGACCTGATTTTGCGGTCTCAAACATTCCGAATATGGAAGCCATCACAGCGCCCCCCTTCCGTTTTCTCAGACATGGCAGTCAAGCAGGCTGAAGCTTTCGGGGCTGCCTTCTTTGCCGCCAAGCATATTGTACGAGCTGAACCGGTCATCGGGCGCATGAAGGAAATTCAGCATATAGTCCGCATAGCCGATTCGCTGCTTTAAAAGCGCCTTCAGCTTTCCGTTCTGGCGCGCCAGCCGCTCCAGAGCCGCAGCCAGATCGTCCGCCGCCCCGGTCAGCCGCTCCCGCCAGGCGGCGTCACCCGCCAATCCGCAGATTTCTTTCAATTTGACGTTTTTACCGTCGAGACCGGCAGCGCGGCGAAGGCCGTCCGCCCGATATCTCAACTCTTTTTCCTTCTGCTTAAACTCGGAGGCGGTTTCCGCCTCCTCCTGGAGAACCGCTTCAAGCCCCGCCGTATCTCCGGCGATGATCAGGGTTTCCTTTTTTTGCGCCGACTCCGTCAGCGCCCTTAAAAGGCCAAGCATCTCCCCCATGGAAATGGAAAGCCTTTGGGAGGCGTCGAAAACTTTGTCCATCCGCGGCCGCCCCGGCTCAAACCGGCGACGGTATCCCGCCGAGGATTGTGCCGACAACATCCTCGTCCGACACCTGATATGTCTTGTTCATGACCCGCGACGCGATATTGGCAGCCCTGGCTTCCTCCTCCGCTTCCGAGGCTTCCATGGCTGTTTTGGCGCTTCTTACCATATCCGCATACTTCCGCGCGCCGTCGGATAATTCCACGGTATCGCTGATATCCAGGGACACCTGCGCGCCGGAAAGCGGATTTCCATTGGTATTGGTCACCCTTGATATGACGTCGCCCTGATTGATGGGATTAATTTTCATTGGTATTCCTCGCTCCCTGAAAAAAGTCTTTCCTGTCCGCTTCTACTTTTTTATAAGCGGCAGAACCCCCGTTTTCGCCGATCTTTCAAGTGTGCCTTCAGCTTTGACCGCCTGAAAAATCAGCTTTTCCGCACTGAGCTTTTCCCGGCATCCGCCGCACAGCACGCCGTCCTTGGCCTCCCTGCCGCAGACCCGGCATTTCCCGTTGCCCCAGGCCCTGCCGCCCAACACGATTCTTCCCTGATCGATCAGGAAACTCAGGGCCTTCTCGGATACTCCCGCATTGTTGACGATGTCCGTAAAATTGGTGGGCCCGGAGCCCTGATAAATATATTTTCTGGCCTTGGCGTAAGCCCTGTCCAAAATTTCCGTGCATTCCGGACAAATGGGGGGCCCCAAGCTGCAAAACGCTTTACCGCAGTAGTCGCATTCCCGAAGCGCCATATTTCCGTCTCCTTTTTCATTGCCCGGTGGAAGTCATCGCAGATTGTTTGCCAGCCCTTCCATATCGTCCGCCGTCTGAAGCGCCCTGCTCGCCAGGGAAAACGCCCTTTGCGAACGGATGAGCAGCGTCATCTCCTGAGCCAGGTTTACATTTGAATTTTCAAGGCTTCCCTGGGTCACCGACATGCCTTTCTCCGCCATCGGCCCGCCCGACGTCTCCGTGGCCGCGTAATACGTCTCCCCAACGGCAGAAAGCCCGTTGGGATTGGCAAACGCCGCAATCCCCAGTTTCGCGAACGCGCCCGCTTCCGTGCTCAGCACGCCTTCGTCCGATACGCTGATCCCGGAGCCGGACTCCGGCAGGGCGATTCTGTCGCCCTCGGCGTCGAGGACCTCATACCCCTGGGCGGTCACAAGACAGCTTCCGCCGTCGAACCGGCCGGCTGAAAAATTCCCGTTTCTGGTGTATAGTGTCTCCCCATCCGGAGTCCGGACGGTAAAGAACCCCGCGCCGCGGATGGCAAAATCCAGGGGGCCGCCGGTCTCGATCAGGGGGCCGCCGCTAAAATCCGACCCCGTCGCGTTCAGAACCACACCGCTGCCCAAAAGAAGGTTGTTCGCCTCGCCGTCGGACACCGGGCTGTCCATAAGCGCATACAGCGCATCCTTAAAATCGACTCTCACGGACTTGTACCCAGTGGTGTTGGCATTGGCCACATTCGCCGCTATTGTGTCCAGTCTCGCCTGCTGGCCGGCGAGCCCGGAGCCTGCCGTATAAATTGCCTGCATAATGTCCTAGCCCTCCAGTTTTCCGATCGAAACGGCAAGCCCAAGGGAATCGTCCGTGATGGACACCATCTTCTGGCTGGCCTCATATTTCCGATAAACGGCGATCATATCCACCATCTCCCCGGCAGCGTTCACATTGGCGCTTTCCTGATACCCCTGGCGTACCGAAACGCCGGCGGCCGGGACGGGCGCCCCGCCTCCATAGGCATAATACAGGCTGTTTCCCTGCTTGCGGAGCACGCCTGTGTCTTCAAAATCCACAAGCCGCAGTCTCCCTGCCTCTCCCGAGGCTGAGGTGACCGTCCCGTCTCCGGCCACCTGGAAATCGCCGAAGCCGACAAATATCCTGCCGTTTTCCCCCAGGACATAGTTGCCGTCCCCCGTCACCAGATAGCCGTTCCCGCTGACGGAAAAGTTCCCTGATCGGGTATATCTCTCCCCGGCCTCCGTTTCGATCACGAAAAACCCGTCTCCCTCCAGGGCAAGATCGGTGGATTTTCCGGTCGCCTCCAGGCTGCCGGGCGCAAAGTCCGTAATCAGCTCGTCAATGTGGGTGCCGAAGCTGTATGGACCCACCTGGCCGCCGCCGAAGACACTGACGCCCGGGTCGTTGATCCTTTGAAGCATGACCTGGGTGAAGGATGACGTGACCAGCGAGTCCCTCTTGAATCCGGTCGTCTCGGCATTCACAAGATTGTTGGTGAGCACCTCCATCTTGTTTCTCTGAACCGTCATGCCGGTCGCCGCCGTGTATAAACCGCGAACCATAATGCTCCTTTCCGCATGGCAAAGGCCGCCGCCCCGCCGCCGGCCGGGAAAATAGCCTTTACTATACTTATCGTGACTTTTTTAATAACCCTTAGGAAAAAGGAAAAGTTAGTTCGCCTTTTCGCCGGTTTCAGGATTCAAGGGCGATTCTCATTTCCATCAATACCTTCGAATGGATTTGGGATACGCGCGATTCCGACAGGTTAAGGATTCGGGCAATACGCTTCATGGCCAGGCCCTCGAAGTAATGGAGCGTAATAATTAGCTTTTCCCGTTCGGGCAGATTCTCAATAAGCTTCAGCAGAGCTTCCGTTACGGATTGATTTTCAACGTGGCAACACGGCCCATCCTGATCCTCCCCCAGGCACGATTCCGCCTCTTTTTCATAAAGCATGGATTCAAAGGAGACCAGATTGAACATGTGCGCCTTCTGAAGGGCTTTCTGGACGCCTGCGACCTTAATGCCGAGATAATCCGCGATCTCCTGGTCGGTGGGCCTTCGGCCGTACATGCTTTCCAGCCGGGCATACGCCTCCCGGATTTCACCGATCCTTTTTCTCAGGCTCGTGGGCGCCCAGTCCTGCCTGCGAAGATAGTCGATGATTTCGCCCCGGATCCGAACGGTCGCATAGGTCTGAAACTGAACCCCGAAGGATCTGTCAAATTTATTGACGGCGTCAATAAGCCCGATGACCCCGCAGCTCATCAGCTCGTCCTGCTCACTGTAATCCTGATACTGGGGCATCAGCCGCTTCACCACAATCGTGACGAGATAGAGATAATGTGTAATGATCTGGTTTTTTATCTCCTCTGAGCCGGTGCTGAAATATTTTCCCCACAGGTCCTCGATATCGTATTGACCGCCGTTATCCATCTTCCACTCCCATAAAATGAACGCTAGGCAAATTTAACAACGCTTTCGATATGCAGTTCCACGCCCCGCTCAACCTCCGCATAGGAAAGCACGGTAAGCTCCGGCACCACCTGCTCGATCAGCTTTCTGAACCGGGGCCTTACGGTCGGGGCGGTAAGGGCGACGGTTCTTTTCCCCTGTATTGCCGCTTTGTCCACAATTTCCTTCGTGCTGCGGAATAACGCCTGAAGCTGCTCCGGCTCCAGAACGGTGATAATTCCGGAATCCACACGCTTGGATTTTTCCACAATGATCTGCTCCACCTGGGAATCCAGGGCCATAATCGCCGTTTCTCCGCCGGTCAGAAACCGGTTGGTGATCACCCGGCTGAGCCCCTGCCGCACATATTCCGTCAGATCGTCCGGGTTTTTGGTAATCGTTCCATACTCCGCCAGCGTCTCCAGAATTGTCCCGAGGTCTTTGACCGGCACATTCTCACGCAGCAGGCGAACCAGAATTTTTTGTATGTCGCCGTAGGAAAACATTTTCGGCACCACCTCTTCCACCAGAGCCGGCTGCTGCTGGGCAAGATTCTCGATCAGCACCTTGACCTGCTGGCGGCTCATAAGCTCTCCGCTGTGGTTTTTGATGACCTCCATAAGATGTGTGGTGATCACCGAAGGCGGGTCTATCGTGGTGTATCCCAAAAGCTCCGCTTTCTCCCGCTGCTTTTTTGTAATCCAAAGGGCAGGCAGGCCAAATGTGGGCTCCACGGTTTCTATGCCCGTTATTGTCTCCTGCACCCCGTCTGCATTGATCGCCAGATAGTGATCCGCCATGATCTCGCCGTGGGCTACCTCCAGCCCCTTAATCAGTATCCGGTATTCGTTTGTGCCCAGGCGGATATTGTCCCGCATCCTGACGGAAGGGATGATGATGCCCAAATCCATCGCGCATTGGCGCCGGATCATGATGATCCGGTCCAGCAGGTCGCCGCCGAGGCTTTTGTCCACCAGAGGCACGATGCCATAGCCGAACTCCAGCTCCAACTGCTCCACCTGAAGCAGATTCAGCACATTTTCCGGCTTGCGCTTTTCCTCGGCGCTCTCTTGCGCCAGGTCCGGCTCCTTAGGCTGATCGGCCTGCCGTATCCGGCTGCGCATCAAGTATCCGCCGCCCAGGAGCACCGCCGAAATGAACAGGATCTGAGGCTTCGGAAACCCCGGAACCAGGCACAGAATCAGCAGGATGTACCCGCAGATGATCATGATGCTGGGGTTTTTGAGCAATTGATCAGACAGATCCGATCCAAAGCTCCCGTCCGAGGCCGAGCGGGTGACCACGATGCCGGTGGAAGTGGAAATCAGCAGGGCCGGGATTTGACTGACCAGCCCGTCGCCCACGGTGGCAAGTGTATACACCCGGACCGCCTCTCCGAAGGTCATGCCCTCCATGGTCAGGCCGATGATTAGCCCGCCCACGATATTGACGATTGTGATGATGATGCTGATAATCGCGTCGCCCTTGATAAATTTGCTTGCGCCGTCCATTGCGCCGTAAAAATCGGCTTCCCGCTGAACCTCGGCCCTGCGCGCCCGGGCCTGCATTTCATCAATGGCGCCGGTGTTCAGGTCGGCGTCGATAGCCATCTGCTTTCCGGGCATGGCGTCCAGCGTAAACCTGGCCGCAACCTCGGAAACCCGCTCCGCACCCTTTGTGATGACCACGAACTGGATGGCGACGATAATCAGGAATGCCACAATGCCCACAACCAGGTTCCCGCCGATGACGAAGGAGCCGAAGGTGGCAATGACCTCTCCGGCGTCGCCCCCGTTGCCGAGAATCAGCTTGGTGGAGGAAAGGTTCAGGGCCAGTCGAAAAAGCGTGGTAATCAGCAGCAGCGTGGGCAGGACTGAAAAATCCAGGGCTTTTTTAATAAAAAGCGTGGCCAGCATGATGAACAGGGATATGGTGATGCTCATAATCAGCAGCGCGTCCAGCAGCCATGTGGGCAGCGGAATAATGATGATCATGATAATCGCCAGAATAAGGGCGCTTATTGCAATGTCCGATGTTTTCATCAGCTTACCTTCCGTTTGCCTGTCTGTTATAGACGTAGATCAGGATATCGGCAATCGCCTGATACAGCTCCGGAGGGATCTCGTCTCCGATTTCGCAGGCGGCATAGAGCGCGCGGGCCACGGGCTTATTTTCAACGATTGAAATGTCAAGCTCTCCCGCCCTGCCTTTAATCCGCTGCGCCAGATAATCCTGCCCCTTGGCCACAGCTTTTGGCGCCCTGTCCTCGCCTTCCTTATATCTCAGCGCGACGGCAAAATGGCTTGGATTCGTCACGACCACGTCCGCGTCCCGGAGGCTGCGCATCATCCGCATGGTACTCATCTGCCGCTGCTTCTGCTTGATCTTCCCTTTGATCTGGGGGTTTCCCTCAAGCTGTTTATACTCCTCCCTGACCTCCTGCTTGGTCATTTTCAGATCCTTTTCGTATTTCCACCACTGGTAGAAAACGTCCGCCGCCGCGAATGCGATAAGGGCAAGGCTGATCATGACGCCCATGGACAGGCAGTCGGAAATCATCCGGTGAAACGCCCTGCCCGCGCCGGCATAGGCCAGCGCCTGAAAAGTCCTCATGCTTTTCAAAATGGTCTTGCAGGCGATTATCCCGATGACCCCGATCTTGATCATGGATTTAAACAGCTCCACCAGGGTATTCGGTGAGAAAATGCGCTTAAATCCCCGGAAAGGATTGATTTTCCCGAAATCCGGCTTTAGTTTTGACGGGGTAAGCATCGGCCCCGTCTGCAGGACGTTGGCCAGGACGCCGCCGAGCATCGCCGCCAGCATCAGCGGAAGGACCATGGGCAGTGCGGCCAGCAGAATCTCCCCATATCCGTTTATCGCGGCGGCGGCGTTCAGGTTCCGCGCTTTTTCCGCGCCCCCGGAAAGCCCCTCCGCCACAAATTCCGACATGGCCTTTATAAACCCCGTGCAGCCGATTTTCGCGGCGCCGAAGGTAATGAACATCGTCACCGCCGTGGTGAGATCGGCGCTCTTATGTACTTCACCTTTCTCCCGCGCGTCTTTTTTCTTTTTTGGCGAGGCCTTTTCAGTTTTTTCGCCGCTGTCCTGACCCATCTGCCGGCTCCATTCTAAAAAGCTTCCCGTCGGACGCTGCCGGCCGCCGGGGGGTAATCATGGAATGCCCTTCAAATCATTGAACATCACGCCGATATAATCAAAGGCCGTGGTAAAGATGCCCCTGGTGCAGTCGGCAAACACCGCAAGCGTCAGAATCGCCGCCAAAAGCCCGATTATGATCTTCAGGGGAATGCCGACCACGAACATATTCATCTGGGGTACCGTCCTGATCATGATCCCCAGGGCCACCTCCGTCATAAACCCCGCCGCCAAGACCGGCAGAGCCATCATGACGGCAATGACGAACGCCCGGCTCATCACTTCCGCCGCCGCCCTTACGATGCCGGGTGCCGCCATGGCCGTTCCCGCGGGGATTGCCTCAAACGTCCCGTAAAGGATTTCTATGAGCCTCAGGTGCCCGTCCATCAGGAAAAAGGAAAGCAGCAGCATAATGTTGAGCAGGCTGCCCGAAAGGGGGGCCTGGGCGTTGCTCTGGGCGTCGTATATGCTGGCCATGCTGAAGCCCGTCTGGTAATCGATCAGGCTGCCGGCCGTCATGGCAATGCTGAACATCACCGTCAGCACAAAGCCCATGGCCACGCCGAAAAGCAGCTCCGTCAGGCAGATGACGGCATACTCCAGCAGCGTCCGGTACGCCGGATACGCCGCCGGCTCCGGCATACATAGGATAAATACTGCCGTCAGAACGGCGCAGAATCCGATTTTTGCGGCGCTGGGCACGTTTTTCCGTCCGAATACCGGGCTGCCCATCAGCATGCCGCTGACCCTGATAAAAACAAGGAACACATAATCCAGATGCGCGCTCAGTACCGAAAGCTCCTTCATCCCGCTACCTCAGCATCGTCAGAATTTCCGAATAAAGGCCGGTAGTAAAATCCGTCACGTTGCTGATGATCCAGCCCCCGAATATCAGGAGCGCAAACAGTATTCCGATGATCTTGGGCACAAACGCCAGCGTCTGTTCGTTGATCTGTGTTGTGGCCTGAAAGATCGATATGATCACGCCTATGACCAGCGCGGCGCCCAGCATGGGAAGCGAGGACGTCAGAATGACCAGAATCGCATCCTTCATTACGGTCAGAATTTCCTGCTGTGAAATCATATCGCACTCCCTATACGCCAAAGCTGCTGATCAGCGTTCCGATGGTCAGCTGCCACCCGTCCACCAGAACAAACAGCAGAATTTTGAACGGCATGGAAATCATCGCCGGCGGGAGCATCATCATGCCCATGGACATCAGCGTGCTGGCGACGATCATGTCTATGACAATGAAGGGTACATAGATAAAAAAACCAATGGCAAAGGCATGCTTCAGCTCGCTGGTCATGAAAGCCGCTATCACGGCCCGGTTCGGGATCTCCTCCAGCTCGTCCGCGGACCCGGCCCCGGCCAGCCCGGCGAAAAATTCCAGATCCGTATGATAGGTCTGCCTGAACATAAAATCCCGCAGCGGTTCCATCGCCCTTTCGCTCATTTCTTCCAGTTGAATCTCCCCCCGGATATAGGGCTGGTACGCGGCATCGTTTATACTGCCTGCGACGGGACTCATCACAAAATATGTAATAAACAGCGAGAGGCCGATAATCACGGTGTTCGGGGGCATATTGGAAAGCCCGATGGCATTGCGGACGATCGAAAGGACGATCACAATCCGCGTAAAGCCCGTGAGCATGATGAGCAGGGTCGGTATCAGCGTAATCGCCGTTAGGAGCAGGATGATCCTGACCGCCTGGGCATTCCCCTGAAGCAGGGATTCCGCCGTTTCAGCGCCCGTCGCCGCCGCACCGCCCGCGGCGGACAGCCCCCCGGCAAACCCGCAGAAAAGGGCCAGCGTGACCGCCGGCTTTTTCACTCTTTTCAGCGCCGTCATTTGTCCACCGGCCTTTTTAGCCGGGCTTTCAACTCTGCGTGAAAGCATGACGAAAAATCCCCCGGCGCCGCCACGCCGTTTTTCAAATCCAGATCCGCCGCCGCAAGCTTGTCCAGCCTTTCCACCCGCTGTGCTCCAATGCCGAGAATATAGGCGAACCCGCCGATCTCCACAACCGCAACGGATCTGTCCCTGGCCAGGGGCAGAAAGCCCAGAAGCCTTATGGCGCCGCTCCTTCTGGCATTCGCGCCTCCCGCCCTTGCAAGAAGCCGGGTGAGGCAGAATGCGGCGGCTATGACGCCGATAATTACGGCTATCGCCTTGAAATAATCCCAAAATCCCATTTTTCCTCTCAGTTTCCCGGCGTCTGCGGTTAAACCTGCATATTCATGATTTCCTTATACGCGTCAACGGCCTTGTTCCGTATTGCCACGGTCAGGTTCAGGGCAATCTCCGCTTTTTCCGCGGAGATCAGAACGGAGGAAAGCTCCTCCGTGCCGCCGGTCAGCAGGTTCAGGGTTGCCGCGTCGCTCTCCGCCCCCGTTTCCCGGAACAGTGAAAGCGCGTCGGCCATGACGTCGGCGAAGCCGGGGCCGGTTTCCGCAGACGCTTCCGTCTCCGCGCCCCGAACCGCCGCCGGGATGCTTTGATATCCGCCGATCGGAGATGTGTTTAGGTCCGGCATTGATCTTCCCTCCTTTTAAAAACGGCGATTTTGCCGTCAGGTGCCGATTTCCAGGGTTTTGACTGCCATGCTCTTATAAGCGCCGAAAGCGGTGATATTGGCCTCGTAAGCCCGATAGGCGGAGAGCATGTCCACCATCTCCTGAGTCACCTGGACGTTCGGGTAGGCCACATAGCCGTCCTCGTCCGCTTCCGGATGATCCGGATCATACACGCGCTGATATTCGGACGAGTCCTCGCCGATCTCGGAAACCCGGACACCCGCGCCGACGGCCTCCGAGGCGTTTTTGAGCGTCTGGGAAAAACTTGCCTCCCTTTCCTCCATAACCACGTACTTCCGGGTATAAGGGCCGCCTTCCTCCGTCCTCGTGGTGTCGATATTGGCTATGTTCTCGGAAATCACGTCCATGCGCAGGCGCTGGGCCGTCAGACCGGACGCGCTGATATCCATTCCGCTGAGAAATCCCATTTTGCCGTTCCTCCCAAAACTTTGATCAATTGACGCCTATAGCCGCGTCAAGCTTCCGGAATTCGGAATTCATCTTGCTGACCATGGTGTAGTAGGCAATCGTGTTTTTGGCCAGCTCCACCATTTCATGCTCGATGTCCACGCTGTTCCCGTCCAGCCTGGCGGAAATTTCGCCCTCGCTCACCACTTCCGCCGCAGCGTCACCGTCGGCAAAGCCGGACCGCGTCTGGATATGCCTTTCGTCGGTGACGGCCAGCGTAATGGCCGTCTCGCCTCCGCCGGCCGCCTCCGCCATGATCTCCTCGAATTCAACCTCGGACGCCTTGAAGCCCGGCGTATCGATATTTGCAAGGTTATTGCTGATGACCGCATTTCGGGTCCACGCGGCATTCAGGCCCTTTTCAAGATAATCCACCGAAGAAAAAAGATTGCTCCACATAATAATCCCGCTCCCCAACCTGTCTTATCCACCGCTATTACAGCAGCTTCTGCGCTTCCCGAATGGCGTCAAGATAGAACTGAAAGACCTTTTCCTGACTGATTCCGCAGCTTTCCGCTATTTCCGCCGCCTCGCCCCATTCGGCGCGCTCAATATGGCGGATTATATCGAGCAGCCTCGCCCGTTCCCCCTCCCCCGTGACCAGCGGGCCGCAGATATCCTGGTTAAGATGCGTTTCCGCCATAATCGCCGCCATGGGCGAACCCAGGATTACGTCGGCCAGGGAAAAAAGGCCGATCATAAAGTATTCGTCCTTGACGCGGCGCCGGTTCATCTGCACCGCCAGCTTTTCCATAAATAGTCCCCGGATAAGCCCCATACGGATCAGCTCGTTCGGCTTCCCGGCATTGGCCTGATGGAAAATGATCAGCGTTACCCATTTGCGCACTTCGACAAGCCCCAGAATGGTGATGGCATGGAGAATGCCGTTGACGGTGTACTCCAGTCCGTAATAGGCCGAATTCACGATCTTCAGCAGCCGGTATGAAATGACAACATCCCGCTTGATCAGCTCGGCCAAATCAAAAAAACTTACGTCCGGATCGTAAATCATCCTGAGCAGGTTCATTCTGGCGACCGCGTCGGAATCCACGGCTTTCGCGGTATTCATGGTCGGCCGGCAGAAGAAAAAGCCCTGAAACAGCGTAAAACCAAAGGATTTTGCAAATTCAAGCGCCTCGTGGGTCTCGATTTTCTCCGCAAGCAGGATTTTCCGCCGCCCGCGGTTGATCTGCCTGACCGCGTTTTCGATCTGCGCCTCACCGGAACGGACAAAATCGATTTTGACGATATCGGCAAGATCCAGCAGCGGCTCATATTCCTCCCGATATTCAAAGTCGTCAAGGGCGATTAAATAGCCGCTTTCCCTGAGTTTTCTGCACTTCTTCAGCAGCTGCTCGGTTGGTCTGGTGTTCTCCAGCAGTTCCACGACCAGAATGTTGCTCGAAAGCATATGGGGAACTTCTTCCATCAAAAGGTCTGCCGTAAAATTGACGAAAGCCTTCCTGCCCCCGGTGATTTCCTCAATTCCGATATCGCTGAAGGCGGTCAGAAGCACCTCCTTCGTGGCCATGTTCAGATCCGTGGCATCGAATTGGACGCTGCGCTTTCCCGCCCTGTATAACAGCTCATATCCGAAAATTTCCATTTTCGTATTGAATATGGGCTGGCTCGCTACGCAGCTAAACACAAATCTCCACTCCAATCAGGCTTTCAGTATTTCGGTGATCCGCACGCCGTAGTTTTCATCAATGACGACAACCTCGCCTTTTGCGATAGGCTTGCCGTTCACGATTACGTCCACAAGATCCCCGGCTTGCTTATCCAGAATAATGATGGCGCCCGTCCCGAAATTAAGGACGTCGTTGAGGTTTTTCACCGCCTTGCCCAGCTCCACCGTTACCTGGAGCGGGATGTCGTTTATCAGGTCAAAATTCGATTTTGCCGTATTTTGCCCTAAGCCCGCCTCCTGATCGTCAAAGCTCTGGAAGCTGGCCGGCTTTACGACCCTGACCTGCTGTTTTACGGCCGACCCCCGCGCCCGGGTGGGTTCGGGCGCCTGCCCCTC
>DIRC01000013.1:0-12054 GCA_002427465.1 Clostridiales bacterium UBA5446 | reverse complement strand
GGCCGACCCCCGCGCCCGGGGGGGTTCGGGCGCCTGCCCCTCTCCGCTGGAGACCATGAGCCGATCGATAAGCGTTTTCGCAGCCTCGACGGTCATGATCTGGAGCAGCTTGCTCTTGAGAAGGCCCTCGATCTCCATATCAAAGCTGATTTTTAGTACCGGAGAGGCCCCGCCGAAGTATTTCCCCACGCTCCCGTTCGCTTCCATCCTGAATATCCGCGGCGGGGAAATATTGACGGCTTCTCCCATCATGTCCGACATGGCGGTCGCCGCCGATCCGATCATCTGGTTCATGACCTCGCTCATTGCGCTTAAATGGATTTCGTCAAGCACGGGGTTGTCCTCATGAACCACGCCGTCCCCGCCCATCATTAGATCCGTGATTACGGCGGCGTCGAAATCCTTGATAATAAGCAGGTTTTTGCCCGCGATCCCACAGACGTATTCCACGTCCACCGCCAGAAACGGGCATTTGTATGCGACCAGGACCGCTTCCGATTGATATAGCTCAACCTTGGGCGTAGTGATCATGATTCTTCTGCCCACCAGGGCGGACATCGCGGTTGCGGATGCGCCCATGCAGATATTCCCGATCTCGCCCAGAGCATCGGTCTCGTCGGCGCTGAAATATTCGAAGATGTCCTCTTTGGTTTGTCCCCCGGCGGCCGGGCCGCCATTGAGGAGGGCGTTAATTTCAGCTTGGGATAAATTCGCCATTGTCTTCCCCCTTAATCACGTCCAACAGTTTTACCGCCAGATGATTTTTGTATTTTCCCACGGACGCCAAATATTTCGGAATCTGCTGATATTTCACGATAACCGGCTCGGCCACCTTGTGGGCGAGCTGGATCACATCCCCTTCACGCAGGCTCATGATATCCCTTACGGAAGCCGTGGTCGGGTTAAATGCCGAAGTCAGCACGATCTTAGTGTTGACAATTGCGCTTTTGAGTTTTTCCGGCTGAGCGCCGGCTGCATGATTGATCCTTCCGGAATAGACCATCTTGGTGTTAAGCCTTTTCATAAAGGGTTCCAGGGCCTGGTGTGGCAGGCACACCCCCATCAGCCCGCTCTCATTTCCGATGGTGATGTTAAGCGTCACCGTCAGCACCGTCTCGTTTATGTCCACAATCTGGGCAAACTGCATACTGGTTTCAAGCTTCTCAAGATCGGAGCTGACTTCCATCATTTTCGACCAGGCCTCGTCAAGATATTTCAGCATCTGCCACAGCACCCGCTCCATGATGGCCAGCTCAATCTCGGTAAACTGCCTGTTTTCGGTGGAAACCTCTTTGGTGCCGCCAAGCACCCGATTGATAATCGAATAGGAGATCTCCTTCGTCAGCTCCAGAATGGTCGGCCCCGTAAAGGGTGTTGCATTCACGATCCCGATAATGACGGGGGAAGGCACCGAATTGTTGAATTCATTGAACGACATCTCCTCAATCGACAGCACCTCCGCGTCACAGCTGGCCCTGAGCGTGCCCATGAAATAATTGGAGAGCAGGCGTCCGAAGTTCTTGAACACGATGTTAACCGCGCGAATCTGTTCTTTTGTAAATCGGTTGGCCGTCCGGAAATCATAAGGCCTGACCGGCCCTTCAAACTCGGGCGGATCGCCCTCTCCTTCCGAAATTGCCTGCAGCAGCTGGTCTATTTCGGCCTGAGACAAAATATCATTCAATCCCGATCACCCGCTTTGATTCGAATTTTTCGCTTCGCATCCGGAACCTTACTGCATTACAAAATCGGTAAAATAAACCGATATGATACTCTCCGTCTCAAGGGCCGCGTTGAGTGACGCCGGAAGGGAAGTCCGCAGGCGGTCCATAATGTCCGGGCTTCTGATATCCTCCTCCGTCAGATCCCGCAGCTCAAAGAGGACCACATCCCGGATAATGCACTGCTTCTCCTTGAAAAACGTGTCCAGCCCCCCCTCGTCGGCCACCAGCACAATGGTGGCCTTGAAAAGCTTCGCGCTGTCCTTCACATTGGTCACAAAGGAGTCTTTTACCGCATACACATATTCCGTTTCTTTTCCGCCGCTTTTCCCGTTTCCGGAACCGCCTCCCGCGGCAAATAAGAAATATGCCGCCGCCGCCATGACCAGCACGGCCAAGATTATCACTATCTTTTTCTTCTTCATCCGCTTTCCCGCCCTACTATTCTGAAATGTCGCGCTTTTGCAGCACAAAGTCCACCCGCCTGTTGAGCCTCCTGCCTTCAGGCGTATCATTTGACGCCACCGGATGATACTCCCCATATCCCGTGGCCGACAGCTTTTCGGCGTCAATCAGTTCCATATCCAAAACCTTGCGCAGCATGTTGGTCGCCCGCTTGGCGGAAAGATCCCAGTTATCCTCAAAGCGCAGGCTGCTTATGGGCACATTGTCGGTATGGCCTTCGATATCGATCATTTCGACCGCATCTATGTTCTCGCTTATCATGGTCACCACGTGCCTGACCACATCTTCGTTTCCGGGAAGGATCTCCGCTTCGCCCGAATCGAAAAGCGCCATCTCGCTGAAGCGCACAACGATAGAACTTTCCGTCCTGATAGCGCTCAGTTCCCCCTGAAGCTCGTTCGTCCTTATATACTCCGTGATATTTTTATAAAGCTCGTCGAACGCCATATCCAGCGGATACTGCGCTTCCCCAGACTCGTCTTCGCCCCGGTTGTCAAGATTCACCATGGCGTCAATGTTCTCAATGGCTTCTTGCCGTACGGAAACCTCGTCAAACGCCGTCACAACCGCCCCCTCGCCGGTGCCCGAGAGCGCTGAAACGATCTTTTCCCACTTCTGGGTATCCAGTGAGGAAAACGAATACAGCAAGACGAAAAAACAAAGCAGAAGCGTGACCATATCGCCGTAGGTGTCCTGCCAGCTATATCCCTTATCTTCTTCCGGCTGAACGCCGACCTTCCTCACCGAGCCTTCAATCCCTTCATGCGGCAAGCGGCCCTCAGCCGCCCCTGGCGAATTCTTTTCTGGTCAATTCTTCGCGGTTTCTCTTTCCCTGAACCGCGGTTGCGAGATACGCGTGGAGCTTTTCCCGGATCACCCTGGGGTTTTCCCCGTTTTGGATCGCCATAATGCCCTCAAGGATCAGCTCCTTATGCAGATCCTCGTTGCCGCCTATGGTTTTCAGCCGTTTGGACAGTGGGGTGAAGACCATGTTCGCCAACAGAACCCCGTAAAACGTGGTGACCAGAGCCACCGACATGTTCGGCCCGAGGGATTCCATATCGTCCAGGCTCGTCAGCATATTGATCAGGCCGATAAGTGTGCCCAGCATGCCGTATGCCGGCGAATAGCTTGCGGCGGCGTCCAATATGGCGCGATTGTTGCCGTGCCGCTCCGCCGTAACTGCGATCTCGGTTTCCAGAATGCTCCTGATCAGCTCCGGGTCCGAGCCGTCGACCACGAGAAGAATACCTTTTTTCATGAAGGGGTCCTGCATCTCGTCGGTCAGTTCCTCAAGGGCCAGCAGCCCGTTCTTCCGGGCAACGTTTGCAAGCTCGACTATACGGTCGATATCCGCGCCAAGATCCGTTTGATCTTTCTTAAAGGCGATGGCCAGGGATTTCATGAGATTCTTCAGCATATCCAGGGGATAGGACGCCCCGATTGTAAAAACAATCCCGCCGACAACGATGAAAATACTGGCCGGGTCGTAGTAATCCGTCAGCACGCCGCTGAGCATGATGCTGATGATAACGCAGATAAAACCCAAAACCAGGCTTATGATGGAAAAAAGGTTCATCTCTGTGTTTCTCCTTAGGCCTCGTTCATATCATCGGGATCTGTGCCGCCATACACGATCAGCGGCTTTTCACGGGCGCTCTCAATAATCCGCACGACCTCTTCCGCCGTCTCGGCCACCGGGATTTTCCGGCCGGATATCATCGACAGAATCGTGTCGGGCGTCTCCTTAAGAGATTCAATCTGATCCTCGTTGACCCAAAACGTATCAATCCTGTTGATAGATGTTAGTTTGATCATGTCTTCCCTCATCCCTCCGCCGACGCGCGGTGGATAATCTGTTTGCCGGCCGTATCCGGCCGGCGGTCAATGTGGCGCCGCGCCCCCGGAGAGGCGCGGGATCGGAGTGCAGCCAAATCACCGCTTGAGGTTGATCAGCTCCTCGAGCAAGGTATCCGAGGTGGTGATGACACGCGAGTTCGCCTGAAACGCCCTCTGCGTAATAATCATACTGGTAAGCTCCGTGGCGATGTCCACATTGGACATCTCAAGACTGCCCGAATTCAAATAGCCGCAGCCGTTGTTGGCGAAGCTCATGTCGGCCGCTCCGCTGTTGGGCGAGGCGGAATAGTAGCTGGACCCGATTTTTTCGAGGCCGGAGGCATTGCTGAAGGTAGCCAGCACAAGCCTGCCCAGCGTAACGGTGCTGCCCGCGCTGTCCATGGCGGTGATGGTGCCGTTGGCGTCGATGGCGTAATCCGTATAGGTCTCGTATATCGGATCGCCGGTGATGGGATCGTCAGCGCCGGTATCCACCTTGCCCTGGATCTGTATCCGCCCGAACAGGGGCGCTGCGGGAGTCACGGCCGTGTTGAAAAGGGGCGAACCGTTGATCACATGTGTCTCGTCGCCGGTAATACCCATAACATAATCGCCGTTGGCCGTGACCAGATACCCGTTGGCGTCAAGCTCGAGGGCGCCGTTTCTCGTATAGGCATAGGAGCCGTCCCCCAGGCCGACAACGAAAAACCCCTCGCCTGCGATGGAGAAGTCAAGCGGCCGGGAGGTGGCCTGGGGACTGCCCTCGGTCATCGTCATGTCGATGGCGGAAATATCCACGCCCAGGCCGATCTGCTGGGCATTGCGCCCTCCGTTATCGGCCGTCGGGGCCGTGGCGCTCTTGACTGTCTGGCTGTAAATGTCATGAAAAACCGTCCTGCTGGTCTTATAGGCCGTGGTGTTGACGTTGGCAATGTTGTTTCCGATCACATCCATGGCGGTCTGATTGCTCTTGAGCCCGGAAACCGCCGAAAAAAGGGAACGCATCATGAGGCAATACTCCAATCTGTAATAAAATCACTTCTCTGTTTTCTGGACGCCTGCTTTGGCCTTGCCCTTACTCAGTTCCGGGGAGATCCGGTTTGCCCGGGTCTTCATCCCCCGCGCCGTCTTCTCCGCCCTCATCCCCCCCACCGGTTTCAAAAAGGGCGCTGTCAAATACCTGCCGTATGTCCGAAACCGAGATGGCCGTGTTGTCCACCAGCACGTAGGAGACCCCTTCCCGGATTAAAACGCTGTCCACAGGTCCGAGGTAACACTCCGTTATGCCGGTTGCCGGATTGAGCACTTCCGCGTAAATCACTTTGCCGATCATATCGTAAGCCTGGGTGCTTGAAAGGGTGGCGTTCATCTGCTGCATCTGTTCCAGGGATGTCATCTGCGCAAGCTGGGTGACGAACGCCGTATCCGTCTGAGGCTCGAGAGGGTCCTGGTATTGAAGCTGTGTAACCAGAAGCTTCAGGAAAGTATTCGTATCCACCGATATGCCCGACTTGCCGCCGGTCCCTGTCCCCGGCGCGGCCGCGTAGCCGATCCCGTCCGCTACACTCATTGCATTTACAGCCATCGCTTCCTCCTTCTATATCCGGCGCGCCACCGCCCCGCCGGCTTCCGCGTCGGCTCCGGCAATGCTGTTCCAGGCGTTAAAGAAACTGTCCTGCGCGGATTGCTCCGCCTTTTCACCGATCCGGGAGGAATGTGACCGCGATTCGGATTCCCTTCCGCCGCGGCGGTTCTGGGAAAAGTCGAGGTCGTGCTCCATCTGGCCGTACACCACGTCCATGTTCTCGACTGTTATTCCCTTATCCTCAATATCCAGAATCAGACGCTGGATCTGGTCGGTGATAATCCCGCAGGCCTCTTTGCTGTCCGCCTTGATTTTCGCCGATATACCGTTCGCCCCCCGGGACACCGAAATGGTCAGAACCCCCAAGGTTTCCGGCTCAAGCACGATCCGGATTTCCGAAACCCCGGCCTTCACGCCCCGCAGGTCTTCCGGTAGCCTGTCCAGCGCCCGGAGAACGGCGTTCCTCAGAATAACCGTACGGTCGCCCTCTTCCGCGGTTTCGGCAAGGGCCGTCCCCATCGGCGCGGGTTCCCGGATGATTTTCGAAAAATCGCCCGATTTTTCTTTTTTCAGCCCGTCATCCGGACTGTTTTCAGGATTCTTGCCGCCGCTCATTTCCCTGAGCTTCTCCGCGATTTTCATGGCCGGGGCCGCCGTGAACCGCGGCTCCGCCTGATGTGCCGGGTGTTCCTCTACCTTCCCGCCTCCGCTCATTTCCCCGAGCTTCTCCGCGATTTTCATGGCCGGGGCCGCTGCGAACCGCGTCTCCGCCTGCTGGGCCGTGTGTTCCTCTATTTTCCCGCCGCCTGTGTCCGGGGCATCCGCGGCGTCGGGAAGCCGGACAAGCCGCCCGCTGAACGGCTGGGCCGGGCCTTCCGCTTCAATTTCCGCCGCACCTGTCCCCGCGGCATTCACCGGGAAGTTTAGCATACCGCACGCCCCGTACTCCGCCGCCCGTTCCTCAGCCTCCCCGGATTCCTCGGGCACGGGACATTCCTGATCCGCAGCTTCCCGCGCCGTCCCCGGGGCCATCTGCCGCAGTTTCCCCTGAAGAAAAATGCTGAGAAATGAAGCGTCCACCTCCGTTTCCCGGAGCTCTGGTCGCGCGGCGCTGCCGGAAACGACCGACGGCATACTCTCCTCGGGCACCCCACGCAAGAACCGCCCACTTATTTCCGCCCCGCCCGCGAACACGGCTGACTGCATATCCACCGCCCCCTTTTTTGTTAATTTCACCGCCTTCGGCTGGTTTTCAGCCTCCCGCCGGTATTTGGGCCTGGCCCGACAGGCTGAAGGAAAGCATGTCTTCTATCCGGCTCGTTTCCTGCTTTCCTTCCTCGGCCAGATACGCTTCATACTGTTTATCCTGGAGCTTCTCAAGGGCCTTAATGTCCTGAAACGCCTCCAGCAGCTCCCGCTGCCTGCCCTCGGCGTGGCGGCGGGCCCGCTCCGCGTCAGCAGCCGCAGATTTCCGGCGCTTTTGCAAATCCGCGAAGAACGCGCTGCCCGCAAGAAGCTCTCCGGCCGTCATCCCTTTTTTTGCCCGGGCCTCATATCGTACGCTTTCGGCCTCCAGGGCGCTGTCCAGGGCGTCCTTTTTCTCCAGGGCGGCCTGGTACAGGGCCGCCGCCTCGGAATATTCTTTTTGCAGCTGATCCTTTCGCGCCCTTTTCACCTGATAGAGCGCGTCCAGCTGAAATACAAACTTCTTCATTCGTCCCCGGCTTCCCCTGATTTAACCTGCGCCCCTATGCCTCGCACAGGGAGAAAAGCTCGTCTCTGACCTGATCGTAGGGCGTAATCTCTCCCACGCCCTGCTTAAGAAACCCGTTGATGCGCGGATTCATCCTGATGGCTTCGTCGATTTCCGCGCTGGTTCCCAGCTTATACGCGCCGATGTCGATGAGGTCTTTTGAATTCCGGTAGACCGCCATCAGATTTTTGATGCGCCCCGCCTGCTCGTACTGCTCGGCCGGCACAATGTCCTTCATGGTGCGGCTGATACTCTCCAGAACATCTATGGCGGGATAATGGTTGCTGGTCGCCAGGGCGCGGGAGAGCACGATATGCCCATCCAATATGCCGCGAACCGTATCGGAAATCGGTTCGTTCATGTCGTCGCCCTCCACCAGCACCGTATAGAGCGCGGTAATCGATCCGCTTTCGGAGGTTCCCGAGCGCTCCAGCAGCTTCGGAAGAATTGAATACACCGACGGGGGGAAGCCCCTGGATACCGGCGGCTCCCCGACCGCCATGCCGATTTCCCGCTGGGCCATGGCAAACCGGGTTACCGAATCCATAAGCAGCAGCACCTTCATCCCCTGATCCCGGAAATATTCGGCGATACTGGTGCCCACAAGGGCGGCCTTCAGCCGCAGCAGGGCCGGCTGATCGGACGTTGCCACCAGCAGAACGGATTTTCTCAGCCCCGCTTCGCCCAGGCTCTTTTCGATAAAGTCCTTGACCTCGCGTCCCCGCTCCCCCACCAGCACGATGACGTTGACATCGGCCACGGCGTTTCGGGCGATCATGCCCAGAAGCGTGCTTTTCCCGACGCCGCTGCCGGCAAATATCCCCAGGCGCTGACCCTGGCCCACCGTGAGCAGCCCGTCGACGGCGCGGACGCCCAAGGGAAACGCTTCCTTGATTCTGGTTCTGGAAAGAGGGTTCGGCGGCGCGTTATCCACCGGGTAATACGCTGATGCCCGGATCGGGCCGCCATCGTCCATCGGGTTTCCCAGAGCGTCCAGAACCCGGCCGATCAGATCGCCGGATACCGCCACGCGCAGGGATCTACCCGTTGAAACCACCCGGCTTCCAAAGCCTATTCCCGTCATGTCCCCGAAGGGCATGAGGAGCACCCGCTGATCCCGGAAGCCGACGACCTCGGCCTCCACGTAACTGTCCCCGGCAAATGGATAGATTCTGCAGATGTTGCCCATATTCACAGTCGGCCCGTTGGATTCAACGGTGAGCCCGACGACCTTCATGACTCTCCCGCTGTGCTCCACGGTATTGAGATTGCGAACCTTCTCAAAGCAATCCTTCAGGATATCCTGCATATCTTCCCGCCCTTCTTATTCCGAAATCGCTTTTTCCACCTGCCTGATCTGCCTTTCAATACTCAAATTCAGCACCTCCCCCTCCGACTCAACAATGAGATCCCCGGGGGAAAACGCCTCCTCCTCCACAACGGTGATTTTTGATTCGCCGTCATGAATGCCGTTTTCCGCCGTGCCGCCGAAATACCTTGCGTAATCCTCCGGGCATACGCGGATAATCAGATACCCCGCCTGTTTCAGTTTGTCTATGGCGTCGTTGATGAGGCCGATAAACACCTCGTCGGATTCTTTGAGCTTCACGCCTATGATCTTTCTGGCGATCTCAATGACCAGGGCCTGAAGATCCTGCTTCGTGCCATCCACCAGTTCGGAATAGTCCCGCTTCAGCTGATCGATCATGCCCTCCAGCGCTCCGGCTTCCAGGCGCTTTCTTGACTCGGCCTCGGCCTCGGCGTCTTTGATTCCCCGATTATAGCCTTCCGCCCGGGCGGATTGCCTGAGGGCTTCCCCGCTCTCCCGGGCCTCCCCGATAATCGCGGCGGCCCTGTCCTTCGCCGCGGCGACGGTGCTCTCAGCTTCCTTTTCCGCCCGCTTAACGATCCTGGCCGACTTTTTTTCCGCCTCCTCCCGCGCCCGTTCGATTATTCCGGCGGCGCGGCTGTGTTCCAGCCCCGGGCCGTTCTCCGCGTCTTCGAAGACCGGATCGGCTCCGCCCGCCTGCCCCGGCCGCGTGTGCACGACCGGGTGCACATTGGGTGTTTCCACGCTTTTGAACGAGACATACTGCCTTTCGATCCTAAACGAGGACATCGGAGTCATCACCCCTCATCACAATAATCTCGCCGCTCTGCTCAAGGGCTCTCACCGTGCTCACGATACGCTGCTGGGCCGCTTCCACATCACGGATTTTCATCGGGCCCATCACGGCAAGATCATCGTTGATCATCTCCTGAAGGCGCTTGCTGATGTTGCTCATAATAAAGCTCTTGACCTCTGCGGTGGCGCCCTTCAGGGCAATGGTGATATCCGCCTGATCCACCTGCTTGAGAACCATTTGTATCGTCTGGTTTGACAGCTTGGTGATATCCTCGAACACAAAGAGCTTCATCTTGATTTCCTCGGCCAGCTCCGCGTCGAGCATATCAAGGCTCTCCAGAATATATTTTTCCGTACCCCGGTCCAGGTTGTTGATAACTTTAACGACCGCGCCGATCCCGCCCACGGCGGTCTGATCCGACATGCCCATCTGGGCCAGCCGCTGCTCAAACACCATTTCGGCTTCCCGGATATATTCCGGGATCACGCTTTCCATATTGGCCATCCTGGTCACCACGTCCACCTGAACCTCGCTTGGCAGCGCCGCCAGCACGCCGGCCGCCTTTTTCGGGTCCATGTAGGACAGCAGCAGCGCGACGGTCTGGGAATTCTCGTTTGCCACCAGATGGACGATCTGCATCGTGTCGGCCTTCCTGACAAATTCAAACGGCCTGACCTGGAGAGTCTCCGTGAGCTTATTGAGGATCTCGCCGGCCTTGGCTTCCCCCAAGGCTTTATTCAGGACGCTTCTGGCATAGTCCAGCCCGCCGTCGGAAATGAACTTCTGGGCAACGCATGTCTCATAAAATTCGGAAACCACCGCATCCCGCTCCTCTTTCGTCACCTTGCTCATGGTGGTGATCGCCAGAGTCAGGGTGGAGATTTCCTCCTCCGTCAGATATTTGAATATCTGCGCCGCATGGCTCTTCCCGGCGGCGATCAGAAGCACCGCGGCTTTTTCCCTGTTGGTTAACTTTGTATTCTGATTTACCATACCCCGCTAATCCTCCGCCAGCCATGTCCGCAGCACCTGAACGACCGTTTCGGGATATTTCTCCACAAGCTCCTCAATAACCTCGGTTTCATCCGATTTCTTCATGATCAGCTTGTCGAGCATTTGCTCAACGTCCGCCCCGGGGCTATCGGATTTAAACGCGGACCCGGCGGCCGCGGCCGTGGCAGACCCAACCGCCGCCATTTCCGCGCGGGCTTTTTTCCGTTTCCGGAACAGCCGGGCGATAAGCACGATTGCGGCGCAGACGACGATGGCGCCCGCGATGATCCCGGCCCTGATCAGCCGGCTCCTGTGATACGCCGCCATGGCCTGCTCGCTCTGGGCCAGATAGTCCGAAAAGCCCATTTCGCCGGAGCTTTGAACAAAGGGCATCAGCTCCACCGTGATATATGCCGGGTCCACGCCTATCGCATTTGCCACCAGGTTCTCAATTTCGTCTTTATAATTCGCGACACCTTCCACATTGCTGTTCACCAGTACCGAAACCGAAAGGTCTTTCACCGTACCCTGGGCCTTTTCGATATCCGTCCGGATTTCGTTGATCTCATAATTGTAGGTTTCCGACGCACGCCTGCTCACAAGCCCATCGTCCTCGCCGCCATAGACATATTCTCCGGCGCTGACGCCGTTGCTGTCCGTTCCCGCTTCGCCGGCGGCACCTGCTTCGAGGCCGCTTCCGGTAAGCTCATTTAGCACATCGCTGCTTCTCACAATCCCGTCCTCCCCGTCCTCAAGGGGAGAGGAAAACTTGACTTCACTGGACGTTTCCCTGTCGAAGTTCAGGGCGACATTGACCGAAACCGCAAGATTTTTTGTCCCCAGGGCCGGCTCCAGAACTGATACCGCCTGATCTGTAAAAACCGCTTTCATCCGCTCCGTAAGCTCATATTGCGTCAGGGTATACTCGCCTTTCCCCGCCGCCCCCGGGCCGTCATCCGAGAGGATGTCGTAGTAATTTATATCCGAATCGACGATGCTAATGTTCTCATATGCCAGATTCGGAACGCATTTAGCCACAAATTCCCCGATGGACCTGGCCTCGGCATTAGTCAGGGTTTCTCCCGGCTCAAGGCTGACCATGACCGCCGCGGAAGCGTCGGTTGTGTTGTTTGAAAGGACAAAGGACGAGGCGTTGGAGAGGTTGACGATGACGATGCAGTCCGAAATCTTGTTCATACGCCTTATGGTCGCCCGCATGTTTTCCTGAAGCTGATACTGCAAATATGTCTGGCGCTCCAGGTCTGTCGCTCCGAGCGCCGAGGAATTCGAAAAAATATCGTAATTCAGTCCCGTGCTGGGATAACCCTCCGCGGCAAGGGCAATGCGGATTTCGTCCGCTTCTTCCTCCGGAACGCATATCGTGTCCATCCCCTGGACTTTCGCCTGCACGCCTCTTTCGTCCAGCAGGGCTTTAATCGCCCCGGCCTCCTCCGCGCTCAGCCCCGAATACAGAACGGCATAACTGACGCGGTTCAGGAGCAGGGCGCCGATAACTCCCGCCGCGATCACGACCGATACGGACGCGGCAATAAGAAGCCGTTTTTTCTTTTC
>DIRC01000029.1:17596-27315 GCA_002427465.1 Clostridiales bacterium UBA5446 | reverse complement strand
AATTGCGAAGCAATTATGGGATAATTCTTAAAAAACCGGTTTTGATTCCCGAAATGGAGACTGATAAATGATACACATAGACATTACGCTGGAAGACATCGATTTCGACGGCCTGATCGACCTGTACCTGCCGCTCATGATGGACAAGCTGCGGGAGTCCGACAGCGCCATCTCCCGCCTGCTTTCGGGCGGGATGCCGGAAAACCTGGCAAAGGCTACCCTGCACAAGCTGCCGCCGGATACAAAAGCGCGCATCGCGGTGGAACTGATCAACAGAAACAGCGACAACCTCAAAGCCGAGGTAGAGCAATATGCCCGCGAAAACGGCGTCGGCATCCGGATTGGACGTATTACCGCCGCGATATAAAAGGCCGCAAAGCGGCAAAACAGCGCCTGCCGGCCGGCAGGCGCTGTTTTATTTTCCGTTCCGCAAAAAAACCGGTCATGCCAATCGGATTCGCGTTCCGCCCCAAAGATCCGACTCATATGCGGAATGAGATGTCACGATCACGTTCCGAACCGAGCCTTTGACCAGCGCCGCCATCCGGGCGGAAAGGCCGGGGTCCAGCCCTTCCAGCGGTTCGTCCATGATCAGCAGATCACCCCCGAATGCCAGAGCGCGGGCCAGGGCAACGCGCCGACGCTGCCCCCCGGAAAGATTCTCCGGCAGCGCCCCCCGCTCATCTTCCAGCTCAACTTCACGCAGCCACCGGGCCGCCTCTCCCGCGCGGCCCCTGGGCAGCACGGCGGCCACGTTTTCCCCTGCAGTGAGCCAGGGCAGCAGCCTGTCCTCCTGAAACATAAATGAAACCCGTCCCGGCACGCCGCTGATCGTCCCGCGGGAAGGCTGTAAAAGCCCAGCCACAAGCCGGAGGAGGGTGGTTTTTCCAAACCCGGAGATCCCTTCCAGGCAGCATATCCCGTCGGGAAACACCAGGGAAAGCCCTTCAAAAACAGTCTTGTTTCCATAGGAGAAGGATAGCTTTTCAATCCCGATCATCCTCCGCCCCTCCTTCCCACCACTGCCGCGAAGCCCTTTTCGATGGTAAAGCTCAAAGCGATCACAACCGCCGTCCACGCGAACAGCGCCGGGGTTTCGATATAAATCTTCGCATAATATAGCTTTGCGCCTATAGCGTCGGGCGGCTGGCACAGTACCTCCGCCGCAATGCCCGCTTTCCACGCCAGCCCGATTCCGGTCAGACAGGCCGCCCGCCATGCGGGAAGGGCGGTGGGTACATATATAAGCCGCAGCTTCCTGCCCGGGCCGAAGCGGTAGGCCTCTGCCATTTCCAGATATGCCTTGTCCGTTTTCTCCACAGCATGGGTCACATTCCCCCAAACAAGAGGGGTAACCATCAGCGCGGCCGTAAAGGCAGGCACCCCGTTTCTGCCGATCCAGAGGATCGCCAGAATGATAAATGACGCCACAGGCGTGGCGCGAACGACACGCAGGAGCGGAGAAATGAGCGCGTCGGCCGCCCTAAAGCGCAGCGTCGCCGCCGCCAGCAGCGTACCGGCTGCCACACCGCAGAGAAACCCCAAAAGAATCCGCGACAGGGAATAGAGCACCGAGATCCAGAAAGCCGCCTGGCTGCTGAGAGCGGCCAGGGTTTTGAGTACGGCCCAGGGGGAAGGAAGAATATACATATTACCGACGGCCATTGCCGCCGCCTGCCAGACAGCCATCCAGAACAGGAACGCCCCGATGGGCAGAAAGTGGCGCTTTTTCCCGCTATCCGGCGTAATCATAATAGATCCCGTCATCGGGAACTGCCCTGCCTATGGACGCGGGATCGGCGGCGAAAAGTACCTCATAATATTCCTCAAGGCCGGACTTAAGTTCGTCTGCGCCCGTAATAAAGGTCAGGTTACAGGCGGGTATCGCGGCCCTGGCAACGGGTTCGCTGCCGACGATCTCATACTTTACCGCCAGGGCGGCGGCCCCGTCAAGATTAGCCCCGTCGGACATATAGGCGATGGATTCGCCGTAGGCCAGAAGAAAATCCGCAATCGCCGCGTCGCTGACGGCACCTTTCCGGACAATGACGCAGCCCTGGGTAAGAACGCTCCCGCCGCCCACGGCCGCCCATTCCTCGGTCAGGCTGAGGGCGGTGCGGACGCCACTATCCTTCAGCAGCAGCGTCGTCGCATAAGGCACCGGAAGCATACAAATCCCGGTCTCCTCCGACAGCATGCGCGCAACAATCTCGTCCGGGGTCATATATTCCACAAGCACATCCTCCCCGGCGGCAAGCCCGTTCTGCTCCAAAATATAATTAAGCACATATTCCGGGTTTGAGGCCCGGCCTGTGGCATAGAGCGTTTTGCCCGCCAGATCGGACACCTCGTTAACGCTTTCGCCCTTTTCCAGAACATACAGGACGCCCAGCGTATTAACAGCCAGAATACTCACGCCGCCGTCGGTTTTCTGATATAACGCGGCGGCAACGTTAGTCGGCACCGCGGCAATGTCCAACTCCTTAGACATGACGGCTGTGGCAATAACAGAAGCGTCCGATTCCAGCATAATCTCATAATTCTCATTAAATTCCCCGGCTTCGGCCCTATCCATAAAATGTGCCGCGCCGATTCCGGTGGGGCCCTTGAGGAAGCCCGCCCTTACGGTTTCCGATTCCTTTGCGCCGCAGCCCGCCAGGATGCCGGCAAGCAGGAGCGTTCCCAGCAGCAGCGATCCCATTCGTTTCATGTTCATTTTGTCCTCCACGCAGTTATACTTTTATATGTGCCTTGACAGGCCGTCGGGGTCGAGTATCCGAATGCGCTTGCCTTCCCTTGCGATCAGGCCCCGGCGCTCCAACTGGCCGAAGGCCCTGTAAAGCGAAGACCGCCCGATATTCAGCCGATCCGCCAGGGACGCGATGCTGCCCGCCAGCACTATGGCCGTTTTTCCGCCGGTACAGCAGTCCATCAGGAAAGCCGCCAGAGCCTGGCAGGCACTGGGGCTGATAAGGCTCTGAATTCTGTCATTAAGAAACCGTATCCTATCCGATAGGAACCGGATATAGTTCATGGCGACAGCGGGGCATTCCGCCATCAGGCTTTCCAAAAGCGTCTGGGGAAAAAACACGATCCGGCACGGGCATCTCGCATCCAGCACCGTCACGTATTCCGGACAATTGCAGAACACGGCTGCCGCGCCAAAGCATTCCCCCGGCGTCAGAGTCTTCATGATATAGCGGCGGCTGTCCGCCGCGGCCTTGCTCACCCGCACCTGGCCGGAAAGCACGCACCCCACGCTCCGGCTGTAGCGGCGGGCGCTGTAGATCACGTCGCCCCGGCGGAACGTCTCCAGCGTGCAAAGCGGGTCCCCGATCATCCGGCCGACAGATAAAGGATCTGCGTTCTCAAAAAGAAAAATCCCGTCCAAAAGGCGTTTTTCTTCCTCATTCAGCTGCGAAAACTCCATATTCCCTCCTACCTGTCCCATTTGGCACAGATATGATACCTTCTCCCCGGCGCAATGTCAATCGCAATATGCGCACGCGCCCGCCGCCTGGCCCCAAAAACCGGCCCGTGTATCATTGGACCCGCGCTGCGAGTATAATGTAATGAACGCAGACAGGTACTGATACCAGGAGAAACAAATATGCCGATGTCAACAAGGGAACTATTTGCACGGATGATAAAGTGCGAGGCCGGCGGCGAGGGCCTTGACGGCATGAAGGCCGTCGCCTCCACCATTATGAACAGAGTCCACGTCGCATATGGTGAATATCTCAGGGTGGGCCAGGGCGATCTGCGCAGAATTCTGGAACAGCCTTATCAATTCACCTGCTATCTGACCGAGGTGGGCGGCCAGCCAAACCCCCAGAACATATGGAACATTCCTGCCGAAGATATCCATTATCAGGTCGCCGACTGGGCGCTTGCCGGGAATGTCCATCCGGGTGTCGTGGAGACCCTCTGGTACATGAATCCTTTTGCGATTCAATGCCCGCCGTATTTTCCATATAACAAATCCGGCGTACAATTCAACCGGATCACGCAGCATTGCTTCTATCAGCCTACCACGCTGTATGCTTTAACTTAATATAGGGGAAGAAAAAAATGAATGCCAAAGGCGCAGGAAACTTAAACGCCAGAAACGATTATTGGAGCAGGCTCAAGGCCTATCAGAAGGATATGCCGGCAGAGCCTCTTTCGCCCTCATGCAACTGGCGGCAGTCGGTACCGGCCGCACTGACGAATTCCGCCGGGATGGAGATATCCGACGCAAGTCCTCCCCCGGCCCCGGTTACGCTTGAGAGCACAAATTACATGGCAGGGCTGCTGACAACCATGGTCGGCGAACAGGTCCGCGTGCAGTTCCTGATCGGAACCACCGGCCCGCTCATCGACGTGATGGGCACCCTGCTGCAGGTCGGCGCAAACTACATCGTCATTCAGCCGATTGCCACGGATGATCTGATGATCTGCGACCTGTATTCCATCAAATTCGTAACGGTACTCAAATAAATTTCAGTCTACCTGACTGTGGAAACGCCCCGGGGCATATGCCCCGGGGCGTTGTTATCCGGTTTTCGCACCGGAGACCGGGACTTTCCCCGGTTAGCAAATGGTCAGAACAGCCGCCGTTTCAGGTCGCCGTAGCCCTGGGCTTCCATCTCCTCATATGGGACGAAGCGCAGGGCGGCGCTGTTTATGCAGTACCGCGTGCCATTGGGCGATTCGCGGTCACCCTGGAAAATATGGCCGAGATGCGAGTTTCCCGCCCGGCTTCTGACCTCCGTGCGTTCCATCGAATGGGAATGATCCTCTAAATACACAATCGCGTTGTCATCAATTGCCGCGGAAAAGCTCGGCCATCCGCAGGCGCTTTCGTACTTGTCCCCGGAAGCGAACAACGGCTCTCCCGTAACAATGTCCACATAGATTCCCCGGTCAAACCGGTTCCAGAACGCGTTCCGAAACGGCGGCTCCGTAGCGTCCTGCTGGGTCACCCGATACTGATCTTCCGTCAGCAAGTCGGCTATCCGCGCATTGTCCGGGCGCTTGTAATCCCCGGGGTCCGTCACCGTCCGTTTAAGGCTCCTGATCAGCTCATGGGGAATATGGCAATAGCCGCCGGGATTCCTGTCCAGATAACCCTGATGGTAATCCTCCGCGTCATAGAAGCACCGTATCGGCTCAACCTCCGTAAAAAAGCGGCTGTGCCGCTCCCGCTCAATGTCAGCTATACGCCGCACCGTCCGCCCCGACGCCTCGTCGGCATAATAGATACCGGACTGGTATTGGGTTCCCCGGTCCGGCCCCTGGGCGTCCTTCTGTTCCGGCCGGATAACCCGGAAAAACGCAAAGAGCAGCGCGTCCAGGCTGATTTTTTCCGGGTCGTACTCTACCCGCACCGCCTCGCGAAAGCCGGTTGTTCCCGTGCACACCAGCTGGTAGGTCGGCGCCTCGCCGCAGTCTCCGTTGGCATAGCCGCTTACCGCGGACACCACGCCGGGCATGGCCTGCATAAGTTTCTGCAGGCCCCAGAAGCATCCGCCGGCAAGATAAATGACCGCGACCCCGGGCTTCTGTTCATAGCTGTTATCGATCCATCCTCCCGCCATTCCGGTCACCTCCTAAGGACATCCCCGGCTTCGGGATGCTCTCCAAACCATTTTTTCGCATAAGAGCAACTCAGCCTGGCTTTATAGCCTTCGGCCCTGCACCGGTCAACTGTGGCTGAAATCAGTTTGGAAGCCACGCCCCGGCCCCGCAGCATATCGTCCACGAAAGTGTGCTCTATGCACACCGTGTTTTCGTCAACCTTTGGAAAAACCACTTCCGCCAGGGGTTTGCCTCTTTCGTTTTCAGAATAAATCCGATAATCTTTATACGTAAATTTCATTTTTACCACTCCAGATATTTTTATTCATCTTCACTTCAGATCAAAACCCTTAAGCCCCATGGCCGTCCGCGGCTTAAGCTGCGGCGGCCGATGGGAGAACCGCAACCCCGCCCATGGCGGGAAAGGCCGCCTTCGGCCATATCGCTTGCCGCAATGGCCTGCTTTTTCCGTATTTTTATTTTATAAAAAAACTGGAAAAAAGTCAATTCCCTCCCGCTTTCTCCGGCTCAGGGATAACCGGCAAAAAATTTTATAAAAGGGCCGCGCTGCCCGAAAAAACCAATATCCGGCATTCGCATGGCGGATGCCGGATATTGGTTTTAGTGTACTTGCGGCGTTACGCGCCGAGCGTGCCGTCGGTTTCGGCCACGGTGAAGTCCACCGCCGCCGCGAGGGGGCTGACCTTGCCGGAGGCCGTGACGGCGCGGACGGTCAACTGGTAAGCGCCCGCGGCTTCGGGAGCATAGCCGAACTTCCAGTATACCCAACGCTCCGCATAGGCGTTTTCCGTTTCATAGGCCGTCCATGTTTCGCCGCCGTCAAGCGAGAACTCAACAGCTGCGATCGCGTCCCCAAAATCGTCGGCGTAGCCCTCAAACACAATCTGCTGGCCGACCTCAAACACGGCGTCAGTGCTGTTAAGGATGCAGATCTCCGCCCGGAGGCTATCGTCCCGCTGCTCGATGACCGGCTCCTCGGCATTGGCCAGAAGCTGAATTTCGACCACGTCGCGCGTGAAGTATTTCGCCACGGTAGCGGGGCACCAGAACTGTGTGCCGGAGGGGACGTCCTCACCGTTAATGCGGTAGACGATCATGGCTTCCTTTTCCAGAACATAGGATAGGGGCATTTCCTGCCCATAGCCGTCGGCCCCGATCACTTTGATCGTGTTGACTCCTTCGTCGATATCCGCCATCTGGATCACGTCGGCCACTTTGATGCCCGTGACGTTGCCCATCGCCGTGGCGGAGCCGGTGGCGCAGGCGCAGAGCATGGTCCGTGTCGTGCTTTTTTCCTCGGACATGGCAGTAAGATCCACAGAGTAGCCCTCAGATATTTTACCGCCTACATTGATATAGTAGTTTGCGCTCCCCTGGCCGAGGGCATAGGCCGGCTTCGCGCAGATTCCGGTCAGGGCTGTGCCGAAAATGTTGAACATCTGGTCGTTCGGCGTGATCGTCTCCTGGTCGAAAGAAAAGTCGCCTTGGACGTTTGCAACCTTACTCAAAACCACATCGGAGGCTGCCTCCGCAGCGGCGCCATAGTTCGTATCGGCAACGGCCTCGTCCTGAACCACGTTCTGGGCGCAGCCGGACAGCAGCATCGCGGCGCCGGCGGCCGTTGTAAAGAGCCTTTTACTTTTCTTGTTCATTTTCATTTTAATGCCCCCCGTCACTGAACGTTGAACATGAAGTTCGTCAGGTAGTTCTGAACGTGCTCGGTACCGTCCTCCCTAAGGCTGGTGGCTCGGAGCCTGATCAGATAACTGCCTTCCTCAAAGCCGTCGAGATCCAGGTTCCAATACACCCATTGCTTTGTCGTGGCGTTCTCGATGGGGTAGACAACCCACGTATTGCCTTTATCAAAGGACATCTCAAGCTTCGTGATCGGCTCGTTCCAGGCGTCGATATAGCCTTCAAGATGGATAGTTTCGCCGGCCTCGAAAATCTGACCGGAGGTTGCCGTTAGTACACCGGAGTTTGGCTTGTTGAAATCGTCGCCGTATGTTGGATCAAAGAAGTCGCCGTAGAAATCCCATGATCCGCCGTCGGAGTGCAGAACCTGAATGTCCGTCAGCCGCTTGGTAAAGTTGCCGGAGCTGAGCTCATAACCCCAGAAGGAAATCGGGGCGCCCTGATCGGCATAGAGCTTTTCACCGTTCATCTCGACGACGAGCAGGCATTCCTCTTCCAGTGCGACGGAAGTGTAGATGTTGTAGCAGTATCCGTCTTCTCCAATGGGGTAGAACATGTTGGCGTCGTCATGGAGCTGGGCATACTCAAGAATCCGGGACACGGGGATGCCGGTGACCTCCGCCTGATAAATCATAGCCTCTCCGGGGCCGTTGACGACGCAGTGCGCCTTTAGCGTCTGGGTAACGGTGCCGAAGGTATCCACAAGCTCCTGAATTGTCATGGAGAAAGGATTATCCATGTCGCCGGTCACGTTGACCGTCCAGGTATCCCAGATATCGTCCGGAATCTGGCTGTCAACGGTCCACCATTCTTCGGGCGCGCTCTTGATGGATTTAAAAAACATCTGTTCGTGATCGGTAATTTCGGTCTGGTTCCAGGAGAAGCTCGCCATCTGGGAGGCGGTATCCGCGTCTATGCCGGCAATGCCGCGCAGCACGTCATACTTTACATAGTCCCAGCGGAGGTAATCTCCGTCATCGCTGAGATAGTGGCAGCTCATGCAGTCACCTTCCATGGCCTCAAATTCGTCGCTGTTGTTATGTATGGCGTGGATGCTGTCACGCAGCTTCGTGGTATAGAAATAGTGGCAGCCAAAGCAGTTGGCAACGGTCTGCTCTGTCTCATAGCCCATGGTAACGATGCCGTGATAGGTGTCCATGTCCGCCAGGGCGTCCTCAAGCGTGTGGCAGGCAGTGCAGCCCCGGTTGTCGGCGTTCAGGTAAACGTTGTTCCAGGATGTGACCAGCATTCTGTCACCGGCTTCGGTATTCGTCGGGGTGCGCTGGATCCTGACGCCGTTTTCGAGCGTCGTGATTCTGGGCGCGTATCGCTCGTTGATCGCTTCGGTCTTGGTCTCTCGCTGATACTCCGCGGGCAGGTCGGCCAGGGCGGGCAGGCCGGTCTTCGCACCGCCCGACGGCGTTGTTTGCGGAGTTCCCGACGGCCCTGTCTCAGGCGTATTAGTCGGCGTGGCGCCGGGCGTGCCGCATGCGGCAAGAGACAGCAGCAGCGCTGCCAAGAGCGCGATCAGGACGATCTGGGATGTGGCTTTCTTGGCATTTCTCATTTTAATCTACAATCCCCCTTTTGATTAAATCGGTCTGTATTTTCCCCTGAAAAATTATGAAGTTAAAACATAAATTGGTTAAATATATCTCAATTATAACAGTTGCCGCATCCACTTACATGTAATGTAGATTACAGAATTTCTGTAATCTACATTACATTCTCCGGGTGAAAAATGTCTATCATTTGTCAAACATGTTGCCAATAACATGAAATCGCGCTATGATTTAGTCGATTATTTTGGAATGAAAAGATGAAGCGAGAGGGTGCAGATGGTTTGCCCATATTCAAGCAACAGCTTTTGTTCGCGTCTTTCGCCGGAGTTAAAGGGGATGCTTTGCGAGTGCTGTTCCAAAACCCATTATCCGTCCGGAAACGTGCTCAGCAAGCACCGCTGGCGCGACAGATTTACGTTGCTGCTGGACGGTTTTATCATCTCGGTTGACCCCAACGCAAACGCGGACGGCAAGTTCATTCCGCTGGAGCTTATCGGGAACGGCCGTTTTCTTTCCACGCCTGAGAGCTGGACCGGCGTCCGCTTGGAGAATATCTCCTCCTTAGTGATTCTGGACAGCGTGGTCGCCATCTTCGACAGCGCCCGGATCGGGGCGCTGTACAACGACAATATCGACTTTGTCAGGGCGATGTGCGGTGGATACATAGCCGGTTACAATGAAATGGCCATGGCCTTCCAGGAAATCGGCGGAGGCGACGCCCTAACTAAGGTAAAGTATCTGATGCGATTCTGCCGGGAGCACGGCATCCCCCAGCTGACCCATGCGCAGATCGCCCTGGCCACGGGGCTGACCCGGCCTACCGTCACCAAGACCATCCACAATCTGATTAAAATCCAGCCGGAGCTGTTCCTCCCGCGCGGC
>DIRC01000029.1:15633-17357 GCA_002427465.1 Clostridiales bacterium UBA5446 | reverse complement strand
CCATGTTTCAAGGGAGGCACCGATGAAAAAAATCCTCAAATTCTTCAGTTCCATGAAGTTCGGCATGCTTCTGCTCCTGCTTCTCCTCGCGGTTTCCTTCGTCGGCTCCTTAATCACGCAGGGCGGCCCCCGGGACTATTATCTGGCCGAATACGCCGAATGGGGCGAGCTGCTGCTGTGGCTGAAGCTGGACAGCGTATTTGCCAGCTGGTACTTCGTTTCGCTGGTCTCCCTGCTGTGCGTGAGCCTGATTTTCTGCTCCGTTTCCCGCTTTGGCGCAACGGGGAAAATTTGCCGCGCGATGCCCCTGGCGGCGGCAAATGCCGAGGCACGGGAGATCGCTGCGGATCAGGCGGAGCTGGAGGCTTTTGTCAAAGCCCGGCGGTTCAGGCCTTTGAAAACACCGGAGGGAGAGGTTTGGGCAAAAAACCTCGCCGGCCACTATGGCTCCTTCGTCGTACACCTTTCCCTGCTGCTTCTGCTGCTCTGCGCGTCCGCCGTTCTCTTTCTCTCCTCCTATCAAGACGTCACGCTCCACCCGGGAGAAAGCGTAAAGCTGGATGTAGACGTACAGCTCCATCTGGACAGCTTCCGCGCCGCGGACGACGACGGCGCCGTCGAATATGCCAGCCGGCTCGCCGTTCAAGACGCCGAGGGGAACCTCGTTTCCGGGGAAATCCGCGTAAATTACCCCATGTACGCAGCCGGACTGAAACTATACCAGTATGCCTGCGGCACGGAGGGCCGGCTTACCGTCAGCTATGGCGGCCAAGACGAGGCCCTGAGCCTGACGGCCGATGACGAGGAGAGCTTTTTCTCGGTGGACGACGAAAACGGGCTGGTTTATTACGGACTATATCCAAACTACATTCTCGGCGAGGACGGCAGCGCGGAACCGATCCTGGACGATTCCAAGGGTTATGTAAACCCAATTTACGCGGTCGTACTCATTGACGGCGGCGAGCAGCGCGTGGGCCTTGTTCTTCCGGGGGAGACTCTTTCCGCGGGCGGCATCGAATTCACCTTCGGCCAGCCCGCTGAATTTTCGGTCATTCGGGTAAAAACCTTTCCCGCCGGAGCCCTGGGCCTGCTCTATTTCAGCTTCGCGCTGCTGATTTTCGGCCTGTGGCTCTGCTTTTTCCATGTGCCGGTCTACATTAAAATCGGCCCCGGCGGCGCTGCCATCCGCAGCCCAAAACCGGATACGGGATATGAGACTGCTCTGAGATTATTGGAAAAGGAAGTGCTGACCCGCCATGCTTGATGTTCTGTTTTTTTCGGCCATCGCCTGTTACTTTATCGCCATGCTCGTCAAATTCTCCTCGGTTGTCATACATAAGAAGGTCGTGGACAAGCTCGCCTGGTACCTTGCGCTCCTGGGCTTCGTGATCACCACCGCTTATCTCGCGGCCAGGGGGATCACGGCGGGGCGCCTGCCGATGGCGAACCAATTTGAGTTTGCGGCCTCCTTCGGATGGGGGATCGGACTTTTCTGCATCATCATGCATCTGCGCACGAAGCATGGCTGGGTGCTCACCGTCGGCCTGCCGGCGGCATTTCTCGTTCTTTCCTACGCGGCGCTGCTGCCGCGGGAAATCGGCGAGCTGATGCCCGCGCTGCGTTCAGCCTGGTTCGGGCTGCACATCAGCTCGGCCGTGCTTTCTTATTCCGCCTTCGCCATGGCCGGCGCGGTGGGCGTCAAATACCTGGTTGATGCGCATAAG
>DIRC01000029.1:14987-15380 GCA_002427465.1 Clostridiales bacterium UBA5446 | reverse complement strand
TACCGCCTCATCGCCCTCGGTTTTCTGATGCTCACCGTCGTGATCCTCTCCGGCTGCGTTTGGGCGGAGCGGGCCTGGTCCACCTTCTGGTCCTGGGACCCTAAGGAGACCTGGGCGCTGATCACCTGGATCATCTACGCGATCTATCTTCACCAGCGGATGCGGAAAAGCTGGCGCGGAAAGCGGATGGCCTGGTTCGCGATTCTGGCGCTCGTCGCCGTGGTCTTCACCTTCGTCGGCGTAAACACGCTCATGAGCGGCCTGCATTCCTATGCGTGAGCCGCCCTACGGACACGGACGTCGGCTCCGCCCCGGCATGGCAAAGCCGCGCGGAGGGGTGTCCGCGTTTTTCATTGGGAAAGATATCGCGCCGGAAGCGGCATATTGGCGGGA
>DIRC01000029.1:0-14727 GCA_002427465.1 Clostridiales bacterium UBA5446 | reverse complement strand
GCGGCGCGCCGGACCGCGGGCTGCTTCCCCGCGTTTTCGGAGCGGCGGCGGAGAGCTGCCGCCGCCATCTGGGACTGCTCCCATACCCCGCCCAGTACGCCGCGGCCGCCTCGCTGACACGCTGCGAAATCGTACAGATGAACACCGGCGAGGGCAAATCACTTACGGCCGTGCTTCCGGCCTGCCGCATGGCGCTTGACGGGCGGGGCGTCCACGTGATCACTGTGAACGAATACCTTGCCCGCCGGGATTATGAGGCGAACCGTCCGGTGTTTGAGGCCCTCGGCCTGAGCGTGGGCCTGTCCCTTTCCGGCATGAACGCGGAGGAAAAGCAGGCGGCCTACGGGGCGGACATCACCTATGCCACCGCGACCGAGCTGGGCTTCGACTATCTTCGCGACGGCGTTGCCGTCAGCCCCGGGCACCGGGTTTTGCGGGAGCTGTATTTCGCAATCGTGGACGAGGCGGACAGCATTCTGCTGGACGAGGCTGTGACGCCGATGATCCTCTCCGGCGGGGGTGGTGGGGACATCCGGGATTATAAAATCGCGGACACCTTTGCGCGTTATCTCAAGGGCACTGTTTTTGCGTCGCTGGACGAAGACGCGGATATCGACGCGATGGAAGGCGACTATATCGTTGACGAACGGCGGAAAAATGCTGTTCTGACGGCGGAGGGTATTGCCAAGGCCGAACGGTATTACCGTGTGAAAAACCTCTTTGACGCCGAAAACATCGGCATCTACCACCGAATCCAGCAGGCTGTCGCCGCTTACGGTACGCTCAGGCGGGACGTGGATTACATCGTCCGGGACGGGCAGATCTGCATCGTCGATTTCAACACCGGCCGGGTCATGGAGGGCCGGCGTTTCTCCTGCGGTCTGCATCAGGCCGTCGAGGCGAAGGAGCGGGTCGAGATCCATCAGGAAAGCCGCGTAATTTCCTCAATTACCTACCAGAACTTTTTCTGCATGTACCGGTATCTGTCCGGTATGACCGGCACGGCCTGGACCTCACGGCGCGAGCTGTCGCAGACCTACGGCGCGTCCGTCCGGCGTATACAGCCCAACCGGCCCTGCGTCAGGCTGGACCGTCCGGACCGATATTTCGCGTCAGCCGCGGAAAAGCTGGCCGCTCTGGCTTCTTCTGCGCAGGCCGCGTGGCAGACAGGCCGGCCAGTCCTGATCGGCACGCCGAACGTCGGCGTGAGCGAAAGCGTCTCCTCCCTGCTGGCGGCGAAAAGCGTGCCGCACGCTGTACTCAACGCCAAACAGGACGCGGGCGAGGCGGGAATTATTGCGGGGGCGGGGCTGCCGGGGTCAGTGATCGTCGCCACAAATATGGCCGGGCGCGGCACCGATATCCGCCTTGGCGGCGGGGAGCCTTCCGCGGCGGAACGGGTGCGCGCGCTGGGCGGCCTGCTGGTTCTCGGCGCGGAGCGCCAGAGATCCCGCCGCGTGGACGATCAGCTCGCCGGACGCGCCGGGCGTCAGGGCGATCCGGGAGAGAGCGTTTTTTTTGTTTCGCCCGAAGACGATCTGCTGCGCCTTTACGGGCAGGACTGCCGGCGCCTGACGCCTAAGGCCGTGCGCCGCGCCCAGCGCGAGGCGGAGTCCTTCGACGCCGAGCAGCGCAAAAACGTTCTGGAGACTGACAACGTCCTTCAGGCATACCGGCGGCAGTTTCTGCGCGAACGGGACCGCCTGCTCACCTGCGGGGATATCTGCGCCCTGCTGCGGGAGATGGCAGCCGCGGAAACCGCCCGCCTGCTGCGGATGTATGACGATCCCTCCAACCGTTACGCCAACTTCCGCATCGCCTTTTGCCGCGTTTTCGGCCGGGATGCGCTGCCGGAATGCACCGATATCCCGGATGTGGCCGCTTACGCGGCGGGGGCCGAGGCCATCCTCAGGGAAAAAGCAGCGGAGGATCCCGGAGTCTTCTCCGAACTGGCGCGGGCCGTATTGCTGCAATGCGCCGACGAAGCGTGGACGGCTTTTCTTGAGGAATTTGAGCAGTTAAAGCAGGGCTACCGCCTGATGTCCGTGGGAAAATCGGATTCCCGGCAGGTGCTCATCAGGAACGCCGCGGAGCTGCTGGACAGAGCCGGCGCCTCCGTCCGCGAGGAGGGCTTGCGCCGGGTGTTCCTGTGCCGTCTCTCCAGGCAAACCGAATCCTGACGCACGCACCCTAACCCCGACCATCTTTATGCTTATCTGACCACCCTTATGGGCCAGTTCAGCAACTGGGACCGAGAGGCCGTCCTCATTTACTGCGAGGATTACAGGGTAACCGGTATGGGACGGCAAGCAAAACAGACATCCATCCGCGTAATCGCGGATGGATGTCTGTTTTGCGGAAGCCGCGCTTCCCTGTATCTTACCCATACGGGAAATCGAATGCCGGCCGTGCTTTATATAGTTTAGCTGTTATGTTCAGCAGCCATTGCGTCCGCCTTTGTCCTATGAACCGTACCCTTTGGATGCTGGGGCGGGGCGTAAATTGAATATAGCTTCAGCGGTATATTGCCGATGTTGATCACGTTATGCCACGTCTTTGCCGGAATAATAATACAATAGCCGTCGCCGACTCTCCTTTGAAAATCCAGGTTGTCTTTGCTTTCTCCCATCTTGACAAGCCCCCGACCTTGCTCAATTCGCAAGAATTGGTCATTATCAGGATGATTCTCCAGCCCGATATCCTCTCCGGGGCTGATGCTCATCAGAGTAAGCTGTAAATGGTTTCCCGTCCACAGCGCTGTGCGGAATGCATTGTTTTGCTTGGTTGCCTGCTCGATATTAATAGCAAACGGCTCCGGCCCATAGTCCGTCAAAACAATATAGTTATTCCCATTATCAGGGCAAGGGCACATTCTGCGCAAATTGCTCATCTCCTTCCTATGCCTATATCCCATGTTATGATTTTAAGTTTCTGTGTGTGTTCAACTGTTTAGCTGCCCCTCAAGTTGCAGACATATGCAAAATTCAAGCTGATTTTATGTTGTAACCAGTATTACTTAATGATATATTATATTTGTAACCGGTATTACATATTAGGAGTGATAACGTGGATCAACATAAATGGATTGCGATTAATTATACGCTGCCGAGAGAGCCGTCGAGGGTACGGGTGTCCATATGGAGAAAGCTCAAGAAGATCGGAGCGGTCAGCGTCCAGCAATCCATGTGGATATTGCCTTCAAGCGATGAAAACAGCGGCTTGTTCAATGGGGTAAAGGATGAAGTTTCCCGTAACGGCGGCGAGGCATTTATGCTGGCATTTTCCGCCGACGAGGACGGCGAAAGAATGATTATCGATAAGTTTAACGCGGCAAGAAACGAGGAATACGGCGAGCTCTTTGAGCAATGTGAAGAGTACTTCAAAGAAATCGACAAGGAAATTGCGCGCCGGAATTTTACATTTGCCGAAATCGAGGAAAACGAGGAGGAACTCGACAAGCTGAAGCAATGGTATGGGAAAATAGTCGCTCGAGATATTTTCTGTTCACCGCTCCGGGAAAAAGCGGAATCAATGCTGTCAAAATGCACGGAACTTCTGGATGGGTTCTGTGACAGGGTTTATGAATTCAATGTGAAACCGTAGGTAATAAACATGAAAAAGAAAAGGGTTATCTCCAATATCATACTGCTTGGGCTCGTCAGCCTGTTCATCGATATGAGCACCGAAATGGTTTACCCGCTTGTCCCGCTTTTTCTGACGTCCACGCTTGGGGCTTCACCCGCCATCGTCGGCATCATCGAGGGAATTGCTGAGAGCATCGCTTCATTGCTGAAAGTATTCAGCGGATATATCGGGGATGTGAGCCACAATAAAAAGCGGCTCGTTTTCGCCGGATATTCCGCGGCTGTCGTTTATAAGATTTTTCTCATCCTGGCCGCTTCCTGGCCCGGTGTTTTGGTCGCGCGGGTAATCGACCGCACCGGGAAAGGCATACGAACCGCGCCGCGCGACGCGCTGGTTGCGCAGTCAAGCGACGGCAAAAAGCTCGGCGGGTCATTCGGGCTGCATAAGATGCTGGATATGGCCGGATCGGCGCTCGGCGCTCTGCTGGCATTCATTTTCGTGGCAACCAATTTTGGGTTCCACAAAGCTTTCCTGTTCTCCATAATCCCCGCGGTTATTGGAATCATGATCATTTTTGCCGTCCGGGAAGATAAAAACAGCGCTGAGGCAAGCGAAAAACTTTCGCTGAAGGGGCTGAAGCTGGACGGGAAACTGAAAGCCTACCTTGCGGTCATATTTGTTTTTTGTCTCGGAAACTCATCGAATACATTTTTACTTCTGAAAGCCCGGGAGCGCGGTTTTTCAGCTTCGCAGGTCATGCTGCTGTATCTGATTTTTAATGTAGCCGCTTCCGTCCTCGCAATTCCGTCGGGCAAATTGTCGGATAAATACGGAAGAAGCAAAATACTTGTGCCGGGGTATCTGATTTACGGCTTTGTTTATCTCGGCTTTGCGCTTCTGTCCGCGAAGCCCGCCATCCTGATTCTGTTTATCTCGTACGGCACGTACACCGCTCTGATCAGTGGGGCGGAACGTGCTTTTATCGTGGAAAATTCTCCATCCGGCTTTAAGGGGACCGTACTTGGACTTTACGGAATGCTTCAGGGCATCGGTCTGCTCTTATCTTCCATGATTGCGGGTCTGATGTGGGACAAAATCAATTCAAACGCCCCGTTTTTATTCGGGGGTGTGATCGGCATTATTTCAGCCCTCATGATCCTGCTTATTTTTGATAAAGATAAAATGATCGGGCTTTCCCATGGAAAGATACGAAAAATCTAAAAAGGCAGACGTTCAAAAACGAAAAAAGACACTGCCGGCAAAATGAAACACATCGTTCATACCAGTTTTGAAATTGGGCTGTTTTTCAATGGCACGCACGGCCTTACGGAGATCACTGGCGGCGCGCTGTGTTTTTCATGCGCCGGATATACAGGCTGATGTAGTAGTGGGCGAAGGTGTCCCCGTCCTCCAGGGAGATGCCCAGCAGCTCCTCAATTTTTGAAAGCCGGTACAGCAGGGTGTTCCTGTGGATGCCCAGGGCCTCCAGCGTCTTTTTACTGTTTCTGTTCTCCAGGACATAGCGCTCCAGGGTTTCCAGGTAGGACGTTTTGTACTGCCTGTCATAGTCCGCCAGCCGGGCGATCCCCGGCGCAAGCAGGTTCGCCTCCGACACCTGCCCCGCCAGCGTACGCATGATGAAGGGGAACCGATAATCCTCGTAAAAGTAGAGCGTGCTTTCCGGGTCCAGGGCCATTCCGGACGTCAGCGCGGCGGCCGCCTGCTCCATGCAGGCGCCGAACTGCAGGATGTCCCCAAACCGGTCGCTGATGCCGACCTTGGCCTGAAGGCCCCCCAGACGGACCTGGAGCTCCTCTCGGGCGCGGTCCGGGGCGCTCCGGCCGTCCAGGGCGTACAGCAGCAGGCAGAGCAGGTCGTTCTCGATCATTTCGATGTGCCGGACATGCAGGGAGTCCAGCAAGTCGATGAGATACTTCTGCACCACGGCCATGTTTGGCGCCGGGGTCCGCACTGCAAAGAGCCGGAACGCGCCCCGGAAGGAGGCGGGCAGCCGATGGGTCCACATGTCCAGGGCCTCCCGACTGCGGACGCGGCCCTTGACCAGGTCGTGCATGAAGACCTTGAACAGCGGGTTTTCCGAGAGGTTGCGGTTCTTGCTGCGTTCCATCTCGATGGCGCAGGCGTTGGTGATGAGGGTAGTGGCCTTCATGTGGTCCGCCGTGCAAAACTCCTTGGGGCAGAGCAGGGTGATATAGCCTTCCACCACGCCGTTTACCCGGACCACCCCCTGAATCCTGGGCCGCACGGTGCAGTCGCCCCAGTCCACGTAATAGGGCTCCCGGCTATCCGACGCCGCCTGCATGAAGCCCTGATCATAGAACAGCATGATGGTCTCCCGGGGGAAGCCGCCGTTTTCCAGGCTGAGGTCCCAGAAATAATCCCCGATTTTCTCGTTGGGCGATGCGGCCAACTGGTTAAAAGCCGAATCGTGCAGGAATATGGGCAACTGCATAACCTCATGGGCCGCCTCCATGATGGATTGGAGCCCGCCCGTGGACAGCGCAGCAAAGGTTTTTTCATACAGAGCCATTAAATCCATGATTCTCCTCCATTTTTCCAACCGGGGTTCGGTTTTCCGCTTGCGTCAATTATACCGCCTATATGGGAAAAAACAACGTGAAAAAACTCTGTTTGGGCATATGCACAAGAAGTGGAGGAAGGGTTTGTGCGAAGAAATCTATACAGGACCCCACAAAATTTGTTATAATTTAAGCAATTCTATGAGCAACAGAGGCAGCATTGGCAATGGAGCCTCTAAATATTTGGAGAATACAACAAAACTGGAGGATGAAAATGAAAAATCTTGAGAAAAAGCAGATTTCCAGGCGGGACTTTCTGAAGACCGCGGCGGTGGGCGCCGTGGGCGTGGCATCTGTCGGACTGCTGAGCGCCTGCGGCTCCGGGACGGGCGCGGCGACTCCGGCCCCCACCCAGGCGCCGGAGCCGTCCGGCATCGCTTGGGACCGGGAGGCGGATGTGGTGATCGTCGGCTCCGGCGGCACCGGCGTCTCCGCGGCCTATGAGGCGGCGAAGGCCGGTGTGGACACCCTGATCCTGGAGAAGGCGGGCGTCGCCGGCGGCACCACGAACTATTCCGGCGGCGTCATGCAGGCGGCGGGCACCTCCGTCCAGAAGGAGCTGACCCCATATCAGAACGACACCCCCGAGCAGCACTACCAGCTCTGGCTCGAATCCGGCGAAGGCACGGTGGACCCGGACCTGGTGAAGGACCTGGCCTACGGCGCCCCCGGCCATGTGGACTGGCTAAAGGACGAGCTGGGCATGAAGTTTGTCAGCGTCTACGGCCACTGCCATGTGCCCTATATTGACGACACTCTGTACGCCGACCGGATCCACGTCTACGAGGGCGGCGGCGGCATGGGGGGCGGCAGCATCCTGGTGCAGACCATCCTGACCGCGGCCCAAGCCCTGGGCGCCGCCCTCGAGCTCGACACCGAGGTTACGAAGCTCTATACGGACGAGAGCGGCGCAGTGATCGGCGTGGCCGCCAAAAATAAGGACGGCTCCTTCAACCTGAAGGCCAATAAGGGCGTGATCTTGGCCGCCTCCAGCATCGACTGGAACGAGACGATGTGCCGGGACATGAGCCCACAGCAGTACTGGGACCTCACCAGCCAGATGTGCCTGAGCGCCTCCACCAACACCGGCGACGGGGTCCGCATGGGCATGGAGATCGGCGCAACCACGGCGGGCTTCGGCGGCACCATCGACTTCTGCGGAAAGACGGGAGCCGCTACCACAAACGCGGTGCCGCTGTTCCCCTCCATCCTGGTCAACAAGGCCGGACAGCGGTTCGTCTGCGAGGATGCCACCTACGCCTTCCATTATCGGGCGATCTTCCAACAGGAAAAGATGTTCAACGCGCCCACCTACATGATTTTCGGCGCCAGCAGCCTCATCGAGGGCGCGCCCTGGACCGCCGAGTCCGTGGCCAAGGACGTGGCCGACGGCGTGGTGCTCACGGCGGAGACTCCCGAGGCGCTGGCTGAGCTCATCGGCGTGAACGCGGCGGGCCTTGCCGCCACTCTGGCCGACTGGAACGCCATGGCCGCCGCGGGGACGGACACTAAGTTCGGCCGCATCACCGGCATCGCGGAGATCACCGGGCCTTTCTACGCCTATAAAAACGTCTCCTATAATCTGGGCGCGCTGGGCGGACTGAAGATCAACACCGACGCCCAGGTGCTCCGGACCGACGGCACGCCGATCCCGGGCCTCTATGCCGGCGGCCTCAACGCCGGCGGCTGGATGGGACCCTATTACCCCGGCTCCGGCACCGCCATCATGGGCACCCTCCACTGGGGCCGGAAGGCCGGCGCAGCCGCGGCGAAGCGGTAAGCCGCCGAACCAGCGCGCGGTGCAGATACAAAATGAATTAGAGGATCCCCCGGCATTGCCGGGGGATCCTTTGCGTATTGGATCATTGAAATCTGCATCGTATGGCCTATGAATACCAGCCTAATATATCTGATTCACAATATGCAAAAACTTCAGCACCTTCTGGGGTGCATCTTTCTTCCGGTAAGTAATGCCATAATTGATTGTCTGATTCGTTTCGAATGGAATGGCCTTCAACCTCTCATCATTCGGACATCCGAAATTCGGCATCACTGCTATGCCCAGACCGGCAAGCATCATTTGGCCAGCAATAGAAGCACAATCACTGAAATAGACAGTGATTCCCGGGCATGTGAGTTGAATTTGTTTCTGGACAACGTCCATTTCTGGAGGACAGTAAACCGGACTGAGGAAAATATGCGTTTCCTTACTCAGATCCTTGGCCGTGACAGAGTCCCTCGACGCAAGTCTGTGCGTTTTCGGCAGCACGCACACAAAATGCCCCTCGAAAAGCGGGATAAACTGAAGGCCGTGAAAAGCGGAGACCCTCTCAATTGCGGAAAATCCCACATCAAGATGGCCGTCCATAAGTAAACGTTCCTTTTCGAAACCGCTCAACTGGTTGGAGACATAGACCTGAGGCATCGCCTTGTGGTACTGTCTGAGAATTTCCGGTAGCCTGTGAATACTGACGTCCCAGTCATAACCAACCTTCAGCACTTCCGCGAACATCGAATCTCGCGTGCGCGCCCGTGCAACCGCCATCGTCTGCTGATTGAGAATTTCTACCGCATCGCGGAAAAAGGACTCGCCGGCCGACGTGAGCTCAACCTTGTGCTTCGTACGATAGAACAGCCTGGAACCGAGTTCATTCTCCAACGCGCTGATCTGATTGGAAACGCTCGGCTGCGAGATATACAGTTTTTCGGCTGCGCGGGCGAAGCTCAGAGATTTTGCAACCTCAACAAAACAATTAAGCTGATTCGTATTCATGCCCGTCACCTTTGTAATAAGTTATTGCTATTAATAATATAGCATCGGTATTATTAATTCAAGAGATTTATGTTATAATAATGTCACTTCCAAGCAAATTAAGATTGGAGGACATTATGTGAGTAAAGAAATATCACGCAGGGAGTTTGTGAAGGGGCTTGCAGTCAGCGCAGCGGGCGTGACGGCCATCGGCCTGTTCGGCGGCTGCGGAAACGGCGCTCCGACGACTGCGGCCACGCCGACGGCTGCCGCCGGCCTCTACACACCGGGTACATACACCGCAACGGCAAAGGGCATGGAGAGCGATATAACCGTGACCATGACCTTCGATGCAAGCAGCATCACCGACATAACGCTCGATGTCTCCGGTGAGACGGAATCCATAGGCGCTGCGGCGGGCGACACGCTCAAAAAGCAGCTTCTCGCTGCGCAGAGCTCGCAAATCGACGGAGTGAGCGGCGCCAGCGTCACCTCCGCTGCCGTGAAGCAGGCGGCCGCGGACTGTATCTCCCAAGCCTCCGGAGGGAAGATTGTCCAGAACATGGCCACGACTCCCGCCCCGATTGCGCCAGAAGCCGCCGGGAATGACTGGCTGGGCACGGCGCCGGAGATTGCCGAGAGCGATATCAAGGACACGCTGGAGACGGAGGTCCTCATTGTCGGCGCGAGCAACGGTGGCCTGGCCGCGGGGGCAAGGGCCGCGCAGTGCGGAGCCGCCGTTCTGGTTATCGAAAAAGCCATCAGCAGCATGAACGAGCGGGAGGCGCTCGGGGCCATAGGAACAAGAGCCGCCAAGGCCGCCGGCATCGAAACCGATAAGAATCTGGTGGTTGCCGAACTCTGCCGCTACGCAAGCCACCGCTGCAACGAAAAGCTCATCCGGCTCTGGGCGGACCGGAGCGGCGAGATGCTTGACTGGCTGGAGGAGATCGTTACCAGCCGGAACGACGGCGTCTCACTCCATATTGAGACGGATATCGGCAAGGGCGGACACGATAACTACTACATCCCCGTTACCTGGCACAATTTCCAAGACAGTGACCCGTCGCACGACTATACCCCGGCAACGGGCGCATACTCTCTCAGAAGTCTCTCGGCCGTCATTTCGGAAAATGGGGGCGAGATCAGATACAGCACGCCGATGGTGAAGCTCGAACGGGAAACCGGCGGCCGCGTGACCGGCGTCATCGCTAAAAACGAAAACGGGGAATACATCCGCATCAACGCCTCCAAGGGCGTCATTCTCTGCACTGGCGGCTATGCGGGCAACCAGGCGATGCTCAAAGCGCTCAATCCGGTCGCCTATAACTGCACGGTTCAGACCGACTCGACCCCCAATTGCTTCGGTGACGGCATCAAGGCCGGCATGTGGGTCGGCGCGGACAAGGACCCTGATGCGACCGTCATGCTCTTTGACCGCGGCACGATCCAGCCCGACAGACTGGTGGACGGCGACTGGAAAAACAGCGGCTATTTCCATCTCGGCAGTCAGCCCTGGCTCAAGGTCAATCTGAACGGCGAGCGGTTCTGCAACGAGAGCGTCCCTTACGACTTCATCCTCCACGCCGCATACATGGAGCCGCACCACCTGTACAACACCGTATACGACAGCAATTGGGTGGATCAGGTCAAACAGTTTAAGCAGTTTGCATGCGCACGGATAGAGCCCAGCCCTGACGGCGGCAAATGGATCCTTTTCAACTGGGATGCAGAAAAAGGCCTCCTCGCCACGCTGCAGCAGGCCGGCTTTATCCAGCAGGCCGATACGCTCGAGGAACTGGCGGAAAAACTGAATATGCCGGCAGACACCTTTGTTGAGACGGTCAAACGCTACAACGCGCTGTGTGATAAGGGCGTGGACGAGGACTTTGGTAAAGAGGCCTACCGCTTGCTGCCGCTCAACACGCCGCCTTATTTCGGCTGCCGTCAGGGCGCGAACCTGCTCACCACTCTGGACGGGCTGCGGATCAACACCAACATGCAGGTGCTCGATACCGAGGGTAAGGTCATCGACGGCCTCTATGCGGCGGGCGACTGCTCCGGCGGCTTCTTTGCCCACAACTATCCCGAGTATATCGCCGGCGTCGCCGTCGGGCGCACATTGACCGAAGGCTATCTCGCCGGTGAATACGTCGCAAAATTATAGTATCCGGGCATTTTTCTGCAGCAACACTAAAATAACGATTCTCTTTTCTCTGCAGGTTCCGGTGCAGATGATAAGCGTCCCGTCATTACGACAGGACGCTTATTACTATCCCATTCGTTTTTTCATCACAGCTCGTGCAGCGCGGTGTGCTCCATGCGGACGAGACCACGCTGCAGGTTTTGCGGGAACCCGGGAAGACGGCACTGTCCAAAAGCTATATGCGGATCTACCGGATACCATTACGGTGGTTGGCTGCCGGGCGCACGCCCGGCGCAAATTTGACGAGGCGGTCAATGCGCTGACGAAATCCGAGCAAAAGGAGTCTTCCGCAATAATTGGGCAACAATACTGCGGCAAACTTTTCGCGGTCGAGGAAAAGCTGGCGGGCTTGTCGCCGGAGGAGAGATATTTAAAGCGGCTGGAGCTGGAAAAACCGATTCTGGACGCCCTGTTTGCGTGGGCACAGGCGAAGACAGCGGCTCCAAAGTCTGCGCTTGGCAAGGCGCTTTATTATCTGCAGGAACAGTGGCCGCATTTGATCCAGTACCTGAAGGACGGGCGTCTGGAACTCAGCAACAACCGGGCGGAGCGCAGCATCAAACCGTTTGTGATGGACCGAAAAAAACTTTCTATTCGCAAACACTCCCAGCGGAGCTCAGGGCAGCGCGATAATTTTCAGTCTGATTGAAACCGCCAAGGAAAATCGTTTTGATCCTTACCGCTATTTGGTCTATCTCCTAACTACCGCGCCCAACCTTGACCACACAGATAACGCTTGGATAACTCCGTTGTTGCCAGCCAACGCCATCGTCCAGAGACTACTTGCCGCAGAAGATGAGGCCGTATTCGCCCGTCTTCACGGCGGCGGAGACGGCGTTGGCGTCCTGGGGGTTGAGTATGGCGGGGACGGCCGCGCGGACGAGGCTGCCAGTTTCCGGGTCCATTCGCATCTGGCCCACGTCCGGCGCCTGCTTTACACAGCACAGTATGTTCAGCATCAGCCCACGACCTTTCCGGGGTTCAGGATGCCCTTAGGGTCGAATGCGGCCTTGATGCGGCCCATGAGAGCATAGGCGTCCTCGCCCATGGACTCTTTCAGATAATCCTTCTTCACATAGCCAATGCCGTGCTCGCTGGAGACTTTGCCGCCCAGCTCTTTGCACTTGGCATATGCCGCGTCGAACAGCGCGGTCTTTTTAGCGGTGAAAGCATCCTTGTCCGCGTCGCTGGTGCAGACATAGATGTGCACGCCGCCGTCGCCCGCGTGGCCGTAAGCGTAGACGTCAAGCCCGGCTTTGGAGCCGAGGCCCTTGACGTACTCGAAGTACTCCGCCATTGCCATGGGCGGCACCGTCATATTCAGTTCATCCGCGTATTTGGCGGCTGACTCGGCGGCGGTGTGGAAAGCGTCGTGGGCGGCCCAGACGTCCTTTTTCAAACTTGGGGTGTCAACCACGAGGATGTCCAGTACGCCCCATTCCTCGCTCATCTCGGCCACGGCCTCCATAGCGGCGTCCAGCTCGTCGTCATCCTTGCCCTCGATGGTCAGAAGCAGGCTGGCGGCAGCGCGGTTTCCCTCCATCTCCACAGGGAACACCGGATTGCCGGTGACGGCCCCCGCAAACTCGACGATGTCCGTGTCTATGTATTCCATGACGGAAACAGCCAGTCCGGACTTTTTCAGCGCGTCGGCGGCCGCGGGGATGCTCGCGGCCTCGGCGAAGGGCAGGATGAGGGAGATGTCCGCTTTGGGCTTCGGCCAGAGCTTCAACGTCAGCTCGGTAATGACGCCCAAAGTACCCTCGGAACCAAGAATCAACTGCAAAATGTCGTAGCCGGAGCTGGACTTGCCGACGTTTCCGCCCAGCTCCAGCACCTCGCCGGCGGGCAGGACGACGGTGGCGGCGACCACGTTATCTTTCATCGTGCCGTACCTCACGGCGCTGGGGCCGCCTGCGTTGGTGGCGGCGTTGCCGCCCACGGTGGCGGTCTTCTCGCCGGGGTCGGAGGCGTAGAGGAAGCCCCTGGCGGCAGCGTCCGCCTTGAGGTCTGAGAGCAGCACGCCAGGCTCTGCGCGTACGGTCATGGCCTCCTCGTCGTAGCCCAAAATCCTATTCATGCCGCCCAGAGCCAACACGATTCCGCCGTTCACAGGCACGGAGCCGCCAACAAGGCCGGTGCCCGCGCCACGGGGTGTGACAGGGATGTCATACTCGTTGCAGAGCTTCAATATTGCAGACACGTCCTCGGTGCTCTTGGCGAGACACACAGCCTCAGGCATATACTGAACTCCGCCGGGTGTTTCGTCATGGGCGTAATCCAAGCCAATGGCTGAGCCGGTGAGGACCCTGTTCTCACCTAGAGCATCCAGTAATATATACTCAAACCTCATATCATACATTTCACTTTCATTTTTTGTAGAGCTTACCAATCTATTTTTGACTGCCATGAAATGCCATTACCGTAACAGAAGTGCTTGTCTATGCAGCGGCGTATGTACTACCGCTGCCAATCCCCCAAGCTTGTACCTTTTTCGTATTGCACCTTAGCTACTGACGTTTCATACACTCAGGCCGCCAGCGAGGATAATAGCAGACCACATCCCTGTGGCGCTCCGCTCTCACCTGATCTCTCAGCAAAAGATATTCCAGATGTGCAGCAGTCTCTCCCACCGCGAACCACCTCTGTGCTATCGGATATGATCCCCACCCGGGGTGTTCGCTGCGGATATTCCAGCTCAAATTTTCAGCCAGCTCATATGTCGTCGCGCCGCCCGGATGCTCCCTCAAAGCTTTGAGCAATTCATCCAGCCGCGCGCCGTGGTGTTCTATTATCTCATCAATCCGCGTCGGCATATCACCTATGATACCCCTGTGGGCCGGAAGCGGCAGACGCACAGGGTAATCCCGAACCTTTAATAGATTTATTACATACTGACCAAGAGGGTCCGTGAACCCCGGCCAGAAGGTTATGTTCGGTGTTATGTCGAACAGCACATGATCGCCTAGAAAAAGTATCCCACTCTTTTCTTCATATAGGCACATATGTCCCGGAGTATGCCCTGGAGTCAGAACCGCGCGCAACTCATATCCGCCGTAACGAAAAACATCGCCTTCGTGAACAGGAAGGAATCCGTCGCAGAACTCACAGCGAAACTCATGCCCGAACATTTCCCCCACCTCTTTGAGTTCCCGGCTGCTGAATCCGTTTTGCAACTGCACCCGCTCCTCGCTGTCACTTCCGTCCATAGCCATGAGCCCTCGGAGATAATTGATGTCTACGGCGCTCATATATATCCTAGTACCCGGTGCCGCAATGTCGGTGGCAAGGCCGGAATGATCCGCATGCAGATGCGTCAGGAATATATCCGTTTTCTCCATTGAAGCACCAAGCTCCGTAAGTCCGCCCAACAGTGAGGTCCGGCAGACATCATTGCGGAAGCCTGTATCTATAAGCAGATTTCTGCCGCCGTCTGTACCTTTTATATAATAGGAATTGAGGACTTTAAGGGGATTCCCTTTCAATTCCACATCGATTTTAAATATATTGTTTTCTATCTGTGTATACATTCATTCCACCATGCTGCCTAATAGCCCCGGCCCTTTATATGGCGCTTTACTTTA
>DIRC01000059.1:52063-59104 GCA_002427465.1 Clostridiales bacterium UBA5446 | reverse complement strand
CGGATATTGGACCTCTGCAGCGGCAGCGGCTGTATCGGCTGCGCCATAGCCGAGGTTATGCCCAAATCCCGGGTTGTTCTGGCGGATATCAGTCCGGAGGCCATGGCGCTGGCGCGCCGCAATGTTGAGCGAAACGGGCTTCAGGGGCGGGTTAGCTTCCTCCCGGCCGACGTGATGCAGCCGCCCCCAATCATGACAGGAAGCTTTGATTTGGTTGTGTCCAATCCCCCCTACATACCAACGGTGGACATTTTCACCCTTGACCCCTCCGTCCGGGATTACGAGCCTGTCTGGGCCCTGGACGGCGGAGAGGACGGCCTCGACTTCTATCGGGCCATTCTCAAAGGCTGGAAGCAGGTCCTGCGGCAGGGCGGCCAGCTCATGTTTGAGGTGGGCGAGGAGCAGGCGGGGGCCGTAAAGGATCTGATGCTGATGTCGGGCTTTTATGATGCCGCAGTGGTTCCGGATACCCGCGGCGTGGAGCGGGTCGTGACGGCAAAACTCTAATGATTATTATACGGCGTTCCCTTATCGGACAACCTACTACTAGATAATGAGGTGCGACAATGGCTGAGAAAAAAAAGGCGATACCCGTTCCCGTTGCGATCACGGAGCCTGCCGAAAAGAAAAAAGCGCTTGAAACCGCGTTGGCGCAGATTGAAAAAACCTATGGCAAGGGTGCGATTATGCGTCTTGGCGACGATGTTTCCATGAATGTTGAAGCCATATCCACCGGCTCTCTTTCCCTGGATCTGGCTCTGGGAATCGGCGGCGTTCCACGCGGGCGCATCGTGGAAATATACGGGCCTGAAGCCTCGGGCAAGACTACGCTGGCGCTCCATATTGTGGCCAGCGCCCAGAAGCGGGGCGGTGAGGTGGCGTATATCGACGTTGAACACGCGCTGGACCCGTCCTACTCCCGCGCCCTGGGCGTGGATATCGATAATCTGCTTATCTCTCAGCCGGATACAGGGGAGCAGGCCCTTGAAATCACGGAACAGCTGGTGCGCTCCGGCGCGCTGGACGTGGTGGTCATCGATTCCGTGGCCGCCCTGCTGCCGCGAAGCGAGCTGGAGGGCGAAATGGGCGACAGCACAGTGGGCGTCGTGGCGCGTCTGATGTCCCAGGCCCTGCGCAAGCTGGCGGGCGTCGTCTCGAAAACGGGCTGTATCGTGGTGTTCATCAACCAGCTGCGTGAGAAGATCGGCGTGACGTACGGAAGCCCGGAGACGACTCCCGGCGGCCGCGCGCTGAAATACTTCTCCAGCGTCCGGATCGACGTGCGCCGCATCGAAACCCTTAAAAGCGGCTCCGAGATGATCGGCAACCGCACGCGGGCAAAGGTGATTAAGAACAAAGTAGCCCCGCCCTTCAAAGAGGCGGAGTTCGATATAATTTACGGTCAGGGCATCTCCAGAGTGGGTGAGGTGGTGGATCTCGCCGTTAAGCTGGATATTATCGACAAGGCCGGTTCCTGGTTCACCGTGGGCGAAGCCCGCATTCAGGGCCGTGACGGCGTTAAAAAATATCTGGAGGAGAATCCGGAGATTATGGATAAAATCGAGGCGGATATCCGTGCCAACGCCCATAAGCTGATGACTCCCCAGGCCCGCAAAGCCGCCATCGCCGCCGGCCGGGCGGTGGACGTTTCGGCCGACGATTTCGAAGGATAATGGCCGTGGCTTCCGAAAACACCAAAAAGCGTGCCTTCAGAATGCTGGAAAGGCGGGATTATGCCCGCGGCGAGCTGATAGACCGGCTGGTAAAAAAGGGTGAGAGCCTGGAGGACGCCGAGGCGGCGGCGGACAGGCTCTGCGAGCTGGGCCTGATAAACGACGAGAATTATGCCGGGATAGTGGCGCGCCATTACGCCCGGAAGGGCTTCGGCGCGGCCCGGATCAAACAGGAGCTCTACCGCCGTTTTGTGCCGAGAGAGCTTTGGGACGAGGCGCTTTCGGAATTGCCGGAAGCGGACTCTGTCGTGGATGCCCTGCTTCGCACGAAGCTCAGAACCGACGATCCGGGTCCCGCCGAGCTGAAAAGAGCCGCAGACGCACTCCGGCGCCGGGGCTATTCATGGGATGAGATCAAAAGCTCGATAGAACGATTCGATGTGGAAAGGAACGCCAATCTATGAAAGTCGGTCTGATTTCACTGGGCTGTGCTAAAAATCAGGTTGCCGCGGAACAGATGATCTTCCGCATCCGGGAGGCCGGACACACCCTGGTTTCGGATGAGGCCCAGGCGGATATCATTGTCATTAATACCTGCGCTTTCATTGAGGACGCGAAGCAGGAAGCAATCAACACCATTTTGGAAACGGCGCGCCTCAAAAAAACCGGCCGGCTGAAAAAGCTTATTGTTACCGGCTGCCTGTCCCAGCTCTATCAGGCGCAGGTGCAGGATGAGCTTCCGGAGGTGGACGCCGTTGTCGGCGTGGGCAGTTATGACAGCATCGCCCATGTTATCGAAAAGGTATCCTGTGGAGAGGCCCCCTGTATCATCGGGGACAACTGCGCCGCCGTCTGCGAGACGCCGCGGGTCATCAGCACCGGAAAGGCCTGGGCATACCTTCTGATTGCCGAAGGCTGCGACAATTTCTGTTCCTACTGCATCATTCCCAAAATCCGCGGCCGCTTCCGCAGCCGCAGCATGGAGAACATCATCGCCGAGGCCGAAACCCTGGCGAAGGACGGATACAAAGAGCTTATCCTGGTGGCCCAGGATCTGACCCGCTACGGCGCCGATCTCTATGGCGGGAGGCAACTGGCCCGGCTGCTTACACGGCTTTGCGGCATAGACGGAATCCGCTGGATACGGCTGCATTATCTCTATCCGAATGAACTGGACGACGATCTGATTTCGGTGATCGCCCGCGAACCCAAGATTGTAAAATACCTGGATATCCCTATCCAGCATATCAATAACGGCATCTTAAAAAAAATGAACCGGCGGGACACCTCGGAATCCATCCGCGCGCTTTTTAAGACCCTTCGCGCGCGCATACCGGGGCTGGTGCTCCGCACGAGCCTCATCACCGGCCTGCCCGGGGAGGGGGAAGCGGAGTTCGAGGAGTTGTGCCGGTTTTTGCGGGAGATGAAGATAGAGCGAGCCGGCGTATTTCCGTTTTCTCCCGAGGAGGGCACCCCCGCCGCGGCCATGGACCACGTAGATTCCGAAACCGCCAGGCAAAGGGCGGAGCGCGTGCTGGAAATCCAGGCCGGGATCATGGATCAATGGGAAGCCGGCCTGATCGGGCTGGAGATATCCGTAATCTGCGAGGACTGTGAGGTGCCCGGGCGTTTTATCGGGCGCGGCTATTTCGATTCCCCCGGCATAGACGGCCGTGTGATCTTCTCCGGCGACTGCGCCGAGGGCGATGTTGTAAACGTAAAAATCCTCTCCGCGGATGATGGAGACCTGATAGGAGAAAAAGTATGAAATTGACAACTGCAAGCAAGATCACTATCCTGCGGGTGCTGCTCATTCCCGTGGTGCTCATTTTGATGTATTCCGGCTTTCGCGGGCATATGCTCTGGGCGGCGGCTATATTCATCATCGCCTCCGCGTCTGATTTTGTTGACGGCTATATTGCGCGCCATTACAATCAGGTGTCCAATTTCGGCAAGTTTCTTGATCCCCTTGCCGACAAGATGCTGGTGATCTCCGTTATGATCGTTTTCGTCGATTGGGGCCTGATGCCCGCGTGGGTGGCCATCATCGTGATTGTGCGCGAACTGGCGGTAACCGGGCTGCGCCTCGTGGCGGTGGAGGGCGGGAAAGTCATTGCCGCCGCATGGTCGGGAAAGATAAAAACCGCGTCCACCATGGTCTGCTTTGTACTGATGATGCTGGGCATTCCAGGCTGGCTCAACACCGTATGCTGGATCGTTATTCTGGCCACCACCGTGTATTCCGGCGCGGAGTATTTTATAAAGAATGCAGCCGTATTCAAGTCTTGACACAATGTACAAGCTGTGCTAATATTCTGAGATAACAGGCGTTGAAAGGGAGAAGTAATATCCCCAACCGACCACAGAGAGGCTCCGTCCAGGCTGAAAGCGGAGCCGGTAAGGAAGGATATGAAATGCGCCCCGGAGCCGCGGCTGGAGGAAATGCCGGCCCGTCTGACTGCGTTAAGGTCATAACCGGTGACAGCCGGCGAGGAATAAACGAGAGTGGAACCGCGAATTTTTTCGCCTCTCATGCCTTTTGGCACGAGGGGCTTTTAGCTTTTTATGGAGGTAAACATGTTTAACGATCTTAAAGAAACAATTGCGGCTTATAAGGCGCGGGACCCCGCCGCCAGAAGTACTCTTGAGCTTTTGCTGCTCTATCCCGGGCTGAAGGCAACCCGGAGCCACAGGAAGGCGCATTGGCTGTATAATCATAACATGAAGTTTTTGGCCCGCATGATCTCCCAGGCCAGCCGCAGGCGAACGGGTATCGAAATCCACCCGGGGGCGAAGATCGGGCGCCGCCTTGTCATTGACCATGGCATGGGCATTGTTATCGGAGAAACCGCCGAGATCGGCGACGACTGCCTTCTGTACCAGGGCGTTACACTGGGCGGAACCGGAAAGGACACCGGCAAGCGCCACCCCACCATCGGCGATAATGTGCTCATCGGCAGCGGCGCCAAGGTGCTTGGGCCGTTTATGGTCGGCAGCAACAGCCGCGTTGCGGCAAACGCGGTGGTTCTGAAGGAAATCCCTCCGAACAGCACCGCCGTGGGAGCGCCCGCCCGAGTGGTGAAAAAGGAGGGGGAAAAGGTAAACTTTGTGGGAGAGGTGGATCAAATCAACATCGACGACCCCGTCATTCTCGAACTCATCATGCTCCGCACCGAGCTTGAACAGATAAAAGCCGGCCTGTCCGCCGGATAACGTTCCCTTACAACAGCAGAGAAAGGAAGAATTTCAATATGCAGCTTTATAACTCGGCAACACGCGCGAAAGAGGAGTTTATCCCCAACGACCCCAATCTGGTCAAAATGTATACCTGCGGCCCTACGGTCTATCACTTCGCCCATATCGGCAACATGCGCTCCTATATCATGGAGGATGTTCTGGAAAAATACCTGCGCTACGCCGGATACAACGTGAAGCGGGTCATGAATATCACAGACGTGGGCCACCTCTCCTCGGATGCGGATACTGGCGAGGATAAAATGCTCAAGGGCGCAAAAAGAGAGCACAAAAGCATTATGGAAATCTCGCGGTATTATACCGACGCTTTTTTTGAGGACTGCGGAAAGCTCAACATAAAGACGCCCGAAATTGTTGAACCGGCAACAAATTGTATCGGGGAATATATCGAGATCATCTCCGCCCTTATGGAAAAAGGCTATGCCTACTTTGCCGGCGGTAATGTCTACTTCGACACCTCGAAGCTGGAAAAATATTATGTCTTCAACGACTTCGAGGAAGACGACCTGGTGGTCGGCGCTCGCGAGGGCGTTGAGGCGGACGTCAATAAACGTAATAAAAACGACTTCGTACTATGGTTCACCAAGTCGAAGTTTGAAGATCAGGCCCTGAAATGGGACTCCCCCTGGGGCGAGGGCTACCCCGGCTGGCATATCGAATGCTCGGGCATCTCCATTAAGCACCTGGGGGAAACCCTCGATATCCATTGCGGCGGGATTGACAACGCATTCCCCCACCATACCAATGAAATTGCCCAGTCAGAGGCATACCTGGGCCATAAATGGTGTAATTTCTGGTTCCATGTCCTCCACCTTAACACCGCTGTAGGAAAAATGAGCAAGTCCAGCGGCGAGTTTCTCACCGTATCCCTGCTGGAGGAAAAGGGCTATGATCCCCTGGTCTACCGCTTTTTCTGCCTCCAGAGCCATTACCGTAAAAACCTGGTATTCAGCTGGGAGAACCTGGACAATGCCACTGCCGCCTACCAGAGGCTGGCAGCCCGTGTCGCTGCCCTAGCAGACGACCCCGCCGCTCTTGACGAGGACGCCGCAAAGACGCTGCGCGCCGGCTTCACCGAGGCACTGGATAACGATCTGAATACCTCTCTCGCGGTCACAGTCCTGTTCGACGTGCTGAAGTACGACACAAACGACAAAACGAAGCTTGCGCTGCTGGCCGAATTCGATACCGTACTGGGCATTGGGCTGATTGCGGCGGCGGAAAAGATCCGGGACGCCAACGCTGCCGAATCCGACCCGCGGATCGACGCCCTGGTGGCTGCCCGGACGGAAGCCAAGAAAGCCAGAAACTGGGCCGAGGCCGACCGCATCCGCGACGCGCTGAAGGCTGATGGAATCCTGATCACCGACACGCCGGAAGGCCCCATATGGAAAAGAGTATAGCTGCGGAAGCCTACCTTTACCGGGACCGCCTGCACCATATCGATATGCTGGAGGCGCTGCGCAGAAAAATGGCGTATATTGTCTATGCCGGCCCGGAGGGCGTGCTGCTTTACAACGCCATGAGCGAATGCTGGGTCATTTCCGCCGCGACGCCGGAAGCGAGCCTGCACATGCTGGCCATCCCGGAATCCCCGGACTTCATCTGCGCCCATCAGGAATTTACGGTGTCCCAGCTCCAAAAAACCTATGATTCCCCATTTTTTCTCGACTGCGTTCAAACCGCTTACTTCAAAAGCGATCCTGTACCCGTCCCCTCTGTCTGCACATTTCGGGCAATGGAACCCGGGGATGCGCAATGGGTCAACGAAAATTACCGAAACGATCCCGGGGAACTGGACTATGTGCGCAGCCTGCTGGAAAAGGGGCTGATCACAGGGGCGTATGTGAACGGCCGGTGCGCGGGCTTTATCGGCCGCCACTCCGAAGGCAGCATCGGGCTTCTGGAGGTCCTTCCCAAATACCGGAGGCAGGGCGTCGGCTCCGCCCTCTTTCGCGATGCGCTGAATCGGGAACTCCAACGGGGCAACATCCCCTTTGGCCAGGTGGAGTGGGGCAACGAGCCGTCTCTTGCCCTGCAGCGCAAGACGGGCTGCACGGTGTCCGAAGGCCATGTTTATTGGATGTCTCTTGTGCCGCGTCAATAAGGAACA
>DIRC01000059.1:32761-51832 GCA_002427465.1 Clostridiales bacterium UBA5446 | reverse complement strand
TTATCCGCTTTTTCCCGGTTTCTTACGTTTAACAGTACCACCGCCGAGAGGACAAGAACGATACCGATAAAGGCAAGCGGCGTTATCGGTTCCTTAAAGACAGACACGCCGATAACCGCAGCCACCACCAGCTCCACAGAGGCCATGATCGACGCCTTGCCGGCCTCCAGCCCCGTCAGGCCGTAGGTGTAAAGCAGGTATGGCAGGTAGCAGGTAAACAGGGCGGAAAGAACGCAAAGCCCGGCATTCCCCCAGGATGCAAACATGACGCGCACCGGCTCCGCGCCGCCCCAGATTACGCTGGCGCCTATCGCCGCCAGCAGGCAGGAATAGAAGTTCACCGTGTTGCTGGCATAGCCCCTGTCCAGCGCGAGCCTGGCGAAAATGCTGTACAGGGCGTATCCGAATCCGGCGCCCAGGCCATAGAGCAGTCCGACGGCGGTTATCCCCCCGCTGCCGACAGGCCCGGATACGAGCACACATCCGGCAAAGGCCATGAGAAGGGCCAGGATTTTCTTCACCGTCAGCTTTTCGTGAAAAATAAAAACCGACATGATCATGACTATGGGCGGAGCTGTATACAGGAATATTACCGCGGCGGAAAGGCTCATCAGAGTCATTGCCTGAAAATAGCAGTATGAGAAAAACAGCAGGCTGCACAGGCCGCTGCCAATGAAACACCAGGCGTCCCGCAGCTTAACACGAAAGTATGAGGTATCGGTAGCCAGCAGCGTTATGGCGAAAAAAACCGTAGACACTCCGCAGCGCAGGATAATAACGCCTGCGGTCGAGACGCCGATATCTGCCATATACCGCCTGAAAAGGCCCATAAAGCCCCAGAGAACCCCGGCGGCGAGAATTGAAACGGAATGCTTTTTCATTTAATCAGTCCAGTCAGCCAGTTATACACGGGCAAATATACTATGGGCAGGAATATTGCCGGCAGCAGATTGGCAACTTTGATCCGCTCCGGGCGCAGCCCCAAAAGGTTCACTGCCATGCCGATCAGCAGGACGCCGCCAACCGCGGACATCTCCGTAACTGCCGTGTCCGTCAATACCGGCGCCAGGCTCCCGGCAAGCAGGGTAAGCCCCCCTTCGAAGATCAGTATGCAGACCGCCGAAGCCGCGACGCCGACCCCCATGGCCGCGCCATAGGCGGCGGATGCCGTAACGTCGATAATGCTTTTGGTAAAGAGGATGCCGTTATCCCCTCTTATTCCGGCTTCAATGCTTCCCATGACGGCCATGCTGCCGATGCAAAACAGTATGCTCGCGGTTACAAAGCCTTCCGTAAACCGGGCAGCGCCCCCTTTGCCACGGGTAAGCTTTGCCTTGACCCTTTCGCCCAGGCTCTCTATCCGATCGTCGATTCTGAGGGCCTCTCCGATGATCGTCCCCAGTACGATACAGATGATGACACAGAGGATGTCCTGTGTTTCAATAGCGCTCATTATGCCGATCACCGACGTTAACAGCGCCAGTCCGGTAACGAGGGCCTTTGTATATTTTTCCCCTATTCTGCCGGCAAACAGAAGCCCGGCGATGCCCCCAATCAGTACCGCAGCGGTGTTCGCGAATACGCCTGCCAAATCCATCAACTCCAAACAAAAAGGCAACAGATGAATCATACCTTTACTTCCTACAAATGTCAATAAGGGCGCGTTGACAGGCAATAACGTTTGTAGTATCATATCAGGGCGCGCGGATATGGCGGAACTGGCAGACGCGCCAGACTTAGGATCTGGTGTCTTTGACGTGCAGGTTCGATTCCTGTTATCCGCACCAGAATTAAGTCCTAGAAAAGATGTCCTGCGGAGAAAACCGCAGGACATCTTTTCTAGCCAAGGTTTTAAAGATAAAGCCCCGGCTTTTTTTATGTCTAAAATTAATCAGAAATGAGGTAACCAATATGAGTTAAACAGGATTTCACCATCCGCACCGTCGTATGACGGAAAAACGGAGTGGTATGTCTATAAACCCACGGAGCAGGACTATAAACAGCTCTGCGCGGCGGCTTATAAGGCTGAAATAGATCAGTCTCAGAATACTATGGAAATGGAGACGCTTTTAATGAAACATATTACGCTTAACGAGGCCCGTCAAACGAACGGCATGGAAGGTCTTGTGATCCAGGGCTGCGGCGGCGGCCTGAATGAATGGATCGATGGATCCGCGGTCTGCTCACCGAAGCCGGAACCCTGAAAAACGGCGGTACCTTCCATAATGTTTATGCATTTGAGCATGACAGCCACACCAATCTGCTGTTCTACGCTGTCTTTTCCATTGTATAATGATAATATATATGGTAAAATGTACATATAAATTATATTTGCACAAGATTTAATGCTATGTAAATATCAGCGTTTTTTATTATTGAAAGAAAAGATTTAACAGAAGATGCGTGATTTTTAGATCCGAGGGAGGTATGGATATGGCTAATTTCACACAAAAAGCGATCATTCAGGCATTTCGTGAGATACTTGAAGATACTTCTTTCGATAAAATCACTGTTACGAGTATTATTGCTAAGTGCGGAATCAGTTCGAATACATTCTATTACCATTTCAGAGACATCTATGATTTGCTTGACACGTGGATGCAGGAAGAAAAAGACCAGTTTATCAATAATTCCTCACAGGGAGAAGCCTGGCAGGATATTTTGAAAGCAATATTAAACTACGTGAAGGAAAATCAGTCAATTGCTGAGAATGTTTTGAATTCATTATCCAGAGACCGGCTGGAACGGTACATATTTGAATCCACAGACGAAGGTATTTATAAAATCGTTTGCCAGGAAGCAGCTGGGCGGCGTGTCCCTGAAGAACGGCTCAGGGATATCGCAGACTTTTACCGGTATGCACTCCTGGGCTTCTTCCTGAAGTGCATCTGGAACCGCATGAGCTTTGATATTGACGAATCTGTAGACAGGCTCAGCGTGTTATTCAAAGGACTTATCCGTCAGGCAATTGAAGACTGCCCGGATGAACAGTAACTATATGCGGTACAATAACCGCAAGCGGTTATTATACTTTGATTTTAAGTCCCTTTCGCTCACCGCTGACGCGGTAACCGCGAAAGTTGGACAATGATACCATAGAGCGTTTCCACCTATGGTACATAACAGCAGTTTAGTAGAAATCGAGAGATTTGTACTAAATTTATAGAATTTAGGCAGTTTCTCCTAATTTAGGAGAAACTGCTTTTTTCACAGTGTTATTGTAAACAATTAATTGTTAAGATAATGTCAAAAGACCATATAGACAAAGAGGAGGACAAAATAATGAACGTCTCGGACAAAATGAAAGATTTTGCAGTGAAGCAGCTTTTCGGCTATTTGGACAAGGACCCGGACAATAATATACCCAAGATTTTGGACTGGTTTGAAAAGTACGACAAGGAAAACGGCGTGACGGAACAGGTTCGCGGAATCAAAAAAGCCATCAGCGATCCCAATAATAACTGGTCAAAGCTGGTCAAAAGTCTTTGGACAGACGTTAATGACGGACAGCGCAGGGCTTTGGTCGAGAGTGTAGGAATCAAAGGCACAATGATCGGTACGCCTCTTTCCACCAAACTTCAGGATAAATATCAGTGCAATATTCCGTGGGCTATTCTGATGGACCCGACCTCCGCCTGCAATCTGCACTGCACCGGCTGCTGGGCGGCCGAATACGGGAACAAGCTGAATCTGACATTTGAACAGCTGGACGATATCATCCGCCAGGGCAAGGAGCTCGGCACATATGTCTATATCTACTCCGGCGGCGAACCGCTCGTTCGCAAGGCGGACATCATCAGGCTGTGCGAAAAGCACAGCGACTGCGCTTTTCTTGCCTTTACGAATGGCACCCTGATTGACGACGCCTTTGCCGATGAAATGGTGCGCGTCAAAAATTTTGTGCCTGCAATCAGCATTGAAGGTTTTGAAGAGGCCACCGATTACCGCCGCGGTCATGGCACCTACAGGAAAGTCATTGAAGCCATGAAGCGTCTGAAAGAGAGAAAGCTGCTGTTTGGCATTTCCTGCTGCTATACCAGCAAAAACGCGGAGGTAATAGGCAGCGAGGAGTATTTTGATTTCATGGTCGAAATGGGCGTGAAATTTGCCTGGTTCTTTACTTATATGCCTATCGGCGCGGACGCAGTTCCCGAACTGATGGTATCTGCCGAGCAGCGGAAGTTTATGTATGATCAAATACGTAAATTCCGCAAGACAAAGCCGATTTTCACCATGGACTTCTGGAACGACGGCGACGCGGTCGGCGGCTGCATCGCGGGCGGGCGCGGGTATATGCATATCAACGCAAACGGCGATATCGAGCCCTGCGCTTTTATCCACTACTCGGATTCCAACATCAAGGAAAAGACGCTGCTCGAGGCGTACCGTTCACCTCTGTTCATGGCATACAGAGTGAGGCAACCGTTTAATGAAAACATGCTCCGTCCCTGCCCTGTGCTGGATAATCCCGGCCGGCTGACGGAAATCGTCGAGGTGTCCGGCGCACATTCCACGGATATAATGAAACCGGAAAAAGCCTGTGATTACTGTAATAAATGCGTACACGCAGCCGAAAACTGGGCCCCGGTCGCCGATCAGATCTGGAATTCCCTGCCGAACAAGAAAGGCGTCACCCTTACAGGTAAAATGAGCAAAAAATCATGAGGAGGTATCTGCCTTGAAAACTTTTTTTACCTCTGAATCGGTTACGTGCGGGCATCCAGACAAAATCTGCGATCAAATCGCGGACAGGATTCTGGACAGTCTGCTGAAGCAGGATCCAGATTCCAGGGTAGCTTGTGAAGTGACTTGCGCAGTGAACCAAGTACATATTTTTGGCGAAGTTACATCCAAGGCAAAAGTCGACTATCAATCCGTTGCGCGGCAAGTAATAGAAGAAATCGGATACACATGCCCTGGGCGCGGCTTTGATGCTGTGAACTGTGAAATCCGGGTCGACCTGCATAAACAGTCTCCCGATATTGCCCAGGGGATCAGACGCCGGACAGAAAGCGAGCTGCTTGACAGCGGCGCGGGGGATCAGGGGATGATGTTCGGGTATGCCTGCCGGGAAACAGACTGCCTTATGCCGATGCCCATTGAACTGGCTCATGCGCTTGCCAAGCGTCTGGAACAGGTTCGCAGAAACAGTGAGCTTCCTTATTTGCTCCCAGATGGGAAAACACAGGTTACGGTTGAATACGAAGACGACAAACCGAAACGCATCGCGGATATCATCATATCCAGTCAGCACAGCGAGGACATAAGCATCAAAACGCTGCGTTCCGATATTATCAGTCATGTGATCTATCCGACGCTTCCGTCCGGAATGGTGGATAAGAACACACAGTTCTTCATCAATCCCACCGGCCGGTTTGTAATCGGCGGGCCGGCGGGAGATTCCGGGCTGACCGGCAGAAAACTGATCGCGGATACCTACGGCGGATATGCAAGACATGGCGGCGGCTCTTTTTCCGGAAAGGACGCCACAAAGGTAGACCGGAGCGGGGCATATATGGCACGATATATCGCAAAAAACATTGTCGCGGCAGAATTGGCAGACAGATGCGAAGTGCAGCTTAGCTATGCAATCGGCCTGTCGGAGCCTATCGCTCTGTGGCTTGATACGTTAGGCACTGAAAAAGTTAAAAAAACCGAGTTGTATAACGCGGTATTGAACTCAGTTGATCTGCGTCCGTTTGCAATTATAAAAAAGTTCGGGCTGACAGCGCCTATCTTCTCCAAGGTATCCTGTTACGGGCATTTTGGGAGCAATGCCAGTACGATGCCATGGGAGCGTACAGACCTTAACATATCATTTTGACCGCAAAAATACGTCGGAGCCGTACCATGCTGTCATCAGTATGGTACGGCTTTTCCAATTCCGCCTAAACCGTCAGACATCTTCGCACATACGAACGGACGTATCCTGTTCCATAGACAATTACTGTGTTTATAACCGAAAATAACATAACCTCTAAGCTGTGGATTGATAGTGTAAATTCGATCGGTATTATCTCAATGCAGGGAAACCCAGGAGCACATTAGCGCATTCTATCATTGCCAATGATTTAAATTTGGTGCTTACCAGATTACCGTTATCTGATTCAGAAAACCATACCGAGCAAAAATATGCAGTTTAATGAGGCTGATACCAAAACGAAATAATAATTTAAAAAACGCTGAACAGGTCTGTTTGTATTAAGCAAACAGACCTGTTCTTTTTTCAGATCCCCTTTTCATTTATACCACATGCTCATAGCTGGCAAAGTGACTCTCCTCCTTAAAGAGGATGTCGTTCTTCCTCCGAAATTCAAAGAGGACTCGACAGCTGGGCGCCTCTCGGATATGTCCTGTCATCCTCCCTTTGCTGGGGGCGCGCAGGAGATTACCCGGGCATGGCTCTAATAATTGGACGGATAAGGAAAAGTCCCCCTGCTCCAACAGCAGCCGCCGTTCATCCCTGTGCCGAATCGTCGCTCCCCGGTAGGTGGCAAGCCGGTACTCTTTTCCCGCCAGCGAAACCACGCAGATGCACCCCCAAAACCACCACAAGCCAAATGGGATATGAGCCACCGATGCCATAATGGAGCAGCCGCCGGAAAAGGCATTGCACTGTACCCAGGTATAGCTTTTGGGGAAGGATCGTCCCGCGTCCCCCTCGATATACCCCCTGCCGCCGGTAAAGTCCAGCTCCCGGCCGTTTAGAACCAGTTTACCGCTTAGAGTATGGTTCATACTCACTATTGTGTGCCGGCACTGCATGGGCAGAAACCGAAAAGGCCCCATGATATCGCCCTGTATGGGCGTGATACCGCTGTACGAAATTTCCCCGGTGAGATTCAGCCCCTCCGTCTGAATTGAGAGGCGAATTCCATGTCTGGAGAAATAATTGTCCTCCAGCGTCAGTATTTCTCCTTTGAGATAAGCCTTTAGCGGATAAGGCACATGGTAAGAATGGGTGTCGGTTACTATCTGGATGAAGGCGCCGTCCGCCGCCCGTCCCACAATGATGGACAGAGTGTCCTGCCTTATTTGATGTTTAAAATAAAAGCCCTCAAAGTAGTTGCCCATCGGCAGGATATTCAGGCCCTGAGCTGCCCCTTTTAGAAATTTGAGGGGGTTGAACTGACCCTGGTGCGCCATCCCTAATGCGCCGGCTGTTGAGAAAGGGTAAGTGTCCGTCTCCCCGTCGCCGCTGAGAGAGGCTCTGGCGTTGCCCTTGGGTTGTATATCCGCCCACAAAGACTTCATGTTCATTCCTCCGTTTCAAAGCTGTGCCGAATTTTAGTAGTATGTCCCAAACGGATCGAATAAGCACAGGCGTCGGGGAGAGCGCTATTCGGCTTTCTCCACCTTATCTGCGGAATCATCTATCACTTTCCACTTAATCTTTTCTTTGAGATCCCTGAAACACTTGGCACATATCCATTTCGCATCACCTTCTGTGCTGAATCCTTCATGCAGATCGCCATAGCAAATGATTTTGAGCCGGTTTGTTGCCCTATAAAGGCATAACTTCCGCAAGGGAAGTTATGCCTTTTTTAGTACGGAAAAGTATGGTATAATAACCACGCCGCGGCTATTACATCTTGATTTAAGTCCATTTCTCGCCCCTCTCGGGGCAACCGAAAATGATGACATATTATGCCACAATTGCTTCGCAACTGTGGTATAATAGATGCAAGTTTAACGATCCTGCCGGTAAACAGGAATTTAAAGGATGCGGCATATGGAAAATAAGGATAGACTTTTATTCTTTTTTGAAGCGGAAAACAAGAGGGATTGGGCAGCGTACCGCAAATCCCTCTCTCCCGACGTGGTCTGGGTTCTGCATTCATCCAGGCAGACGAAAACCATTGAGGGAATAGACGCTTATCTTGCCGCGATGATGGAGGCATATAGGGGTAATGACAACACCTTCTCATGCGAGGCTCTGTACCAAAGCGCCGACGGAAACCGCATTGCCGCTATCCTGAAAAATAATCTTGGCGAACACTCCTGTGATGTATTTGAATTTTTCGGCGGCCTGATTATAAAGGAGTACGAATTCATATTAGCCTGATAAACTAAACTCTATTGCCGCTGTAAAATCCCCTCGGGAGGCGTACTATTCGCTTACCCGTGACGCAAAGCCCCGGCTGCCATGGCAGCCGGGGCTTTGCGTTGCTTTGTTATTCCTGCTCCCGCCCTTGCTTTGGGGAGTCCTTGCCACCGTGACGCTTTTTCACGCATTCGGTGAGGAGGTATTCAATCTGGCCGTTAACCGACCGGAACTCATCCTCCGCCCAAGCGGCGAGCTTATTGTACAATTCCGGGGATAGACGGAGGGGGACTTGCTTCTTGGCCCTGTCGTTTCTTTCCATGAGATCAGTATAACGAGCCGCTGTTCACCACGGGCTGGGCCTCCTTGCTGCCGCATAGAACCACAAGCAGGTTCGAGACCATAGCTGCCTTGCGCTCGCTGTCCAGCTCCACAATTTGATTCTGACTAAGCTTCTGGAGAGCCATCTCCACCATGCCCACGGCCCCCTCCACGATGAGCTTGCGGGCGTCTATGATGGCGCTGGCCTGCTGCCGCTGGAGCATGGCCGCGGCAATCTCCGGGGCGTAAGCGAGATGAGTAATGCGGGTTTCCACAACCTCAAGCCCCGCATCCTCCACCTTGGACTGAAGCTCCTGCCGAAGCTTGAGGGCCACCTCCTGGCTGCTTCCCCTGAGAGAGAGTTCATCGGCGTCCGCGTCTTCGCCCCAGATATCGTAGGGGTAGAGCCGTACGATATTGCGCAGAGAGCTGTCTGCCTGGATGGAGAGGAAAGAAATATAGTTATCCACATTGAACACGGCCTTGGCAGCGTTCACTACCCGCCAGATAATCACCACGCCGATTTCAATGGGATTTCCCAGCTTATCGTTCACCTTCTGCTTGTTGTTGTCCAGCGTCATCACCTTGAGCGAGATCGCCTTGCCGGAAGCGGTGTCGCTGGGCTCGGACTTGTCGGTGCGGGAAGCCTGCCTCACCGGCCGCTCGGCCATGGCCGCAGCCGTCACAGAGGCCAGATTCATGCGTTTCGTCGGGTTGACCGCCGTGACGAAGGGGTTGACAAAAAAGAAGCCGGCGCCTTCCAAAGTACCGTAATATCTGCCGAAAAGGGTGAGCACCAGGGCCTCATTGGGCTTTAGCACCTTCAGGCCGGCGTAGAGGATGGGACAAACCAGAAAGCCCATTAAGACTGATACGACGATCAGCGTCACGGCGGGAAACGTACTGACGCCACGGGCTTCCGCCCGTCCGGCCAGAACAACGCCCAAAATAAAGAGGGCAATAAAGGCCAGTATCGCCAGTGTGTTTATAATGAGAACGGCCATCCCGCTCTTTGCCTTGATTATTTTCTGCTCAGTGAATGGCATGGTACTATTCATAAACGAGCCTCCATGATATGTATTTTTATGATATCATATATATATCACTTTGATTCACCGGCTGTCAAGACTGAAATTTGCCCGCCGCCGCACACGTATTGCGGCCTTGACCGTCTCAAGCGCGTCGGGATTGGCGCTTTGCTCCGCGGCTGTCGCGGGAACGCTTCCGTCAAGCTGGCCTTCGATGCTCCGGGCCCGGGGTATGCCGAGTTTTTTAAGCTCCGCCACACCGTTCTGTAAGAGGTAAAATCATAAAATGCGGGGGGCGGTTTTGACATTTTATCGCCTCGGCGAATCAAGAAGCGAGCCTGGGAGCTTCGGCCTCGGCCTTTCCATTGCCCAAAGCATCGTGAGCGACCATAAAGGGCGCATATGGGCGGACAGCGGCGAAAAATCGGGAAACAGCTTTTTCATATCGCTGCCGCGTGCATAGCGCGCCGGGCGTTTTCGCTGACCGGCAAGTCAAATCCGGATCATCAAAATGAAGATAAGGGCGGCGTATGCGTTTTGGACACCGCGCTGGACGACAGCGCCATGCAAAAGATTGCGGCGGCACGCTGTTCGGTCATTGAATATCCGGGCACTTACGAGAGCGGTATCCCGGCTTCTCTGAGTATAAAATCTTCCGGCCGGGTGATATTAAAGTCATATTCGCCCGCCGCGGCTGGATATCCGGCAGATCAGCCGTTGGTGATGAAGTTACAGAGCATTCGCTCCCTTTGCGGTATAGTCAAAACATCAAAAAAATTGAGAAATATATAGGAGGAATAATCCATGAGTAAAGTTTTGCATGATAAACTAAATGTGTATCTGGCCAATCAGCAGATTATGTACATTAAGCTTCATAACCTGCACTGGTATGTCAAGGGCCGCGGCTTTTTTACCCTTCACGCCAAGCTGGAGGAGCTTTATAACCAGACCGCGGAGATTATGGACCAGGTAGCCGAGCGGCTGCTGGCTTTGGGCGGTTCTCCCGTTGCCAGCGCGAAGAACGCCCTTTCCCTGGCTTCTGTCAAGGAGCTTGAGGATGCGCCCATCTCCTCGGACGATACTGTAAGGGGCATGATTTCCGATGTGGAATATTGGATACGGGATACCAACGAAATCGTTAAGCTTGCCGAAGAGGACGGCGACGGCGCTACCGCCGATATGTTCAACGGTTATCTGGCCGAGTACCAGAAGCTTCTCTGGATGCTGAAGTCGCATATGGCCTGAGGCCACGATCCTAAAAACCCGCCACTCTAATTACAAGATAGAAAAGGACGGCGCCGCGACGAAGCGGCGTCCGTTCTTTTTGCTCTGAACGATGATAAAAAGAGGAATCCATCGGTTAATTCGGCGTACGGCCGGATTTGTTGTTTGTTCCGATAAAACCTGATATAATAAGGATACGGGCGTCCCGATATGGAATCGGGAAATCGAATTTCCGGCGTCACTATCCGCGGCGTCAGGCGGACGCATTTGTCACCCTTATCCAAAACCATAAGACCTGAGCTTTACGAAAGTTCATTATAGAAAAAGAGGTACCCATATGAGAATCAGCGAGACCCCTCCCGTCTATTCCAGAATTGCCCTTGACATTGCAACCAAAATCGCCCGAGGTGAGTTCAGCGAAGGCCAAAGAATCTCCGGACGCTCCCTCACCTCTATTGAATACGGTGTGTCGCCGGAAACTGTGCGCCGCGCTTTTCGCCTGCTTTCCGATATGGAGATCCTCGACGTCCGTCAGAACAGCGGGGCTATCGTGCTGTCGAAAGCCAACGCCGCCAAATATATCAAACAGTTCGATAACCATCTGGATCTGCGGACGCTGAAAAAGCAGATGAAGGCTCTTGTGGCTGAGCGGGACAAGCTCAATGTGCGCATTATGGAACTTACCGAGAGAATCACGGATATGTCCGAGCGGTTTTTTACCAGCGATCCCCTTCGAAGCTTCGAGTTCGAAATTCCCGCGAATTCCCCGATCCTGGGGAAAACCATCGCGGATTCGATGTTCTGGCAGAATACCGGAGCCACCATCGTCGCCCTGAGGCGCAACGGTAAAATCATCCCCTCTCCCGGCCCTTACGCAGTTTTCATGCCCAATGACGTGATTATCGTCTCAGGGGATTTTGAGGTATCCGACAGGGTGAATCAGGTTCTGGAGCCTGAGGCCCCGCAATAGGGACACCCTACATATTTTTGGCAGAATAGCCGCAGCTTCAAAGGCCATTACGGTCAAGTTGCGCAAATTTTTCTCCGCATCTTGACATCCCCCACAAAAAAATCTATAATTTGCCTATCATGAGAGCAAGGGTGTTCCGCATGCGAACTCCCTTGCTTTTTTGCGCATACTGTAAAAGATTCAGAAATCAGGCTGCGCCGCTTCGATATGAACGGCGGCTCCGCGCCCCCGTTTGCAAAGCGCCCGATGCGGAAATTGTTGCAGCCGCGGGAAAAGCATTATATACTATGGCCATTGGTAACTAAAGCGTACGGTATCCAGCGCCCAGGATGTTATTCGGCTCCGGACCGGGGAACCCGGTTACGATACATTGCAAATTGAGGGTTGTTAATGAAAAAAGCATACCTGCTGCTTGAAAACGGCATGGTCTTTGAAGGGCTTGGCTTCGGCGCCTGCGAAACCCGCATTGGCGAGGCGGTTTTTACAACCGGCATGACCGGCTGCACCGAAAGCCTTTCCGATCCAAGCTACCATGGACAGATCATCATCTTTACCTTTCCCATGCTCGGGAACTATGGAATCTCCCACGCGGACATGGAAAGCGGCGGGATTCATGCCCGGGGCGTCATTGTCCGGGAGGTGTGTGAAATCCCATCGAACTTCCGCTCGGACGAATCCGCGGACCGGTTCCTCAAGCGCTGCGGCGTGCCGGGTATAGCCGGGATAGACACGCGCTTTCTGACACAGCTTATACGCGATCAGGGGGTCATGAACGCCATGATCACGTCCAGTGCGCCTGAAGGTGGCGTCCCTCCGGAGCTGAAGGCATACCGCGTCGCGAGTGCCGTCGAAAGCGTCAGCCCCAAATCCGTTTCCCGCTCGGAACCGGACGGCAGGGAAACCTTCTCCGTGGCGCTGATGGATTACGGCGCAAAGAAAAGCCTTACCGACAGTCTCCTCAGCCGGGGCTGCCGTGTAACCCGCTATCCTTACGATACGCCTGCTTCTGTCATTCTTGCCGCCGGACACCACGGCGTTATGCTCTCGGACGGCCCGGGAGACCCGGCGGACAACCCGCGCTGCATTGAGCAGATCAAGGAGCTGATGGGCCGCCTGCCCATGTTCGGCATCGGTCTCGGGCACCAGATGATGGCCCGGGCCGTCGGCGGCGGCACGGTAAAAATGAAGTTCGGCCACCGGGGCGCGAACCAGCCGGTGAAGGATCTGGAAACCGGCAGAGTGCTCGTCACCAGCCAGAATCACGGCTACGTGGTCGATGGCAAAAGCCTCCCCCCGGAGGCCCGCCTCAGATACGTCAATGTGAACGACGGCACATGCGAGGGCGTGGACTATCCCTCTCACAGCGCCTTTTCACTGCAATTCTGTCCGGAAGGCCGCGGCGGTCCGCCGGACTGCGAGGGGCCGTTTGATCGGTTCATCTCACAGATGGGAGGGCGCGGACATGCCTAGAAACGAGTCGATAAAAAAAGTGCTGGTCATCGGCTCCGGCCCGATTGTCATCGGCCAGGCGGCCGAATTCGATTACGCCGGCACACAGGCCTGCCGGCTTCTGCGCGCGGAAGGCGTCGCCACGGTGCTCGTCAACTCCAACCCGGCGACGATCATGACCGACGGGGACATGGCCGACGCCGTATACCTTGAGCCTCTTAACCTGGAGACCGTTAAGCGAATCATTGAAAAAGAGAAGCCGGACAGCCTGCTGGCCGGGATCGGCGGGCAGACGGGCCTCACCCTTGCCATGCAGTTATCCAAGGAGGGCTTTCTGGCGGAGCACGGCGTCCGGCTGATCGGAACCACAGCCGAGGCCATCGATAAGTCCGAGGATCGGCAGCTTTTTAAGGACGCCATGGCCAAAATCGGCCAGCCCACCATTCCCTCCGGCACGGCAAGGGATCTGGAAACCGCCATTCGCACGGCGCGCAGGGTAGGCTATCCCGTGATCGTGCGCCCCGCCTTCACCCTGGGTGGCGCCGGCGGCGGCATCGCGCAGAATGAGGACGCTCTGCGCCTGGTGGCGGCCAACGGCCTCGACGCCTCGCCAATCAGTCAGGTGCTCATCGAAAAATACATCTTCGGCTGGAAGGAAATCGAATTTGAGGTTATGCGTGACGGCGCCGGCAACGTCATCACCATATGCAGTATGGAAAATATGGACCCCGTGGGCATCCACACCGGCGATTCCATCGTGGTGGCGCCCGCGCTCACCCTTGCCGACAGGGAGTTCCAAATGCTCCGCTGCGCGGCCCTCGCCATTATAGAGGAGCTGGGTATAGAGGGCGGCTGCAACTGCCAGTTTGCCCTCAATCCCGACAGTTTCGAATACGCGGTTATCGAGGTCAACCCCAGGGTCTCCCGTTCCTCGGCTCTGGCCTCCAAGGCCACCGGTTATCCCATCGCCAAGGTCGCCGTGAAAATCGCCCTGGGCTATACTCTTGACGAAATCAGAAACGACATCACCGGGGAAACCTTCGCCTGCTTTGAGCCGACCATCGACTATGTGGTCGTGAAATTCCCCAAATGGCCGTTCGATAAATTTTACGGCTCCTCCCGTGAGCTGGGCCCCCAGATGAAAGCCACCGGTGAGGTCATGGCCATCGGCCTGACCTTCGAAGCAGCCCTGATGAAGGCAGTGCGCGGCGCGGAAATCAAGCAGGACACCTTAAACCGCCGCCCTACCGATCGGCGTCCCCTCCGCGAACGGCTCCGCACGAAAGACGACCTGCGGCTTTTCACCATCTTCGAAGCCCTGAAAAACGGCTGGTCCACGGTTGAGGTCAGCGCCGTCACCCGGATCGACCGCTGGTTCATCGAAAAAATCAAAAACCTGGCGGATTTTGAGGCTGAGCTGGCTCGGAGCGGGCTGACCGACGACACGTATCTCCGGGGCAAAGTTCTGGGATATCCCGACGCCGCCCTTCTGCGGCTTTCCCCCGGCGGGCGCATCCCCCCCCGCCAGCCCCTCTGCTACAAGATGGTGGATACCTGTGCCGGGGAATTCGTCGCGAAAACCCCGTACTTCTACTCGGTCTACGGCGGCCACTGCGACGCCCGGACACACCGGAAACCCGCCGGCGAGGCAATCGTGGTCCTGGGCTCCGGCCCCATACGCATCGGCCAGGGCATTGAATTCGACTACAGTTCGGTGCACTGCGTCCGGACCCTAAAGGAAATGGGCTATACCGTAGTCATTATCAACAACAATCCCGAGACGGTCTCCACGGACTACGATACTGCGGACAGACTGTATTTCGAGCCCCTCTGCCCCGAAGACGTTATGGGCGTGATCGCGGTGGAAAAGCCCGTGGGGGTAGTGGTCGCCTTCGGCGGCCAGACGGCCATTTCTCTGGCGGAATATCTGGTCAGCCAAGGAATTACGATCCTGGGAACCTCCGCCGAGGGCATCGACCTGGCCGAGGACCGGGGAAAATTCGATAACCTGCTGGAAAGCCTCGGCGTCAGCCGCCCGCGGGGACTTGCCGTCCACAGCGCGAGCGACGCGGAAAAGGCCGCGGCGGATATCGGATACCCCGTCCTGGTCCGCCCCTCCTACGTCATCGGCGGGCAGAACATGGTCATCGCCTATGACAGCTGGGATGTCAGGCGGTATGCCTCTGTCATTCTCTCCGGGGACGCGGACAACGCCGTTCTCATCGACAAATACATGCCCGGCACGGAGCTGGAGGCGGACGTGATTTCCGACGGCCGCGACGTGCTCATTCCGGGCATTATGGAGCATATTGAAAGGGCCGGCATCCATTCCGGGGATTCCATCGCCGTCTACCCACCCTCGGGCCTCTCCGAGGAAATCCTGGCCACGGTAGCGGATCGCTCCGAGAAGCTTGCTCTGGCGCTGGGGACAAAGGGCCTGGTCAATATCCAGTACCTGGTTTATCAAAACGAGCTGTATGTTATTGAGGTCAACCCCCGGGCTTCCCGCACAGTTCCGTATCTCAGCAAGATAACGGGGGTGCCTATGGCGGATATCGCCACAAGGGTTATGATGGGCGTATCCCTTCGGGAAATGGGCTATAAGCCGGGGCTTTGCCCCACCGTGCCTTACTTCGGCGTAAAGGCTCCGGTGTTCTCCTTTGAAAAGCTGCCCGACGCCAATTCTCTCCTGGGCCCAGAAATGAAATCCACCGGGGAGGTTCTGGGCGTGGCTCGCACACGGAGCGAGGCCATATACAAGGCCCTGAGAGCCGCGGGCTACAGCTGCCGCCTGTCCCCGGGGCGCGAGAAAAAGGGCGTTCTGCTGAGTCTGGACAACCGCCAGTTCTCCGACCTTCCCCAACTGGCCTCCAGGCTGGACGCCATGGGGCTGCGCATTTTTGCGACGCCGGACACCGCGGCGGCCGTGAAAGCCCTGGGCATTTATGCGTTCGACATCGGCGCCGTATGCAGCATCACGGAGCTGCGTCCCCTTATGGAAAAAACCGGCCTCATCCTGGTCGTATACACCGGAGCGCTCCACGACGATACCATGGGCGACTATATTAAGCTCCACGGCAACGCGGTGCGCCTGGGCATCCCCTGCATAACCTCTGTGGATACCGCCCGAACCGTCCTGGACATCATGGCCTCCGGGCTGACGGATGAAGTCACGCAGCTAATTGACATCAACCGCATTGTGCATCCCGCAAAGACCGGGTTTGGGACAAAACCCTGAAAATAAAATCTCCCGCCGCAGATGCGGCGGGAGATTTTTTTATACTGAGGAATCCAGAGCGTTTTCCAGCCTTTTTCTCACGGCGGCTATGAACCCCGCGGTATCCGGTGTTTCCGTCGCGTCCAGGGAGCACAGGGCGGCCAGATCCTGCGTCATCACCCCGGACTCAATGGTTTCCAGGCAGGCCCGGTCCAGCTTGTCCGCAAACCGGATCAGCGCCGCATTTTCGTCCAGCTGTCCCCTTTTCCGCAAGGCCCCCGTCCAGGCAAACATGGTAGCTACCGGATTTGTCGAGGTCTTTTCCCCCCGCCGATACCGGTACCAGTGCCGCGTAACGGTACCGTGGGCCGCCTCGTATTCATAGCAGCCGTCCGGCGAGACCAGCACGCTGGTCATCATGGCCAGACTGCCGAAAGCCGTGCTGACCATGTCGCTCATCACATCCCCGTCATAATTCTTGCAGGCCCAGACAAACCCGCCCTCGGAACGGATCACCCGCGCCACGGCGTCGTCGATCAGCGTATAGAAATAGGTTATCCCCGCAGCCGCGAACCTGTCCGCATACTCCGCCTGGAACAAGCGTTCGAAAATATCCCGGAACGCCCCGTCATAGGTCTTGGAGATCGTATCCTTGGAGGAAAACCAGAGATCCTGCCCCTGGGACAGGGCGTATTCGAAGCAGGCCCGGGCAAAGCTCTCGATTGAGCTGTCTTTATTGTATATCCCCTGAATCACGCCGGCGCCTTCGAAATCATACAGCTTCTGCCGGGATACCGCGCCGTCCTCCCCGGTAAAGAGCAGTTCCGCCCTCCCCGGCCCCGGAACCCGGTATTCCGTATTCTTATAAACGTCGCCATAGGCGTGCCTGGCAATCGTGATGGGCTTTTTCCAGTTTTTAACCGCCGGGCTGATGCAGCGCGTCATAATCGGGCTGCGGAACACGGTGCCGTCCAATGCGGCCCTTATAGTGGCATTCGGGCTGGGAAGCAGTCCGCGCAGACCGTATTCCTCCACTCGCTGGGCATTTGGAGTGATTGTCGCACACTTCACCCCCACCCGATGCTCTTTTATCGCCTCCGCCGCCGCAAACGTCACGGCGTCGCCGGTCTCGTCCCGGTTAATAAGGCCAAGGTCGTAATACTCGGTTTTCAGGTCAATGAAGGGGCACAGAAGCTCATCCTTGACCATCTGCCAGATCACGCGGGTCATTTCGTCCCCGTCCATCTCCACCACGGGGTTTGACATGCTGATCTTATACATGGTTTTTCCTCCTGTACCAGTTCATCAGGCATCCGTCCAGGATGATTTCCCGCTCGCCCTCCGTCATTCCGGGAAGCCCCAGTGTAACGGCCTTTACGCCACCTGCGCCGATGACTTTTCCTTCAACCCTGTCCGCGCCGGATTGGACAGCCTTTCGTATCCCCGGAACAAAGATGTAATCGCCCGGTACGCTGTCAAACTCCGTATCCATATCCAAAATGAAGGGGAGCATTCCCCAGTTGACGCAGTTGGAGCGGTAGCGCTTCGTGGCAAAGTCCCGGCAGATATTGGCGCAGCCCCCCAGCACCCGCTGGCAGGACGCCGCCTGTTCCCTGGCGGAGCCGTCCCCCGGCTTGGTGGCGTAGATAACCGAGCCCAATCCGGTATCTTCCAGAATCGACGCCGGATATCCGGCCTTTTTCACGGCTGAAACCAGTTCCGGGGGCGGATTTCCCGCTGCCCGGCGTTTTTCGTCCTCCGCCGCCGCCTTGGCTCTTTCCACATACATGGGATCGCGCCTGGAAAGCGTGAACTCCGCCAGCCTCATGGGATTCGAGCGGTAGCTGGAGGTTTCCCCCGATGGGATCAGCTCGTCGGTGGTGGTAACCGGATCGTCTATCACGCTGCACACCCGCATTAAAAGGTTCTCCGGCAAAGCCGGGACTTCCGGCCATTCCGCAATATTCGGCCCATAGCACAAAGGCTCCCCGGGCAGCGGCGAACCAAACCCGAAATAGACGCGCTTATCATAAATACCCCCGTCAAAGCCGACGGTGCGCGGCAGCGCGGCATCGTAATCTATCCCGGCAGCCGAGGTGAGCACGCCGCCATTTGCCGCGGTGGCGGCGATTGACCTGGCGTCCATGAGCATGACCGCGGCCATCTGTCCGTCGGCGGGTATGGAGCCTTCCCGATTGGGGAAATTTCGGGTCGTGTGGCGAATGGAAAGCGCGCCGTTGGCCGGAACGTCGCCCGCGCCGAAGCACGGACCGCAAAAGCAGGGCTTTATGGCAGCGCCGCTTTCCAAAAGGCTCTGCTGAACCCCGGATTTCACAAGCTCCAGGCTCACTGGGGTACTGGAGGGATAAACGGAAAGGGAGAAAAACCCGCTGCCTGTTCCGTACCCCTCCAGGATAGCCGCGGCCTCGGCAATATTGTCATACATGCCGCCTGCGCAGCCGGCGATAATTCCCTGATCCACGACGATCTTACCATCCCGCAGCTTATTCGTCAGCCTGAGCGGCGCGCCGCCGGAGAGCGTCTTTTCCGCATCAATTTCACACTGCCTAAAAATATCGCCGGCATTCCGGCACAGTTCGCGTATAGGGTAAGCCTTAGAGGGATGAAACGGAAGCGCCGCCATCGGCTCGATCTTTCCCAGATCGATGCTGACCATGGCTTCATATACAGCGCCCTCCCGCACGCGCATGGAACGGTAATCCCCCGCCCTGCCGTGGGCGGCGTAATATTCCGCGACCGCAGCGTCAGTTTCCCAGATAGAGCTGAGGCACGCCGTCTCCGTGGACATGACGTCTAT
>DIRC01000059.1:0-32462 GCA_002427465.1 Clostridiales bacterium UBA5446 | reverse complement strand
ACATCATGAGGCCCCACGCCATGCGGCGGTGATCCGGTCAGCCAAACCAGAACCACCTCCGGCTGCGCAATATCGTAAGTATCCATCAGTAGCTGCCGGACGATTTCCGGCCCGCCCTCGCCGATGCCCATGGCGCCCAAAGCGCCGTATCGCGTATGGCTGTCGCTGCCGAGAATCATCCGCCCCACTCCCGACATGACTTCCCTTGCAAACTGGTGTATCACGGCAAGATTTGCCGGCACATAAATTCCGCCGAATTTCCGCGCCGCCGACAGCCCGAAAACATGGTCGTCCTCGTTTATGGTTCCTCCCACCGCACAGAGGCTGTTGTGGCAGTTGGTAAGCACATAAGGCACCGGGAACTGTTTGAGCCCGCTGGCCTTTGCCGTCTGTATAATGCCGACATAGGTGATATCATGGGAAATCAAGCTGTCAAAGCGCAGACACATACGTCCAGGGGTCTGCGATTTGTCATGAGCCGAAAGAATCGAATGCGCTATCGTCCTGTTTCGCCCCGTGTCCGCCGCCTGGGCGGGCATCGGGCTGCCGTTTTTTATGACTACCGGAGAATTGATCAGATTAATCATGCGATTCACGCTCTCTTCGTCTTATTCCATAAGTGAGATTATATCAGATTTGCGTAAATAGGCAAGAGTTGTGCAATGGTAATCTCTCAAGTTTGCATAATATCACAATTTTCAGGAGAAATTAGGGCAAATTCAATTTATACTGCATATTTTACTTTTGCATCTTGCATTTCTGAAGGCACGACATTATAATATTCCTAACGCTGATGCTAAGGGGACAATTTCATGGATGCTGCTAATGAAATACTGTACGGTTATGTGGGCTCGCTTTGTGAGGATTTGCGCAACGAGTATCTCATCGGGCCCGAGTTCTATGCGAATCAAAACATTAAACGCGGTCTAAGGAACGCGGACGGCACGGGCGTAATGGCCGGCGTCACCCGCATAGGCAGCGTTCAGGGCTATTACATAGAAGACGGCGAGCGCCTGCCAATGGCCGGTCATCTTTATTATCGCGGCTATGACCTTCTGGAAATCGTCGAGGCCCATGCCTCGGAGCAAACCTTCGGCTTTGAGGAAGTGGCATATCTTTTGCTGATGGGCAAGCTCCCCAGCGCCGAGCAATTTGACCGCTTCGACACCATCCTGTCGTCCGCAAGAATTCTCCCGCCGGACTTTACAGAGGACATCATTCTCAAGGCGCCCAGCCCCAATATCATGAACCAGCTGGCGCGGAGTGTCCTGGCGCTGTATTCCTATGATCCCACCCCCGACGATATGTCCATTGAAAACCTTGTCCGCCAGTCCATTGAGCTGATTGGGCGTTTTCCTGTGATCGCGGCCAATGCCTACGCCGCAAAACGCCATTATTATAACGGCAAATCCCTTTACATCCATATCCCCAGGGAACACCTCTCCACCTCCGAGAACTTTTTGCGCATGATCCGCAAGGATAAAAAGTATACCAGAGAGGAAGCCCTCCTGCTGGACATGATGCTGACGCTCCATGCCGAGCACGGCGGCGGCAACAACTCCGCTTTCTCCTGCCGGGTGCTCTCCTCCACCGGAACGGATTCCTACAGCGCCATCGCGGCGGCCGTAGGCTCCCTGAAAGGCCCTCTGCACGGCGGCGCCAACGCCAAGGTGATGGACATGTTCTCCGATATCAAGGCGCATGTCGGAGATATCCATGACGACGACGAAATCACCGCCTACCTGAATAAAATCCTCGACGGCGAATGCGGTGACGGCTCCGGCAAGCTATACGGCCTTGGCCACGCCGTATACACGGTGTCCGATCCGCGGGCTGTTTTAATTAAGAAACACGCCGGTGATCTGGCTGAAATCAAAGGCCGCTCAGATGAATTTACCCTGCTCCAGAATATCGAGCGCCTGGGTACTGATCTCGTCATGAAGCGGAAGGGCCTGACACTTCCGGTCTGCGCCAATGTGGATCTGTATTCCGGATTTGTATACAGTATGCTGGGAATCCCCGAGGAGCTTTATACCCCGCTTTTTGCCTCCGCCCGGATTGCGGGCTGGTGCGCGCACCGCATAGAGGAAATCGTGTCCGGCGGCCGCATCATACGCCCGGCCTACCGGGCCGCCATCAAAGGCACTCCGTACGTGCCCATGTCCCAGCGGTAAACCCGGCGCCTATCAATTTTCCCCTGCCACGCCCCGGGTTTTCCTCCATTGCGGTTCAAATCCAAAAAGTTTATTTTATCTGTTGACAATTCTTCGCATAAACACTATAATTTAATTTCGAAAGAGCAAGGGTGTTCCAAACGTATGGTTTTCCCCCTGCTCTTTTGCTTTTTTAAAAATCATTGGGGTCAGCCCCGATTAACGGTTTTCGAGAGGAGAAAACAATATGAGCAAATATGCCAAAGAAGACATCATTCGCCTGGTCTCAGAAGAGGGGATTGAATTTATCCGTATGCAGTTCACCGATATCTTCGGCCAGCTGAAGAATGTTGCGATCACCGCCTCACAGATTGAAAAGGCGGTCAATAACCAGATGACCATCGACGGCAGCTCCATTGAGGGCTTTACCCGCATACATGAGTCGGATCAGTATCTTTGGCCGGACCTGGACACCTTTGCCATCCTTCCCTGGCGTCCTCAGCACGGCAAGGTCGCAAGACTGATCTGCGACGTCTATAACCCGGACGGTACGCCCTTCGTCGGCGATCCCCGCTATGTGCTTAGAACCGCGATTGCCAAAGCCGCGGCTCTCGGGTATACTTTTAATGTCGGCCCCGAATGCGAATTTTTCCTCTTTGAGACCGATGAAAACGGCAAGCCCACCACTCAGACCGGGGATGAAGCCGGATATTTTGATCTGGGGCCTCTGGATCACGGCGAGAGCGTACGCCGCGAGATCTGCATGGCATTGGAGGAAATGGGCTTTGAGATCGAAGCCTCCCACCACGAGGTGGCGGCCGGCCAGCATGAGATTGACTTTAAGTACGCCGAGGCTCTGAAAGCCGCCGATAATATTATGACCTTCAAAACCGCCGTCAAAACTCTGGCTCAAAAAAACGGCCTTCACGCCACCTTCATGCCGAAGCCGGTCTTCGGCATCAACGGCTCCGGAATGCACACTAACATGTCCCTTTTCAAGGACGGCAAAAATATTTTCTTCGATCCCGACGGCCCCAAGGGCCTGTCCAAGGAGGCTTACAGCTTCATCGCCGGCCTGCTCACCCATGTCAAGAGCATGGCCGCCGTCACCAATCCCCTTGTCAACTCCTACAAGCGCCTGGTTCCCGGATATGAGGCCCCCTGCTACCTTGCCTGGTCCGCCTCCAACCGAAGCGCCCTGATCCGCATCCCCGCGGCCCGCGGCCAGAGCACCCGAGTTGAGCTGCGCTGCCCCGACCCCTCCTGCAATCCGTACCTGGCTCTTGCCGTCTGTCTTGCCGCCGGCCTGGACGGCATCGAAAAAGGAATGACGCCCCCGGCGGAAATCACTGAAAACATTTTTGAGATGGACGGCGAAATGCGCGGCGCCAATAACATTGAAAGCCTTCCCGCCTCCCTGGAGGAAGCGGTAAAAGAACTGGTTGCCGACGACCTGATGAAAAAAACCCTTGGGGATCACGTTTTCTCCCGCTATGTGGAAGGCAAGCTGAAGGAATGGGACGAATACAGAATAAGGGTATCAAGCTGGGAAATCGGCAAGTATATGATCTTATACTGAGCATTTTCCCCGCGTAACCTATGCGAGGAGGCGCGACAGTGATCAGAACAGTCCTGGCCGTTGATAACGAAAAACTCGCAGACCAGATTTCCGACACCCTGGAAAAAAACAGCATTGCGGTCAGATATCGCTGCCGTACCGGCGCGGGCGCCATCCGCTCCATCAAGAAAATGGGCGGTGGCGTGGTGATTTGCGGCCACAAGTTCCCAGATATGACCGCGGACCAACTGGCCTTCCTTCTGGGCGAAACCGCCTCCCTGCTGGTGGTGGCAAAGCCGAATCTGATCGAGCTCTGTTCGGACGAAGCCATCTTCAGGCTCCCGGTGCCGGTCAAAACGGGCGAACTGGTAGGAGCCGTCAATATGCTCATCCAGATGGACCGCATGCGGTACGCCAAGACCCTCCAGCACCGCAGTCCGGAGGATTTACTGCTGATACAGCGCGCCAAGCAGCTGCTGATGGAAAAGCACGGGCTTTCCGAAGAAGCGGCCTATAAAACCCTCCAGCGCAGAAGTATGGAGACCTGCGCAAAACTCACTGAAACCGCCAAACTTGTCATCGCCGCTTTCGAATGAAAGCGGCGACTTTTTATTCATTTCCCGGTTTTCGGTCAAATGGCCGGACGCGGCTTGTGATATAAGCCCAGAATACCGCGCCGCCTAACCGCTTCAGATTGTCGGTTTCTACGAATCGCCAATTCCCTATTGAATATTTATTCATAATGCGGTATTATCATTGCATAATATTACTCTGCTTCTCAATAAGGAGGAATACCTATGCAGGAAAAGACCGTTAAGAAGGTTGTGCTTGCCTATTCCGGCGGGCTGGATACCTCCGTCATCATTCCCTGGCTGAAGGAAAACTATGATAACTGTGAGATTATTGCCGTTTCCGGGGACGTCGGCCAGGCCGACGAACTGGAGGGGCTGGAGGAAAAGGCCATCAAATCCGGCGCATCCAAGCTGTATGTGGCAGATCTGACGGATGAATTTGTGGACGATTTCATTATCCCGTCGATCAAGGCCGGAGCGCTGTATGAGGATTATCTGCTGGGTACCGCTCTGGCCCGGCCTGTCATAGCCAAGCGGCTGGTGGAGATTGCCAAAGCCGAGGGGGCGGACGCCATTTGCCACGGCTGCACAGGAAAAGGCAATGACCAGGTGCGCTTTGAACTGACGATCAAGCACTTTGCGCCGGACATGAAGGTCATCGCGCCCTGGCGCGAGTGGGACATTAAATCCCGGGAGGAGGAGATCGCCTATGCCGAGGCCCGCGGCGTGCCCCTGAAAATCAGCCGGGAGACGAACTATTCCAAGGATAAAAACCTCTGGCATCTTTCCCACGAGGGTCTTGATCTGGAAAACGCCGGCAGCGAGCCGCTTTATGAAAAGGACGGATTCCTTGAGATGTCCGTCTCACCCCTGCGGGCGCCGGATACGCCCACATACCTGACGCTGGATTTTGAAGCGGGCATCCCGTCGGCTCTGGACGGCAAGGCCATGAGCGCCAAGGAAATTATCCTTAAGCTCAATGCGCTGGGCGGGGAAAACGGCATCGGCCTTCTGGACATTGTGGAAAACCGGCTTGTCGGCATGAAATGCAGGGGCGTTTACGAGACCCCGGGGGGTGAGATCCTCCATTTTGCCCACAAATATCTGGAAACCCTCTGTCTGGACAAAATGACCGCCCATAAAAAGCAGGAGCTGGCGATTACCTTTGCTCAGCTTGTATACAACGGCCAGTGGTATACCCCACTGCGGGAGGCACTTTCCGCGTTTGTCGAAAAGACCCAGGAGCGGGTGACGGGCAAGGTCAGGCTGAAGCTTTACAAGGGCAACATCATCAAAGCCGGCGCCTGGAGCAGCTACAGCCTCTATTCCGAGGAAATCGCCACCTTCGGTGAGGACAACGTCTTTAACCAGGCCGACGCGGCCGGTTTTATCAGCCTCTGCGGGCTGCCCATCAAAGTGCAGGCCCAGGTGGACGCCAAAAACAAACTGTAACCGGGGTGATCTTATGCAAAAGCTTTGGGCCGGAAAGGCCGCCGGAAAACTAGATCAGGCCGCCGACGATTTCAATTCCTCAATCGCCGTAGACAGCCGCATGTTCCGTCAGGACATCGCGGGGAGCATCGCCCATGCAGGGATGCTGGCAAAGTGCGGCATTATCCCGGAAGCGGAGGGCGAGGCGCTGGTAAACGGCCTTTCCGGCATCCTTTGCGATATCGAAAACGGTTCCCTGCCAATCGACCCCGCCGCCGAGGATATCCACTCCTTTATCGAGTCCGCGCTTATCGACCGGCTGGGCGACACGGGCAAAAAGCTGCATACAGCCCGCAGCCGGAATGACCAGGTGGCGACCGACACAAGGCTTTATCTTCGGGAGGAAACCGAAAAAACCGTCGCCCTGATCAAGAGCCTGATCGCCGCCATTATTGCCCAGGCCGAGGAAAACGCCGACGCGGTCATGCCCGGATACACACACCTGCAGCGGGCCCAGCCCATAACTCTGGGACATCATCTGCTGGCTTACGGGATGATGCTGGCCCGGGACATCGGCCGGCTGGAGGACGCCGCCGGGCGGATGAACGTCTCCCCCCTGGGCGCCTGCGCCCTGGCCGGCACCACATATCCCATAGACCGGGGCATGACGGCGGCGGCCCTGGGGTTTGACGGATTTTCCCTCAACAGCCTGGACGCCGTTGCGGACAGGGATTTCTGCGTCGAGCTGTGCGCCGCCCTGGCCCTGCTGATGACCCATCTGTCCAGGTTCGCGGAAGAACTGATTCTCTGGACCAGTTGGGAGTTTCGCTTCGCCGAGCTTTCCGACGCCTACACCACCGGCTCGTCCATTATGCCCCAGAAGAAGAACTCCGATATGGCGGAGCTGATCCGCGGCAAGACCGGCAGAATATACGGCAACCTCATGGCCCTGCTTACCCTGCTCAAGGGCCTTCCCCTGGCATACAACAAGGATATGCAGGAGGATAAAGAGGCCGTGTTCGATAGTTTTGATACCGCCAATGCCTGCCTTTCCATATTCGCGCCCATGCTGGGAACCATGCGGGTGAACCGGGCAAATATGCTGTCCGCCGCCAGGGACGGATTTATTAACGCCACCGATCTGGCGGACTACCTGACCCGAAAGGGTATGCCCTTCCGCAGCGCCTACCGGCTCACCGGGATGATCGTCTCCGACTGCATCGCCAAGGGCCGAACCCTGGATAACCTGCCCATGGAGGACTATAAAAAATTCTCCGCGCTGTTTGAATCCGATCTTTACGAGGACATCGCCCTTTCCACCTGCGTGGAAAAACGAACTTCCGCCGGCGGAACCGGGGCCCGGTCCATCCGGACACAGATCGAATACCTGAAACAAATCATCGCCTGAACAAGAATGGAGGCCGGTATGACAGTTTTTATTGACGGCAGCGCCGGTACAACCGGCCTGAGGATACATGAGCGGCTTGCAGGGCGGAAGGGGCTTACCCTGGCCACCCTGCCGGAATCGGAGCGGAAAAACGCCGAAAGCCGCAGGAGGGCATTAAACTGCTGCGATATCGCCATCCTCTGCCTGCCAGACGGAGCGGCCGTTGAGGCCGTCGGCATGATCGAAAACCCCGCGGTCCGGGTGATCGACGCCTCCACCGCCCATCGCACGGCCCCCGGCTGGGCCTATGGCTTTCCCGAGCTTTCACCGGATTTTCGGCAAAGCATTGCCCGGGGCGGGCGGGTAGCTTCCCCGGGCTGCCATGCCGGCGGCTTCATCGCCCTGGTCTACCCTCTCGTGGAAGCCGGCGTCCTGCCGAAAACCGCCCTGCTCACCTGCCATTCCATTACCGGCTACAGCGGCGGCGGAAAGGATATGATATCCCAATACGAAAGTTGCCCACGGCCGGAATCCCTTGGCGCGCCCCGCCAATACGGGCTGGCGCAGGTGCATAAGCATCTGCCGGAGATGACGGCCATACCCGATCTTGCCCATGCCCCGGTCTTCTGCCCCATAGTCGCGGATTTTTACAGCGGGATGGTCGTTACCGTGCCGCTGCACAAAAGCCAGCTTTCCCGTGGAGCTGATCTGGCCGCTATAAAAGAAATTTACCGGGCAAAGTACGCCGGCCCCCTGGTCAGATACGCTGAAACCCTGTCTGAAGACGGGTTTATTCCGGCAAACGCCCTTTCCGGCACCGATGTGATGCAGGTAACCGCCCAGGGCGGAGGCGAGCGGATTCTGCTCATCTCCCGCTTTGATAACCTGGGCAAGGGCGCCTCCGGCGCCGCCGTCCAATGCCTTAACATTATGCTGGGCGAAGACGAGACCACAGGCCTGATCCAATAAGGAGTTTTCAATATGGAGATTATAAAAGGCGGCGTATGCGCGCCCAAGGGCTTCAAGGCCGCCGGCATTCACTGCGGCATTCGGAAAAACAGGCAGAAGCGGGATCTCGCCCTGATCTGGAGCGAGGCTCCCGCCGCCGCCGCCGCGGTGTATACCACAAATTTGGTAAAAGGCGCGCCCCTGATCGTCACGAAATCAAACCTGAATAACGGTTTTGCCAGAGCGGTCATCTGCAACAGCGGCAATGCCAACACCTGCAACGCCGACGGCGTCGATATCGCCGAAAAGACCTGCGTACTTCTTGGGGCCGAGTTGGGGATAGACCCCCGCGACGTGATCGTCGCCTCCACCGGCGTCATCGGCCAGCCTCTTGAGCTGGAACCGATCGCCTCCGGCATTCCCGGCCTTGCCGCCGCCCTGGGAGACAGTCCCGAAAACTGCGATAACGCGTGCGAGGCCATCATGACCACGGACACGGTAAAAAAGGAAATTGCCCTCAGCTTCACCCTGGGCGGCGTGCCCTGCCGCATTGGGGGAATTGCCAAAGGCTCCGGCATGATCCACCCGGATATGGCCACCATGCTTGTATTCCTGACCACCGACGCCGCCATAAGCCCGGCCATGCTGCAAAAGGCCCTGTCCTCGGACGTGCGGAAATCCTTCAACATGGTCAGCATAGACGGCGATACCTCCACCAACGACATGGTGTCTATCCTGGCCAACGGTCTGGCCGGAAACCCGGAAATCACCGGGGACGGCCCGGACTTCGCGGAATTTATGAAGGCCCTGAACACTGTGACCGTCCACCTCTGCCGGGCCATTGCCGCAGACGGCGAGGGCGCGACAAAGCGCCTGGAATGCACAGTTTCCGGCGCGAAGGATGAGGATACGGCAAGAACCGCCGCAAAGGCTGTGGTCTGCTCCAGCCTCCTGAAAGCCGCCATGTTCGGCGCAGACGCCAACTGGGGCCGGGTGCTTTGCGCCATCGGCTATTCCGGCGCGCAGATTGACCTTGCAAAGGTTGACGTGGCTTTCCGCTCGGCAAAGGGAAGAATCCAAGTCTGCCGGGGCGGGGCGGGACTGCCGTTCTCAGAGGAGAAGGCCAAGGAAATCCTCCTGGAAAAGGAGATCGACATACTTGTTTCCCTGGGCGGCGGCGGCGCGGAGGCCATAGCCTGGGGCTGCGACCTGACTTACGATTATGTCAGGATCAACGGCGATTACAGAACCTGAGGAGGCCGCTATGGACGGAAATATTTCAAAAGAACAGCGGGCGCGGGTGCTTGTGCAGGCGCTGCCTTATATCCAAAAATACTGGAATAAAATCGTCGTCATTAAGTACGGCGGCAACGCCATGATCAGCGATAGCCTGAAGGCTCAGGTCATGGAGGATATCGTCCTGCTGTCTCTGGTCGGCGTCAAGGTGGTGCTGATCCATGGCGGCGGCCCGGAGATCACGGAAATGCTGGAAAGATTGGGCCATCCCACAAATTTTGTGGACGGCCTGCGGGTTACGGACAAGGAAACGGCCGAAGTCGTCCAGATGGTTCTGGCCGGAAAGGTGAATAAGAGCCTGGTGAATCTTCTGGAAATGACGGGAGGCAAGGCTATAGGCCTGTCGGGAATCGACGGCCGTCTCATGCTGGCAAAGCCCAAGAACGAAGCCCTCGGCTTTGTGGGTGAAATTACTGCGGTCAACGTCCAGCCCATCACCGACCTGCTGGAAAAGGGCTATATCCCCGTCATTTCCTCCGTGGGCTGCGACGAGGCGGGCAACGTATACAACATTAACGCAGATTCCGCCGCGGCGCGCATCTCCGGGGCAATCGGGGCGGAATGCCTGATCGCCATGACGGACATTGCCGGGATTCTGGAAAACGAAGACGATCCCGCCTCCCTGATCCCCGAGGTGGACATCCCGGGCGCATACGAGCTGATCCGCGGCGGCGTTGTCTCCGGCGGCATGATCCCCAAGGTAGAAAGCTGTGTCGATGCCATTTTGTGCGGCGTGAAACGGGTTTTTATTCTGGATGGCCGCGTACCCCATTCCATCCTGGTGGAAATGCTCACGGACGAAGGTTCCGGCACAATGGTTGTTGAGGAGACGACATGAAAATTCAGGAGATCGACAATAAATATATCGCGGGCGCCTACGCCCGGTTTCCCCTGACGCTGACGAAGGGCAAGGGCTCCATCGTCTGGGACGAGAGCGGCCGGGAATACATTGATCTCGTCTCCGGCATCGCCGTCAACACCTTCGGTCTGGCGGACGGGGAATGGATTTCCGCCGTAACGGAGCAGCTTGGCATGCTGCAGCACGCTTCAAATCTTTATTATACCGGGCCGGCCGCCCTGCTGGCTCAGATGCTGTGCCTGCGCACGGGCATGAAAAAGGTCTTTTTCAGCAATTCCGGGGCCGAGGCCAACGAGTGCGCCATAAAGGCCGCCAGAAAATATGCCGCGGATAAATACGGCAAAGACCGCCATATTATCGTCACCCTCCAAAACAGTTTCCACGGCAGGACGATCACGACCCTGGCCGCCACGGGCCAGTCGGAATACCACCATGATTTCGAGCCCCTGACGGCGGGCTTTGTCCATACGCCCGCCAACGACGCGCAGGCTCTGGCCAATCTTGTGGAGAGCACCCCCGACATCGCGGCAATCCTGTTTGAGCCGGTGCAGGGCGAGGGCGGGGTTCTCCCGCTGACGCCGGAATTTACCTCGGCCATGGCGGATATTGCCGCCCGGCGGGACATTCTGCTCCTATGCGACGAGATCCAGAGCGGAAACGGGCGGACGGGAAAGCTCTACGGCTATCTTCATTACGGCATGAGTCCCGACATTGTGACCACGGCCAAGGGCCTTGGCGGCGGACTGCCCCTGGGCGCAACCCTGTTCGGCGGGAAAACGGAGCGCGTGCTGACCGCCGGAACCCACGGCTCCACCTTCGGCGGCAATCCCGTATGCTGCGCCGGCGCCCTTTCAATCCTTTCGCGCATTGACGACGCGCTTTTGGAGGATGTGCGGTTAAAGTCGGACTACGTTGTCGGCGCCCTCTCCGGCGCTCCCGGCATCAGGAGCATCACCGGACTGGGGCTGATGCTGGGCATCGAAACGGAAAAGCCCGCGGGGGAGGTCATCGCCGCCTGTATGGAAAGGGGCGTGCTGATCCTGAAAGCCAAGAACAAGGTGCGGCTGCTGCCCGCTCTGAATATTCCCATGCCGCTGCTTGAAAAGGCTGTTTCCGTCATTCTGGAGGCCTGCGCCGGCTGAAAATAAAAGCCACGTTAGGCGCATCGAAACAAAGGAGGCCAATATGAATTTAAAGGGCAGGAATTTTTTAAAGATTCTGGATTTCACACCCGAAGAAATCCGTTATCTTCTCGACTTGGCGGCAAGCCTGAAAAAGGAAAAAGAGGACGGCGTCCCCCACGACGGATTTCGCGGCAAAAACATCGCCCTGATTTTCGAAAAGACCAGCACGCGCACCAGGTGCAGCTTTGAGGTTGCCGCCCGCGATCTGGGCATCGGCGTCACATATCTGGATCCCGCCGGCTCCCAAATCGGGGAAAAGGAGAGTATTGCCGACACCGCCCGGGTGCTGGGCCGCCTGTTTGATGGCATCGAATACCGCGGCTTCGGTCAGGAAATCGTGGAGGAACTGGCCGCGCACGCAGGCGTCCCGGTATGGAACGGCCTCACCAATGAATCCCATCCCACTCAGGTGCTGGCGGATTTTCTCACCATCCGGGAGCATCGGGGAGAGCTGGCCGGGACGAAGCTGGTCTACATGGGCGACGCCCGCTACAACATGGGCAACTCGCTCATGGCCGGCTGCGCCAAAATGGGGCTGCATTTTGTCGCCTGTGCGCCCGAGGCTTTCTTTCCGGGTTCGGCGCATATCGAAACATGCCGGAAAATCGCCGGCGCCACCGGCGCAAAGCTGGAATTCATTACGGAGCCCGCAGCAGCCGTCAAAAACGCGGATGTGGTCTATACCGACATCTGGGTCAGCATGGGCGAGCCGCCGGAAGCCTGGGAAAGCCGCATTAAGGCGCTGCTGCCCTATCAGGTCAACGAAGCCCTGATGGACGCCGCCGGGGAAAAAGCCCTTTTCATGCATTGCTTGCCCGCTTTCCACGACCACAAAACCGCCATCGGCAGGGCTGTCGGCCAACGCTTCGGCCTGGACGCCCTGGAGGTCACCGACCAGGTTTTTGAAGGACCCCGCTCAATCGTGTTCGACCAGGCGGAAAACAGGATGCACACAATAAAAGCCCTGATGGCCGCAACCCTGTGAGTATAAAAAAGCCGCCCCGCCGAAAGGCGGGGCGGTTCGCTTTCCTGTTACGGCAGATCGGCAAAGCGGCGGGCGCCGCCGTTGTGGAGATATCGGATCATGACAGCGCAGGCCAAAACCAGCACGGCTGTGAAAATCAGTATGAACACGTCCCCGGAAAGTATTTCTTTTAGCAGCCAGATATAGAGCATCGCCGGAAGGATCACAGCTCCCATTGAGGCGAACATGGAGATCAGGACGCTCATGCTCTGCTTAACTACGGCAGTCTCGCTAATAAAATCGAATTTCGGAAAGTGCAGATTGACCACAACGCCCAGAAGCGCACAAAAAACCGTCATGGCAGCCGGTGCGGCTAGAATGCCCAGGGCGGCCAAAAACGCCGGCCTCAGCATGAAAATCACGGCCGCCTCTGCGATAATCACGGGCGGCAGGGCAACGGCGATATGCATATACGCCTTGGCCATCAGCACTCTGCCCCCTGATACCGGAAGCGATTGGGCTATCCACAGGTTTTTCCCTTCCAGGGAGATCGACGGCGCGGATATGATATCCGTTGCGCCAAGCAGGCAAAGCACCGCCGCCGCAAGCGGCCCGGTATAGGGAATAAGCTTAGGGGCCTGGGCAAGAATCGTCTGAGGAAAGTCCCGATAGATGATGATCGCCACCGCCGCTGCCAGTGTGAACACGCTGCCGAGGGCCGCGTTCAGAATATACATACCGTTTGAACCGAAGTGCATCAGTTCCTTTTTCAGCAGCGCCGATCCGGCGGAGCCGACCCGGAGCGCCCGCTGGCGGTACTTGATCTTGGCGGCGCCCCGGTGCGACGAGACGATGCGCACAAAGCCCCGGGTCAAAATCACGTATAACGCCCCGAAGGGGAGCAGGCAGCAGAGCAAAAAGCCAGCAAGCTGCATCAGATCCCCGTCCATAATGGCCGCGCCGAAGGCATAGGCCGGATAAACCGCGCTTTTAATCGCCTGGGCAACCTGAGCGCCGGACTGAACCATAGCGGCGATATAGCTGTTCATGTTGCTGAAAAGGTAAAAATACGCGGCCAGAAAGGCAAGGGAAAAAACCGTTGTCACCAGGGATTTATTGCGTATCCGGTCAATAATCAACGCCAGCAGCCAGCCAAAGAGGCAGGACATGGTCATGGGGATCAGCGGGAGAAAAAGCGCGCAGACAATGAAAACGGCAACGCCGGCAGCGCTTGGGGTAAAATTCATGCAGTAAACCACGCCCGCGGGCGCAATCACCAGCAGCCCCATCAGAAAATTGAGCACAAGAAGCATGATCATGCGCGAGCCGAGGATGTAAGCCGGCGGAATCGGCATGGCCAGCAGAAGATCGTTGTCCCTGGCGGAAAAAAGCTGCTGCTGGGCAGTGAAAACGCTGCCGATGAAGCAGAGGGTAACGGACATTATGGCGGCCAGGGCAAAATACAGCCAGCCAAGGCCAAAGGACACCAGCGGCCTGCATAAGGCGCTGAACATACCGCCGAACATAAAGAAAAAGCAGCCGATCACATAGAGGGCAAACAGGCCGATCAACAGCTTCAACAGCGGCCCTTTTTTCTTTTGCCGCCTGGAGGCGCGGAACCAGCTTGCATACAAGGCATTTAAACGGGTTTTTATCAATGCTTTGAACATGGCGCTATTCCCCCTCCAGCTCAAGGAAGACGGACTCAAGGGACTCATCGCCCTTGACCTCCTCCATGCTGCCGGATTTAATGAGCCTGCCGTTTCTGATGATCGCCACCTGGTCGCAGAGCTTTTCCGCCACCTCCAGGATATGGGTGGAAAAGAAAATGGCGCCGCCCCTGTCGCACAACTCGCGCATGATCATCTTCAGCTTATGGGAGGCCTTGGGGTCCAGCCCCACAAAAGGCTCATCCATGATGATCAGCCTTGGGGAATGGATCAGCGCGGATATTACCGCCAATTTCTGCTTCATCCCGTGGGAGTATGCGCTCACCGGCTGAGCCAAATCTCCGGTCAGCTCAAATTCATCTGCATATTGGTGTATGCGTTCCTGCCTGTCATTCTGGGATACGCCGTAAATATCGGCGATGAAGTTCAGGTATTTGATACCGGACATAAACTCATAGAGATCCGGATTGTCGGGAATATACGCCAACTCCCGCTTGCAGGCAATTGGATCGGTCTTAATCGACTTCCCGTCTATATAGATCTCGCCGGAATCAAAGCCGAGTATGCCGCAGCAGGCTCTTATGGTCGTGGTCTTACCTGCCCCGTTATGCCCTATGAAGCCGCATATTTCACCTTTTCGCAGGTGCAGCGTCAAATCATCCACGGCGCGTTTTTCACCGAAGCGTTTGGTCAGGTGCTCGATTCTCAGCATCGTTTTTCCCCCTAAATCCTATTAATCGGCGCCGCCCGGCATCCGAGAACGCGGACGTCTGCGCCTATTTTAATTCATGTCTGCATTAATTTCAAGAGCCACTCAATTATCAGTAACGTTTTGACCGTCTCCGTGCTATAATATCTCTCGACTCATGATATGGAGGTGCATATCGTTGTTAACCCTGCTGACCCGGATTTTTATAAAAGACAGAGAAAATTATTCGAATGCCCGCGTGCGGAGCGCTTACGTCATGCTTTGCGGATTCTTCGGCATTTTTCTCAACATCCTCTTATTTGTATTTAAGTATATGGCTGGAATCCTATCCGGCTCCATTGCCATCACCGCCGACGCCTTTAATAACCTGACCGACGCCAGCGCTTCCGTCATCACCCTGCTGGGCTTCCGTCTCGCCGCCGCGGCGCCCGACGCCGGCCATCCCTTCGGCCACGGCCGCATCGAATACCTTTCCGGAGCTATTGTCTCCGTGATTATAGTCGTGGTCGGTTTCGAGCTTGGCCGCAACGCTGTGGCGCAGATTATTTCCCCCACTCCCATCGATACCGGGCTGCTGCCCATGGGGATACTGGCGATGTCGATTCTCGTCAAGTTTTATATGTTCGCCTATAACCGTTCCATCGGCGGGAAAATCAATTCCCCCGGCATGCTGGCCACGGCGAAGGACAGTATCTCCGACTTCGCCGCAACGACCGTTGTCCTGCTCTCCATGCTGGCCGCCCGGCTGTTTGACGTCAATGTGGACGGCTGGAGCGGTCTGGCCGTTGCCTGCTTCATCGCCTACTCGGGGTTTACCGCGCTGAGAGATACGCTAAACCCCCTGCTGGGCAATCCCCCCGCGCCGGAGCTGGTACATGCCATATATGAAATTGTGCTGTCCCACACCGAAATCATCAATATCCACGATCTGATCGTCCATGACTACGGCCCGGGCCGGCTCATCATTTCATTGCACGCCGAGGTACCCGGAGACGGAGACATCTTCACCCTGCATGACGCAATTGACACCGCTGAAAGCGAACTGAGCGCAAAACTCGGCTGTACCGCCGTGATCCATATGGACCCCATCAGCACCAACGACAGCAAGGTAAACGCCATGCGCGAGGCCCTTGAAAATGTCGCCAGGACCATTGACGACCGCATCACGATACACGATTTTCGCATTGTTGAGGGGCCGACCCACACCAACGTCATTTTTGACGCCGTTCTGCCGTTTGGCTGCGGCCTGCGCGAAAAGGATATCACCGCCCGGCTTGAGGCGGCCGTATGCAGCCTGTGGGAAAACGCCTGCCCCAAGGTACAGATTGACCGGTCGTATATCTGAAAAGCCGGGCTCCGCCCGGTTTTTTTCATGCCGCTATCCCATGGGACAGCTTGAGGACGAGAACCCGGAGCACGCTTTCGTCCACCCGCTCCGCCGTGAGCCTGCCATCGGAAAGGGCCTGTTCCAATCCCGCTACCGCTCCGGAAATATCCGAGACTCCCAGAAGGAGGTCGCAGCCGGCATTGAGGGCCGCCAGGCACTTTTCCTCGTCTGTCATCCCCTCAAGGGCGCCCATATCCAGGCCGTCCGTAATCACAACGCCGTCAAATCCCAATTCACCGCGCAGCATACCCGTAATCAGCGTATGGGACATGGAAGCCGGCCTGTCGTCTATGGCGGGCACGGTGATATGCCCTGCCATCACCATGTCCGCGCCGGCGGCGATCCCGCTTTTAAAGGTCAGCATCTCCTCCGCCAGCAGCGCGTCCCAGGTTTTGTCCACAGTTGCCGTTCCCTTGTGGGAATCCTCAAGGGTGTCGCCATGCCCCGGAAAATGCTTCAGGCAGCAGATGACGCCGGAATCCCTGAAGCCGTTCACGGCGGCGGCCACCAGCTCGGCGGCCTGGCTGAAATCGTCACTGTACGCCCTGTCCCCGATGACGGCGTTTTTGGGGTTGCTGCGCACGTCCGCCACCGGGGCGAAATCCGTGTTGAAGCGGCAGGCCAGCATATCGCCGCCTATGGTATTGGCATTGCCGTACGCCACCTCCGTTCCCTGATCCTTATAACTGTACATGGCGTCAAACCAGGTCGTGCCCAGCTTGTACATCAGCCGGCCGACGTTTCCGCCCTCCTCGTCCGCACAGATGAAAAGCCCCAGCCGTGAATAGCTTTGGGCCGTTTCAATCATCCCGGCCGTCTGCTCCCGGCTTACCAGGTTCCCTGTGGAATAGATAAAGCCGCCCACCGGATACTCCGCCAGGGCGGCTTTTGTATTTTCCCCCGCCGCCGTCACAGATCCCTCCCCCTCCAGGGCTTCCGGACGCACAATCATAAGCTGGCACAGCTTCTCCCGCGCCGTCATGCCGGCCAGAATGGCCTCGGCCCGTTCAAGGATCGGGTCCGGAGTCGGCGTGGGATCAGGGGTTGGCGACGGTGTGGTTTGTGCCGGACCGGGCATTTTCCCGGCCTCTAATCCCCCGCAGGCGGACAGAAGCAGGAATAGCGCCAGAAATCCGGTTATAATTCTTATATATCGTCTCATTTCTTGACCCTCTCGATCAATAGTGCTAAAATAATTACCAATCTATTATAACCAATATGAAAACATAGCGTACAAAGGGAGCGTATTTATGACAAAAGTTGATGTTTTCTCCGGCTTTCTTGGCGCAGGCAAGACAACGCTGATTAAAAAGCTGATCGCCGAGGCCTACGGCGGCGAAAAACTTGTGCTGATTGAAAACGAGTTCGGCGATATCGCCATCGACAGCGGCTTTCTAAAGGAAGCCGGGATCGAAATCACCGAGATGAGCTCCGGCTGCATCTGCTGCAGCCTGGTGGGGGACTTTGCCGAGGCCCTTAAAAAAGTTACGGCGCAATTCCATCCCGACCGGATACTGATCGAGCCTTCCGGCGTCGGAAAGCTCTCGGATGTGATACGCGCCGTCCTGGGCGTGGAAGACGCGGAACTTGTCCCCGGCTGCGCCACCACCGTGGTGGACGCCCGGCGCGCAAAGATGCATAAGCGGAATTTCGGAGAATTTTGGTGCGACCAGGTAAAAAGCGCCTCGTGCATCGTGCTCTCCCGCACCGCGGACATGAGCGCGGAGCAGCTTTCCGCCGTGGTTGCCATGCTGAGAGAAATCAACACGGACGCCGTGATCGTCACCACCGCCTGGGACGAGCTGGACGGCAAAGCCCTGCGTGCCGCCATGGAAAATACCGATACACTTCAGACGGAGCTCAGCCGTCTTGCCGCCGAATCCGACGACGATGCGGACGATGAATGCGGCTGCCATGATGATCACGATCACCACGACCATCACGATGATCACCACGATCACGACGATCACGATCACCACGACCATGACCATGACCACGACCATCACGATCACCACGACCATGACCATGACCACGACCACCACGACCATGACCACGACCATCACGATCACCACGACCATGACCATGACCATCACGACGAAACGTGCAGCTGCGGCTGCCAGCACGGCGATCACGATCACCATCATGACGGGGAACATCCCCATCATCACGGTCACGATGCCGGCGAGGTCTTCATGAGCTGGGGTGCAGAGACGCCGGGAATCTATGGCGGCGACGGACTCCGGCGCGCCCTCAGGGCTTTGGATTCCGGGGAGTACGGCCGGATTCTGCGGGCCAAGGGCTACGTCGCCTCGGAGCGCGGCTGGCTGCACTTCGACTATGTCCCCGGCGAGGAAGCCGTGCGCAGCGGCCCCGCGGAGGTTACCGGCCGGCTTTGCGTTATCGGCATTGATCTGGACAAAGCCGGTTTAAAGGAGCTGTTCAACGTTGGCTGACCTTGCGCCCCAGATACCGGTCTATCTGTTTACCGGCTTTCTCGAAGCCGGGAAGACTAAATTCATACAGGAAACGCTTGAAGACAAACGCTTCAACCGCGGGGAAAACACTCTGCTGATTGTCTGCGAAGAGGGGCTTGAGACATACTCGCCGGATAAGTTTTCCGGCCCCAACGTTTTCGTCAGGATGGTTGAGGACCCCTCAGAGCTCACCGCCGAAAATCTCGGAGCCTGGCTGAAGGCGCACCGGGCCGAGCGGGTACTGGTGGAGTATAACGGCATGTGGATGCTGGACGCCCTTTATCAGGCCCTGCCCGGGAGCTGGGCGGTGGCCCAGGAATTCATGTTTGCCGATGCCGCCACTTTTCTCTCCTACAACGCAAACATGCGCCAACTCTGTTATGATAAGCTCAAAAGCTGCCAGCTTGTCGTATTCAACCGGTTTGTAGACTCCCTGGACAAAATGGCTTTTCATAAAATTGTCAGGGGCGCCTCCCGCCGGGCCGATATCGCGTATGAATACAAGGACGGCAGGGTAGAGTACGACGATATCGAAGATCCCCTCCCCTTCGATCTGGACGCCCCGGTCATCGCCATCGGCGACAGGGACTATGCGCTCTGGTACCGGGATATGAGCGAAGACCCACAGAAGTATACCGGCAAGACCGTCCAGTTTCTTGGCCGCACGCTAAAAAACAAAAAGCTGCCCGGCGACAGCTTCATCATCGGACGGCATGTGATGACCTGCTGCGCGGAAGATATCCAGTTCATGGGCCTGATCTGCCGGTGGCCGGAAGCGGAAGCCCTGAAAAACGGCTCCTGGCTGCGCGTAACCGCCAGGCTGGCCTATAAGTATCACCGGATGTATGGGCGGCGCGGCCCGGTGCTTTCCGCAATCTCCGCCCAGGCCGCCCAGGCGCCGGCAGAACCGGTTGCCACCTTCGATTGACCTGACGGAACATGCCCATTCCGCCCGCAGCAAAGCGCAAAACGCCCGCAGCCATGATTCTCTCCCTTTAGCGGCCGCCGCAACAAACGTGTCGGCAGCATCGGGGACGGCATCATGGCTGCGGGTCTATTTTCGGATTATATCGGCAGGCTGCGTTTAGAAGGTAAGCAGGTTCAATCCCACCTCATCGCAAAAGCGCCGTCCGGCTTCACCCTCCGCGACGCTGATGAAAATCTCGCCGGTGGCGCTGATGACCGCAGCGTTCAGGTGCCCGCCATGGCACTCGCCTCTAAGCGAATTGCCGATCACGGCATGCAGATGCAGATACGGCTCACCGTCCTTCCGGGAAAGGTTTCCGCACACAGAGGCCAGTTCGTAATCCGCCGTGTGATACCTGACGCTGCCGTACCTCTTGGTTTTGACGTCAAAAATGCCCAGGGTCACATCATCCGAAGCGCCGATTGCCGTGACGGAAGCCAGACGGATATTTTCTTTTTCAGCCAGTGCCAGCACCGATTTGACCAGTTCATCCCCCGGATCGAGCCGCACGACGATTTGATTGCCAAATATTTTGTACTCCATGATTTTTCCCTTTCAGCACAACGTGGCCCCCGCCGGGATGCTGTCGTCCAGCATCAGCAGGTTCAGCCGTTCCTCACCTTTTTCCTCATGCACTGCTGAAATCAACATTCCGTTGGACTCAAAGCCCATCATTTTACGCGAAGGCAGATTGAGGATCGCGGCAACGGTCTTCCCCACCAGATCTTCAGGCTTATAAAACTTGGCGATCCCCGAAAGAATCTGCCGAGGAGCGCCGCTTCCATCGTCAAGCTGGAATCTCAGCAGCCGTTCGGACTTTTTAACCGGCTCACACTTGAGCACCTTACAGACGCGCATATCGCATTTTGCAAAATCTTCTATGGGTACATCGGGCAAAACCGGCTTGGCCACGGGCTTCTCGCCCCCCGCCTGAAGCTGCTCCAGCGCCTCAAGCTCCCGGTTCATATCAATACGCGGGAACAGCGTCTCGCCCCTTTTCACCTGAACCCCATCGGGCAGCACGCCCCATGTCCCCGCTTTGTCCCAGCCGGTATACTCCGCTGTGACGCCGATCTGGGCGAATGCCTTTTGGCAGCTTTCGGGGATGAAGGGTACCAGGAGGCTTATGGTGATGCGCAGAGCTTCCAGCAGGTTATAGATGACGGCCGCCAGGCGCGGTGTATTTTCTTCATCCCTGGCCAGCAGCCACGGCGCGGTTTCGTCAATATATTTATTGGCTCTGGAAATGACTTTGAACACTTCCTCCAGGGCGGCCTGCGTAGCAAAACTGTCCATCAGCCTTTCGTATTTGCCGCGAAGCGCTGTGGCCATGGAAATCAAATCGTCGTCCGCAGGCGCCGCCTGCCTTTCCGCCGGAACCCTACCGCCAAAATATTTCTCGGCCATCGCCACGGTTCGTGAAAGCAGGTTGCCCAGGTCGTTGGCAAGATCGGAGTTGATTCTGGCAATCAGCAGCTCGTTGGAGAAGTTGCCGTCCGACCCCAGGGGAAATTCACGCATCAGGAAATATCTCAGGGCGTCCACTCCGTAGCGATTGGCAAGAACCACGGGATCGACCACGTTCCCCTTGGACTTGGACATCTTTCCCCCGCCCAGAAGCAGCCAGCCATGGCCAAAAACCTTCTTCGGCACCGGCTCGCCCAGACTCATCAGCATTGCGGGCCAGATGATCGAATGGAAACGCACGATCTCTTTCCCCACCATATGCACGCCGGGCCAGTATTTGTCGTAATCGTCGTAACTGTCGTTGAGATAACCCAGCGCCGTTATATAGTTCGACAGGGCGTCCACCCAGACATAGACCACATGCCCCGGATCAAAATCCACGGGTATCCCCCAGGTAAAACTGGTGCGGGAAACGCAGAGGTCCTCAAGCCCCGGGTCGATAAAGTTCTTGATCATCTCATTGACCCGGGAGGCCGGTTCAAGAAAATCTCCGGTCAGGAGCAGTTCGCGCACCCTGTCCGCATATTTGGACAGACGGAAAAAATACGCTTCCTCCTCGGCATAATGCACCTGACGGCCGCAGTCCGGGCAGTTGCCGTTTACCAGCTGGGGCTCGGTCCAGAAGCTCTCGCAGGGGGTGCAGTACATGCCGCTGTACTTTCCCTTATAAATATCGCCGTTGTCGTACAGCTTACGGAAAATGCGCTGAATGGACCTCACATGATACTCGTCCGTCGTGCGGATAAAGCGGTCGTTGGAAATATTCATGAGCTTCCAGAGATCCAGAATCCCGCCCTTGCCCTCGACAATATTGTCCACAAACTGTTTGGGCGAAACGCCGGCGGCCCGGGCCTTTTCTTCAATCTTCTGGCCGTGCTCATCCGTTCCGGTCAGAAACATGACGTCGTATCCGCACATTCGTTTATAGCGCGCGATGGTATCCGTCGCAACCGTGCAATAGGTGTGTCCGATATGCAGCTTGTCGGACGGATAATAGATTGGTGTTGTAATGTAGAATGTGCCTTTTCCGTTCATATCCCTGTCTCCTTCAATCTATGTACTCAACCAACCGGCTCGGTTGGGGGCGGTGCGGTTTCATTCGTACCCGGGGGCGGCGTTTCCGCAGGCGTTTCTGCCGGGGATACTGCCGGACTTCCCGACGGTACGGGCGACACTGAGACCGTGGGGCTCGGTGTCGCACTCTCCGCCGGCGGCTCCGTCGGGCTGGGGCTGGGACTTGGACTCGGGCTGGGACTCGGGCTGGGGGACTCCTCCGGATACTGGATGGACTCCTCATGATAGTGGTATTCGCTGTAGGCCTCCAGAGCCTTGCTTAAAAGATTGCCGTCCTTGTCATAGACCCAGCGGTAGGTGGCCGCTTTATAGCCCGTGGCCACATCGGGGTACTTTGCGTTGTTATAAACGAGCCAGGAGGCGTATGTCATCTTGACATAGCTGCCGTCCACATCCGTACCCAGTATCCGTACGGTGAGTGTATTGTTGCCGGTATTCACCTCGGTCTCCAGCTTGACGGGATATTCCCGGTTGTTTGTGAACTTGAAATCCGGGGACTTCCAGCTTACCGTGGCGTCCAGCCCCGTGGGCAAATACGATACGCCAAAGTAGTGGCACACCCGGTTGTCGATCTTAAGGTTCGCCAACAGCGTGCTGTAATATAGCGTGGAAGATACCTGACAAATCCCGCCGCCAAGCTCCTGCACGACCTGGCCGCCGGAATATGCGCCGGCCTCCTTGAAGCCGCGCTCGGCCGTGCGCTGACCCACCGCCTCGTTATAGGAGAAAGTCTCCCCCGGATTCAGGACCGTGCCGTTAATAATGCCCGCGGACAGGGTGATGTTGGTGATCCGGTTCAGGCTGCTGCCGGTTAGGGAGGTGGTAGCGGTGCCCAGCACATCCGAAAAGAGCATGGACGCCAGCTTTTCAGTCGTCAGCTCCGGCTCCGTGACAGTCAGCGGAATCATCACGGTGTCGCCGTAATCGGCGGACGCCCAAAGCCGCTCCGCCTCGGACTTATCAAAATCATAGCCCTTGACGCTCTCCACAATCTCCCCGGCTTCGGAATCGTAATAAGCGTCCTGAGGCTCGGTGTGGATAGACTCGTAAAGCTCGTCAATATCCAGCTCAACGGCCTCCTCCACCTGCACCTCATATTCACATTCACCGTAGTTTCGATTTTCGAGGGCCTCTGCAATCATCGTGCAAATCGCGTCCGTGTCAATGCTGACCGCCTTGGCGCCCTTGACAACCAATACCGCGTCATCCTCGATTTTAACCCCGGAGGTCAGCAGTCCGTCCGTCACCTCAGACACCGCTTCCTCCACCTTTTCCCTGACGACGGCTTTGTCCGCCTCCGCTGTGACGGTAATGTCATTATCCCCGAAAAGGCATTTGATATAAATGGCAAGATTGGAAAAAATATTTCCGTCATGCCCGTAGTTGTAGGCCGCAACGGCGGCATCCGCCGCCGTGATCTCCGCTCCCGCCTCCGCGGCGGTTACCGTCACGTGTTTTTCCAGCGGGAGCCGCACCGTAACGGCGGATTCCCCGCCGTCATCCCAGCCGCCGGCCTCAAGGGCCGCGATCGCCTGCTGCCTTGTCATCCCGCCCAGAGCCGTACCGCTCACCGATACGCCCTTAAATATCCTGTCGGTCCCGGTCACATAAACGCCAAAAGCTGAAACGGCTGCCAGTACCGCGCAGACGGCCGCCGCCGCGATTATGACTCCCCTGCGGCTCTTATCCTTAGTTTTTGCTCTCTTTTTCGCCATATTAATATCCTTATCCGAAATCGCCTTAAACGCTGCGGTATCGCCCTTATTAAGGGATTTGGATTTTTTGGAACTCCCAAAAATAATAATAGCTGCTCTCCGCCTTTCGACGTGGATTTTCTGTTATATTATCGTACGCTTTCTTATCGAATCGCGGAATGCCTCATTCTCACCCGGCGGGAGCTTTGTCTTATCCTCCGAATCAAACGCTGCGCGCATCCATGGCGTCACCGCCACACGGTTGCCGGCCTGAGCCTCCAAAAGCGCCCCGATCAGGACGTTTGAAAGAAGAAAGCCTGAGGCTGTGAAGTGCCACGCGGCGCCTTCCTTCACGGCCCAACCGTTTGAAACAAATTCATCCAGCAGCTTACCGATGGGGGTAAAATCGCTCCGGTACAGCCGGCGGTACTCGTCTTCGGAGATCCCCCATACCGTTCTCATGCTCATCATGATGTATTCCGAGGCGCGCTCAAGTACCTCAATATTCTCGTATTCGTCCACAATATCAGTCTTGCCTTCGACGCCCGATATATACCGCTGCACGTCCTTCACAAAGCTGTATCGCAGGCTGCCCACATTGGAATGGGCGCCCGCGCCAAATCCCATATATTCCTCAAGCCGCCAGTATTTAAGGTTATGCCTGGATTCGTATCCCCGGATACTGAAGTTGGAGATTTCATACTGTCCGTAGCCGTAATGCTGGAGAAGCTGGACCGCGTAAAGATACATATCCGCCTGTTCGTCGTTGTCGGGCAGGAAGGGCGAGCCCTTATACTGGTACATGGGGGTCCCCTGTTCAAGAGTCAGCCCATAGCAGGAGATGTGCTCGGGCTTGAACGCCAGGGCTTTTGCCAGCGTATCGGCCCAGTCGGCCTTCGTCTGGCTGGGCAGACCGTAGATCAAATCCAGGCTCAAATTATCGAAGCCAGCGTCGCGGGCGTTTTTCACCGCCACTTCGACCTGCCTCCAGTTATGCCGCCGACCGATGAGCTTAAGAATATCGTTATTGGCGGACTGTACCCCAAGGGAAATGCGGTTGAATCCCTCCTTGCGCAGCAGCTTCAATTCCCGGAGCCGGGCGCTGTCCGGATTAACCTCCACCGTTACCTCGGAATCCTTCAGCACCATGCCCGTGTTTTTCAGCTCGGAAAACACTTCGCAGAGCCGTTCCGCCCCGAAATAGCTGGGGGTTCCGCCGCCGAAATAGACGCTGTCGATATAGTATTTGGACAGGGACTGCGCCGACTCGCGGATATGGGCGGTCAAAGCATCCAGATACTTTGGCATCAGCCCCTCGCAGCCGGTCAGGGAATAGAAATCGCAATAGCCGCACTTTGACGCGCAGAAGGGGATGTGAATATAGATGCCGAGAGGTTTATCCATTGTGTTCTCCAATATGAGTGATTAAAAAAGCGAGCAGACTGTTTCCGCATACCGGGCGGGGTCCTCAAGACTTTCCCCCGCAATGAGCAGCGCCTGGGAGTGAAGAACCTCCACAAGCTTTCCGGCCCTTTCGCTGTCGGTCGCGACGGAGTTTTCAAGGGCGGCAAAGGCGGGATGGTCTGCGTTAAGCTCAAGAATTCGCCTTGCTTTCGGCGGCTCCATCCCCGGCATCTGAGGCATTCTTCGGAAATAGCGCTCCATCTCCAGGGTTACCTCCCCTTCGGTAGTCAGGCATACCGGGGCGCTGACCAGCTTGTGGGAAAGCCTTACGTCTTCAACCCGGCCGCCGAGGGCTTCCTTTGCGAAATCCAGCACGGCCTTCGCTTCGGCAGCCTTTTTCTCGATGTCCGCCTTTTTTTCCTCGGTTTCCAGGCCCAGATCGCCGGTCACGATGTTGCAGAACTTCTTCTCATCCTGGGTTCCGAGCCGCTCGATAATAAATTCGTCCACCTCTTCGGAAAGGCAGAGAATCTCATAGCCCTTGGCGCGAACCAGCTCCGCCTGAGGCAGCCTGAGGGTCTTGGCGGGGGATTCGCCCAGCGCATAATAGATATATTTCTGTTCCGCCGGCATTCGCGCCGTATATTCCTTCAGCGTGGAGTACTTGTCCGCTTCGACTTTGTACAGGAACAGCTCCCGCAGACTGTCGATATCCCGGCCGTATCCGGCCACGGCGCCATAACGGAGCTGCCGGCCGTAATTTTCATAAAAGGCCTCGTACTTCGGCCTGTCGGTTTCCAGCATCTTCAGAAGCTCGCTTTTAATCTTCTTGTTGAGACTCTGGGCAATAATCCGAAGCTGCCGGTCATGCTGCAGCATCTCCCTGGAAATGTTCAGGGACAAATCGGGCGAATCGACCACGCCCCGGACAAAATAAAAGCTCTCCTGCAGGAGGTCGGCGCATTTTTCCATAATCATGACGCCGGAACTGTAAAGCTGGAGCCCCGGTTCGTAGTCGGACGTCATATAATCAAAAAGCTGCCGGCCGGGGATAAATAGCATCGCCTTATAGGAAATCTGCCCCTCCGCACTGACGCGGATAACGGCGGCGGGGTCTGTGGAATCGTGGAACTTTTCCTTATAGAACGCGATGCAGTCCTCGTCGGATACTTCCGTTTTGCCGCGCTGCCAGATAGGCACCATGCTATTGACGGTTTCCCGCTCCACCGTATGAACCGTCTCGAAAACCGGCTCGCCGTTTTCATCCTTCTTCCCGGTATCCTTGTATTCCGGCCTGTCCATATCCATGCGGATGGGCCAGCGGATGTAGTCCGAGTATTTCTTAATCAGCATGGATAGCTTCCACTGCTGCAAAAAATCAGAGTATGTCTCATTTTCATCGTCCGGCTTAATGTGCATGATCACATCCGTGCCCACGGCGTCCTTGCCGCAGGACGTGACGGTATAGCCGTCCGCACCTTCGGATTCCCACATCCATGCCTCATCCGCTCCATAGGCTCTGGACACGACGGCGACCTTATCCGCCACCATAAAAGCGGAATAAAAGCCCACGCCGAATTGGCCGATGATGTCGATATCCGCTTTTTCCTTCGCGTCGCCGTCCAGACCGTCTTTAAAGGCCAGGGAGCCGCTTTTTGCAATGACGCCCAGATTCTGCTCCAGCTCGTCCTTACTCATGCCGATCCCGTTGTCGGAGACGGTTATAGTACGCTTTTCGTTGTCCACGGATATCAGGATGCCAAACTCGTCCCGGGAGAGCCCCACTTTGTCATCCGTGAGGGACAGATAGCAGAGCTTATCTATAGCGTCGGACGCGTTAGAGACGATTTCCCGGAGGAAAATCTCTTTATGCGTATAAATTGAATTAATCATTAAGTCCAGAAGCCGCTTTGATTCGGCCTTAAACTGTTTTTTAGACATTGATCATGACTTCCTTCCTAAAAAAATTTGTCGCCTGCCAACATGCTAATTGCGATTTGTATATTATACCACAATATTTCTATAATTCAATATTGTACCTCCTATTGTGAAAAGCTATTTCTCAGTATATAATCAGAAATACTGGAAAAACCTTATAATTCGGGAGGTCATTTTTTATGCCCACACCGTGGAAGCGTTCGCCCGAAGAAATCCACAAATCCTATGTCTCAAATACCGAGGCCTTCTATCGCGTGGCCGGCAGGGGCATAGCCCCCCAGCTGGACGAATTTGCGGTCAAATGCGCCCTTCAGCTATGGAGCCGCGCCGGCAGCATCACCCAGTCCCACGTGGACGCTCTCAATCAAATCTATTCCCGGGGCCGAAAACCCGGACTCTGGCTGCTCTGGGAGCTGACCGGGGCCGTGTGCAGGGCGGGGGATTTCCTGCCTCCCCTGTTCTTCTGGAACGTGGCCGACCGGGACGTGCGCAGCGGCGCCGATTCCTCCCGGGTATTTGTCCGGATGATGACCAACATCCTGCTCTACCTGGCGGCGGTGGACGACGACGTGACTTTTGCCGAGGCGCAGTTTATCACCGAATGCACGGACAAGCTCACCGCGGTCTGCGATTCGGCGGGCGTGCGTCCCTCCAAGCCCGCCCTGAACCCCAACGACTATGTGACCAGCGGCGAGCCTTCCTTTACGGAGAAGTATGCCGGAAACTCCGCCTCCGCCGGCGCTGCGTCCGGCGCCGAGGCCGCCGTACAAACGCAGGCGGAACAGGAAAAGCCGGATCTGGAATCACTCATGGCGGAGCTGAACGGCCTGATCGGGCTGGACAGGGTCAAAAAGGACGTAAAGAGCCTGATCAATCTGATCAAGGTTCATAAGCTTCGTGAGGAAAACGGCCTGCCTGTGGCGCCCATGTCACTGCACCTGGTCTTCATGGGCAATCCCGGCACCGGCAAAACCACCGTAGCCCGCCTGCTGGGGGGTATATACGCCGCCATCGGCATTCTGAAAACCGGCCAGTTGGTGGAAGTGGACCGCTCCGGCCTTGTGGCCGGCTATGTGGGGCAGACGGCGCTGAAAACCAGAGAGGTCATTAACTCCGCCCTGGGAGGCGTGCTTTTCATCGACGAGGCTTATTCCCTGGCCTCCGGCGGCGAGAACGATTTCGGCCGTGAGGCGATCGAGACCCTGTTAAAAGCCATGGAGGACCACAGGGACGAGCTGGTGGTGATCGTCGCCGGTTACGACGAACCTATGGAAGACTTCCTATCCTCCAACCCCGGCCTGGAATCCCGATTCAACAAGTACATCCACTTTTCCGACTATAACGGTGAAGAGCTTATGGCTATGTTCGAGATACATTGCAAAAAGAACGGATACAGGCTCTCGGAAGAATCGACGGAAAAAGCCGGTGCGCTGTTCCGGAAACTATACGAGGAACGGGATGAAAATTTTGGAAACGGCCGTGAAGTGAGAAACCGTTTCGAGGATATGGTGGTCAGGCAGTCCAACCGGGTCGCGGCCCTGGCGTCTCCCACCAAGGAAGATTTGATGACGTTTCTTCCTGAGGATTTTACAGATGAGGACGAATAAATGAATGTTGAAAAGCTCAAAGCCTGCAGCTTGTTTTTGCTGGACATGGACGGAACCCTCTATCTTGGGGATCAGGTTTTCCCCGGCGCGGTGGACTTTATCCGCACACTGACGGAATCCGGCCGGGATTACATCTATCTGACCAACAACTCATCCCGGGCGGGTACGGATTACGTAAGCCGCCTTCAGCGGCTTGGTTTTCCATGCCGGCCGGAAAACGTTTTTACCTCCGGCATGGCAACGGCCATGTACCTGAACGAAAATTTTCCCGGCGCTTCGGTCTATCCCGTTGGCACAGCGGCGTTCATGAACGAGCTGCGCTCCTATGGGGTCGCCCTCTCCGATGGAGAGTCCGCCCAAGTCGTCTGCGTCGGCTTCGATACGGAGCTTGTTTACGAAAAGCTGGAAAGAGCCGTCCATTTTCTGCGGCGGGGCGCGGCCTTTATCGCGGCGAATCCCGACTGGGTCTGCCCCATGCCGGAAAACGAGGTGCTTCCCGACTGCGGCAGCATCTGTGCGCTGCTCACCGCAGCCACCGGCGTGGAGCCACTTTTTATCGGCAAACCGAACCGGAGCATGGTTGATCTCATCTCGGCAAAAACCGGCGTTCCCAACGGGCAAATCTGCTGCGTGGGGGACAGGCTCTATACCGATATCGCCGTGGCGGTCAACGCGGGCGCGGTATCCGTCCTCGTCCTCTCCGGCGAGACGACGCGGGAGATGCTGCCCCAGTCCTCCGTGAAGCCCGACTACGTTCTGGCCGACGTTATGGAGCTGGCTTCCGTTCTGGGCAATTCACAATCATAAAAAAAATAGCCGGGATCACGTGATCCCGGCTGTTTTTTTATGCGCTGGCGCAAGCGGTCAGATATTGATGACGCCCAGCAGCTCCAGCGCCATGGCCACAACGGTGACGGCCAGGATGATCTTGATCCACTTATCCCCCTTGCTGACGGAAAAGCTGCTGCCCAGATATCCGCCCAGGGCATTCCCCGCCGCCAGGGTCAGACCCAGCACCCAGTCCACCTTGCCGCCGACGATGAATACGATAAGTGAAAAGACCATGTAGACGGCACTGATGAAAACCTTCATACTGTTGATCTTGACCAGGGAATACCCTGTCAGCAGTGTCAGGGAAGCGATGATAATAAACCCGACCCCCGCCTGGATGAATCCGCCGTATACGCCCACGCCGAAAAAAACGGCAACGCCAATGATTTTTTCCTTTGTCCCCGGCTCCTCCTTGCGGTTTTTCAGCTTCTTCTGGGGATTCCAGATCGTCACGGCAAGGACGCAAAGCATCACCACCGCAAGCACTTTATTAAAAATATCATCTGGAAGCGACAGGGCGATTTTCGACCCCGCCACCGCGCCGACAGCGGCAGGCACGGCAAGGATCAGGCCCAATTTCCAGTCAAAATAGCCCTTGCTCCGGAAATTTGCGATCGCAACGACATTCTGCACCATCAGGGCAATCCGATTCGTCCCGTTGGCCGCCGCAGAAGGTAACCCCAGGAAGATCAGCAAGGGCATCGTAATGAGGGAGCCTCCCCCCGCAACGGTATTCAGAAATCCCGCTGCCGTTCCCACGACTATGACAAGAAAAATCTCTAATGCGTTCATCCGCACTCCCCCAACCCGCTCCGCGGCAGCGCGATCAGTTTGCCAGTTTTAAAAGTGTATCATCTCCCGGAAACAAAGGCAAGGAATGCTGACAAAGGGCCGGATTTTTTTATCCCGGCCCTGTGCGCCCACCGCTCCGCCGGCGTGCGAAACAATATGCTAAGCGCAGCTTATGCGGCTCAGGTCGTTTCGGGCAGGACGGCGCCGGCCGCCATGATTGTATAATCCCTCACTTCTTCGCCGGCGATCTCCCTGGCCACCCGGCGGGCAAAGGTCAGCGTGCGGCCGTGGGCGTAACCCGTGATGAGGTTGGGATAAGAATAAGCGAAGTAAGAACCGGAACAGTCTCCGATCACATAAAGCCCGTCAAAGGCCGCCCCATCCGCGTCAATAGGCCTGCTATGCGTGTCAATGCGGATGCCGTCCAAAGTTGAAAGGGCAAAAGAGCTGTTCCGGAATCCGTAGAAGGGCGGCTTTTCCAGCGCCAGCATACGGTAGCCCTCTTTATAGAAATCTTCATCCTCGCCCTTGGCGCAAAGGGCGTTGTATCGCTCGACCGTGGCAATAAAGGTGTCCGCGGGAACGCGCAGCAGCTCTGCCAGTTCCTCCAGAGTGTCCGCCTTTTGTATCAGCCCCGCTTCCACCGATCCCGCGATAGCCGCGTCCATGGCGGCCTCAAATTCACCGTCTTTGAGGCTGTACTGGCCGTCGTTGGCGGCCCCGTTCGGGAATGGATAAGCCCGGGAGCATCCCATGGTCTCAAATTGCGTAATATGCTTCCAGTAATCCGCGTCGAAAATGGAGCAGCACAAACGTCCCGGCTGGGCTGCCGCCGCGTGGGGCGCATAGTCGTACAGGCCGGACTCGTTGAAAAACCGCTCGCCCCTCAGATTAACCTTAAGCCAGGGCTGGGAGCCGATGCGCACCATATTGAACGCGGTATAATTGGCCTGGGTTTCCGTGGGAAGCAGCGCCATCCTGTCAAACAGCATCGTGCTGTGCACGTCGTCCATGGACGCCCCCATCCACAGGCAGGCCTTGATTCCCTCGCCGTAAACCGTGCTGCCCAGCTGCATGCCGTAAAGGCAGCGCGTATCGGGCTGAAGGGCGTTCATCATGTCCTCGTTGTTCTGATAGCCGCCGGTGCAGAGAACGATGCCGCTTTGCGCCTCGAACCGGATATATTCCCCCGTTTCCGTGTCCCGGGCGATGGCGGCCGTGACCTTATGGCCCTCGTGCTCAAACTTGACGAATTTGGTATTAAAACGGAAATTCCCGCCGCAATCCAAGATGTACTGCTTCATGATCTCCTTGCCGTTGGGATATTCGGAATGGTCAAAGTGGGCGCTGTGTCCGGTGGCGAATTTAGGGAGCACATTCGGGCCGAATTCCGAGCCGTAGCCGCCCTCGTGCAGAAACACGGCGCCGTATTGCTCCAGCACGCCGCCCACCCAATCCACGGCTGCGCCGGATTCCTCGGCCCAGATTTTGACCAGGCGCTGGTCAAAACGCCCGGCGTTCTGCATAATATGGTAATTCGCCGCCGCCCTTTTGTCGATAACGGTGCCTTCAGCCTTCTGATAGCTGGAACCAATGGACCCCCAGTCGTTGCGAAGCGTGCTGACGTCAGCGTTCTGTTCGATAATCAGGGTGTCGATACCCTTTTCGGCCAGGGACGCGCCGCACTCCAGGCCGCCGGTGCCGCCGCCGATGACCAGGGCCCCGCATGTTATGGTTTCCGAAATTGTCTCGATGACAGGTTCGTTTTCAAGCCATGCCGAGTTTAGCTGCATGGCCTGAGCGATAATCCCAGTTTCCCCGGGCCGGGACGCAGCCGGGGCCGGGGTTTCCGCAGCGGCGGGTGTCCCGCCCTGTCCGCCGGTGCAGCCCGCCAGCCCCATGGCGGCCAATCCGGCCGCGCCGACGGCGGCTCCCTTAAGGAATTTTCTTCGGGATATGTGCAAATCCTTATCCATTTGGCATTCCTCCATACATTTCATTACCGGACTCATGCTTAATTTATGGCAATTTATGTTGAGATAGAAGCACGCTTCATGGATAACCGGGTGCGTTCCGGCTCCTAACAAAACTGCCGA